>NZ_QGKS01000494.1 GCF_003172935.1 Micromonospora sicca | reverse complement strand
CCTCCGGGCCGGCTGGCGAGTGGTCGTACCGGAGCGTGAGGGCGCGGCGACGGAGCCGGCGGGGGCCGGACCGGTCCGGCTCACCGCGGACCTGCTCGAACCCGCCGGGGCCGCCCGGGCCGTCGAGCTGGCCGCGGCCGACCCCGCCGCGCCGCTGCGCGCCGTGGTCAATCTCGTCGGCGGGTACGCCAGCGGCGGGCTGGTGCACGAGACCCCGGTCGAGGAGTTCGACCGGATGCTCCGGATCAACCTGCGCCCGACGCACCTGGTCACCCAGGCGGCGCTGCCGCACCTGGTCGCGGCCGGCGGCGGCGCGGTGGTCTGTGTCTCGGCCCGGGCCGCGGTGGCCCCCTTCCCCGGCGCGGCGGGCTACGCCACCGCCAAGGCCGCCGTGCTGGCCTTCGCTAACGCGGTGGCGGTGGAGTACCGGCCGCGCGGGGTCCGCTGCAACACGGTGCTGCCCAGCGTGATCGACACCCCGGCGAACCGCGCCGCCCAGCCCGACGCCGACCACCGGCGCTGGGTCTCCCCGGCCGAGATCGCCGCGGTGATCCGCTTCCTGGCCTCCGACGAGTCGGCGCCGACCAGCGGCGGGAGCATCCCGGTCTACGGCCGGGCCTGAGCCCTCACCGGACCGGCCGGCGCCGCGCCGTTCGACGGCGGGCCGGCCGGCGGCGCGGTGCCGGGGTCGGCCGGCGGCGTCGCCGGCAGCCACTCGGTGAGGTGGGCCCGGATCCGACGGGAAACCTCCTCCGGGGAGTCGCCCGCGTCGACCACCACGAAGCTCGGATACTCGGGCAACGTCCGGTACGCGGTGGCGGCGGCGGTGAGCCAGCGCATGCTCTCGTGGTCGGTGCCCCGCCGTTCGATCCGCCGGTACGCCTCGGCCGGGTCCACGGTCAGCAGGAAGGTCACCCGCGGGGCCGGGAAGAGCCGGTAGCCGGCCCGGGCCAACCGCTCCCACCGCTGACCGCCGTGCGCCCGGATGCTCGCGTACTGGCAGGCGGAGTAGCGGTCCATCACCGCGGTTCGGCCGGTGATCAGGCAGCTCAACAGGGCGAGGGCGATGGCGAGCCAGCGGAGCGCGGACTCGATCGCGAGCATCCCGTTCCGCCCGACGAGCCGCTGGGCGTCCGGGCGCCCGACCCGGTGGGCGAGCCGGCCGAGCCACCGCCGACCGCCGGCGTTGCGATGGTAGGTGGCCGGGTGGCCGGCCGCGCTGAGCGCCTCCGCGAGCCGGTGCGCCTGGGTGGTCTTGCCCGACCCATCGATGCCGATCAGGGCGACCGTACGCAGTCGGGCCCTGCCGCGCCACGCCCGCAGTGATCCGCCCACCTTCCCGAGGCTATCCGACCCGCGCTCGCCCCTCGGCGATTTGTCCCTTCCCGTGCCCGTCGACGCCACACCGTGTCACGGCCAGGTGTGGCCGACCGGATTGCCGGGTACGCAACTTCATTCCCACCGCCGAGACGACGACGGGAGACCCAGATGGCCGAGCGCGGGGACGAGACCCTGGTCCACACGCTGAAGAAGGTCGCCGCCGTGCTCAAGCAGTCCGAGATCCCGTTCGCCCTGGGCGGCAGCTTCGCCGTGTACGCCCACGGCGGCCACTCCAGCGACCACGACGTCGACTTCCTGCTCCGCGAGCAGGACGTGGACCGGGCCCTGGAGGCCCTGGTCGCGGCCGGCTTCACCGCCGAGCGCCCGCCCGAGGACTGGCTGGTCAAGGTCTACGACGAGGGTCGGATGGTGGACCTCATCCACCGGCCGATCGAGACCCCGGTCACCGAGGAGACGTTCGCCGACACCATCGTGCGCCCGGTCGACGCGATCCACATGCCGGTGCTCTCCGCGAGCCAGCTCATGGTGCACAAGCTGCTCAGCTTCTCGCAGCACTACTGCGACTTCGCCCGGGCCCTGCCGCTCGCCCGCTCGCTGCGGGAACAGATCGACTGGGAGCGGGTACGGAAGGAGACGCAGCACTCGCCGTACGCGGAGGCGTTCCTGGTGCTGCTCGACCGGCTGGACGTGCTGCCGCACGACGGCACACCCGGAGGAAGGGAGACACCGTGACCGAGGAGCACGGCGGCGCGCCGCCCGACGAGTACGTCGAGGCGGAGATCCACCGGCTGCTGGCCGAGGATCCGGCCGTCGCCGAGCAGGGGATCACCGTGGTCCACCGCGAGCGGGGCCTGGTCCTCTACGGCGAGGTGGAGAGCCCGCACCGGCGCGAGGAGATCCTGCGCCGGGTGGCCGAGCGGTTTCCCGACCTCCCGATCACCAGCGACATCGGGGTGATCCGGGCGCAGGCGCCCACCCAGGCCGAAGAGCTGCCGTGAGGGAGGTGGGATCGTGATCCGGATCGCCGCCGTCGGCGACGTGCACCTGGACGAGGACGTGGTCGGTCGGTTCCGGCCGGCCCTGGAGGAGTTGCCCGGCTGCGCCGACGTGCTGCTGCTCGCCGGCGATCTGACCCGCCACGGGACCGAGTCTGAGGCGCGTTGCGTGGCGCAGGAGTTCGGCAATCTCGGGGTGCCGGTGATCGCCGTGCTCGGCAACCACGACCACCAGTGCGACCAGGTGCCGCAGGTGGTGAAGGTGCTGGAGGACGTCGGAATCACCGTGCTGGAGGGGACCGGGACGGTGGTGGAGTGTGCCGGCGGGCGGCTCGGCGTGGCCGGGGTGAAGGGCTTCGGCGGGGGCTTCGCCGGGCGGTGCGCCAGCGACTTCGGCGAGCCGGAGATGAAGTCGTTCGTCCGGACCACCAATGAGAGCGCGGAGGCGCTCGCCGAGGCGCTGCGCGGGCTGGAGTGCGACCTGCTGGTCGCGCTCACCCACTACTCCCCCGTGCCGGACACGCTGGCCGGCGAGCCGCTGGAGATCTACCCGTTCCTCGGCTGCTACCAGCTGGGCCAGGCGATCGACGCGGCGCCGACCGCGCTGGCCCTGCACGGGCACGCCCACCACGGCACGGAGCGGGGCACCACCCCGGGCGGGGTGCGGGTCCGCAACGTCGCCCACCCCGTGATCAAACAGGCGTACAGCATCTTCCACCTGGGAGATCATCTAGTCGGGTGACCCAGGTTTCCAGGGTCGGATGGCCGGGTATTCAGCGGCCATGGAGCTGATTCTCTGGATTATCGCAGTGGTACTCGTGGTCGCCGGCATCCTCGCGCTGTTCCGCCGGCAGATCCTGTGGGGCATCGTCCTCATCGTGGTCGGCCTGCTGGTCGGCCCGGGTGGCGTCAGCATCTTCAACAATTAGACGCCGGTTCCGTACCATCCCTGACCCGCCGGGGTCGTCGGGTCCGGTGCTCCGTCCTCCCAGACCGGAGCAACCGGGCACGACGACCCCGGCGTCGTGCGGTCCGGCGGGCTGTCCCGGATCCGGACCGAGCCCGAGTCCGGCCGGCCCGCAGGGTCAGCAGCGGGGGACGTTCGGGATGTAGCCGTCGTAGCCGGTCTGCACGTACGCGTCGGAGACGTACCGGCCGGTGCCGATCCGGTCCCAGATCGAGCTGGTGCCGTACGTGCCGGTGACCGTGGTGCCGGAGGTCTGGCAGTAGATGGTCACCGTGGTGCCGTCGGCGACCGAGCCGACCGCGCTGTAGCCGGTGCCCGGCCCGGAGCGGACGGTCAGGTCCGCGCCGGCGGTGTTCACCGTCCCGGTGGCGGTGGTCGAGGAGCAGTTGTTGTCGCTGGTGTACGTCTTGGTGCCCCAGTAGAGCGCGAGCGTGCCGTTGAACCGGGCCTGGATGTCGTTGCCGTTGAGCCGCTGCTCGTAGTGCAGGTGCGGGCCGGTGGAGCCGCCGGTGCTGCCCACCCAGCCGATGACCTTGCCGTAGCCGATGCTCTGGCCGACCGAGACGTTGAAGCCGTTGAGGTGGGCGTAGTACGTGGTGTACCCGCCGCCGTGGTCGATCCGGACGTATTTGCCATAGCTGGTGCCACCGAGGTCGGTGACCCGGTCGACCGTGCCCGGCGCGCTGGCCACCACGGGGTCGCCCAGGTCGTCGGTGCGGTTGAAGTCGATCGCGTACGCCGGGCTGTGGTCGGAGCGGGTCTGCCCGGACCAGGACTGGCCGCAAGGGAAGGGCACCTTGAAGGTGGGCGCGGCCATCGCCGGGGCCGCGGGCAGCAGGGTCGCCGCGACCAACAGGCCGGCCGCCACGAGGCTGAACCACCGTCTACGCATCCAGCACCTCCTATGTCGAAATCCTTCGATCCGATCGGTTCAGCGTGACAGAAACTTGCATCGATGGGAAGGGGCCGGAGCGGGCCGGAAAGTGCGGCTGGTGGGAGCGCGCCCACGGCCGGTGAGCGGGTTTCGGGATTGTTACCGGGCCGTGTCCGGCAGGGGGTGGACTCGGGCTGATGCAAGCGCTTACATGTGGGGACGACCATCGGACCGGCGCGGGTTCGGTTCCCCCACGCGCCGGCAAGGAAGGAGATCGGCATGGCGTTTGCCAGATCACGCCAGGCTCTCGCGATCGCCGGCGTACTGGGGCTGGCGCTCGGCGCCACCGCCTGCGGCACCGGCAACGACAAGAAGAGCGACAAGGCGAGCTCCCCCGAGTGCGCCGCATACGAGAAGTACCAGGGCCACGACGGCAAGAAGGTGACGATCTACTCGTCGATCCGGGACCTCGAGGCCGACCGCCTCGATCAGTCCTGGAAGCAGTTCGAGGACTGCACCGGCATCGATATCGACCACGAGGGCAGCGGCGAGTTCGAGGCCCAGCTGGGTGTCCGGGTCGACGGCGGCAACGCCCCCGACCTGGCCTTCATCCCGCAGCCGGGTCTGCTCAAGCGGTTCGTCGACTCGGGCAAGATCAAGACGGTCGGCGCCGACACCAAGGCGCTGGCCGAGCAGAACTTCACCCCCGACTGGCTGAAGTACAGCACCGTGGACGGCAAGCTCTACGGCGTTCCGCTGGGCTCCAACGTGAAGTCCTACGTGTGGTACTCGCCGAAGACCTTCAAGGAGAAGGGCTGGCAGGTCCCCACCACCTGGGACGACCTGATCAAGCTCAGCGACCAGATCGCGGCGAGCGGCACCAAGCCGTGGTGCGCGGGCATCGAGTCCGGTGACGCCACCGGCTGGCCGGCCACCGACTGGATCGAAGACCTGATGCTGCGGACGCAGACCCCCGAGGTCTACGACCAGTGGACCACCCACGGCATCCCGTTCAACGACCCGAAGGTCGCCGAGGCGCTCGACAAGGCCGGCACCATCCTCAAGAACGAGAAGTACGTCAACGGCGGCTTCGGCGGCGTGAAGAGCATCGCCACCACCTCCTTCCAGGAGGCCGGCACGCCGATCACCACCGGCAAGTGCGCCCTGCACCGCCAGGCGTCCTTCTACGCCAACCAGTGGCCGCAGGGCACCAAGGTGGCCGAGGACGGCGACGTCTTCGCGTTCTACTTCCCGGCCGTCGACCCCGCCAAGGGCAAGCCGGTGCTGGGTGCCGGCGAGTTCGTCTCGGCGTTCGCCGACCGTCCCGAGGTCCAGGCGGTGCAGACCTACCTGGCCTCCGGCGAGTACGTCAACAGCCGCGCCAAGATCGGCGACTGGCTGTCGGCGAACAACAAGCTCGACATCAACAACGTGCCGAACCCGGTGGACAAGCTCTCCGTCCAGATCCTGCAGGACCCGAAGACCGTCTTCCGCTTCGACGGCTCGGACCTGATGCCGGCCGCGGTCGGCGCGGGCACCTTCTGGAAGGGCATGGTCGACTGGATCAACGGCAAGGACACCGCCACGGTGCTCCAGGGCATCGAAAGCAGCTGGCCGAAGTGATCTGAGACGGTGGTCCGGCCCGCTCGCGCGGGCCGGACCACCGTCCCCGACCGAACCCTTGAAGGAGGGTCGATGGAGTTCGACTTCGCGGAGGAACAGCCCAAGTTCCTCATGCTGATGTACGGGCTGATCGCTTTCGTCGCGGTGGTGGGCGGCCTGCTCCTGCTCCTCGACGCGGTGCCGGCCTGGTTCGCCCGCCGTCGCGAGGCTCAGCTGATCGCCGCCTCGGCGAGCGGCACCCCGCTGCCCCGCCGGCGCAAGGAGCGGGAGGGGCTCTTCGCGCTCTTCTTCCTGCTGCCGACGCTGCTGCTGCTCACGATCGGGCTGGTGGTGCCGGCGATCCGCACCACGCTGCTCTCCTTCATGGATAGAGGCAGCAACGACTGGGTGGGCCTGCGCAACTACGGCTGGATGTTCTCCGAGGGCTCGATCATCCGGGTCCTGGTGAACACCCTGATCTGGGTGCTCCTGGTCCCGCTGGTGGCCACCGCCTTCGGCCTGCTCTACGCCGTGCTGGTGGACAAGGCCCGGTTCGAGGCGGTCGCCAAGTCCCTGATCTTCCTGCCGATGGCCATCTCGTTCGTCGGCGCCACCATCATCTGGAAGTTCGTCTACGCCTACCGAGGCGACGGTCAGGAGCAGATCGGTCTGCTCAACCAGATCGTCGTCGGCCTCGGCGGAGAGCCCAAGCAGTGGCTGCTCGAGTCGCCGCTGAACACCTTTCTGCTCATCGTGATCATGGTCTGGATCCAGGCCGGCTTCGCCATGGTGGTGCTCTCCGCCGCGATCAAGGCCATCCCGGCGGACATCGTCGAGGCCGCCAGGCTCGACGGGGTCACCCCGTGGCAGATGTTCTGGCGGATCACCATGCCGAGCATCCGGCCGGCGCTGATCGTGGTGGTGGTGACGCTCTCGATCGCCACGCTCAAGGTCTTCGACATCGTCCGGACCGCGACCAACGGCAACTACGACACCAGCGTCATCGCGACCGAGATGTACAACCACGCGTTCCGGTACGGCGAGAACGGCCAGGGTTCGGCCCTGGCGGTCTTCCTCTTCGTCCTGGTCATCCCGATCGTGATCTACCAGATCCGCAACCTGCGTCAGCAGCGGGAGGGCTGAGATGACCACCGCCACGCCCACCGTTCCGGCCGGCACCCAGGCCACCGAGAAGACCACCCGCGCCGCCCGCGTCCGCAAGCGGCTGAACAGCCGTACGGCCACGCTCGTCTCGATCGTCATCGCGCTGGTCTGGACCATCCCCACCTTCGGCCTGCTGATCTCGTCGGTCCGGCCGGAGAACGAGATCAAGACCACCGGCTGGTGGACGTTCTTCACCAACCCGCAGTTCACTCTGGACAACTACCAGCAGGTGCTCTTCAGCACCTCCTCCTCGTCCGGCCAGCTCGCCAGCTACTTCATCAACTCGCTGGCGATCACCATCCCGTCGGTGCTCTTCCCGCTCGCCTTCGCGTCGCTGGCCGCGTACGCGCTGGCCTGGATCAACTTCAAGGGTCGGGACTGGCTCTACATCGCGATCTTCGCGTTGCAGATCGTGCCGCTGCAGATGGCCCTGGTGCCGCTGCTGAAGTTCTTCTCCACCGGCGTCACCGTCGCGGGGGTCACCGTGCTCCCCGCCTGGGGCTTGGTCGACGAGCAGAAGTTCGCCCAGGTGTGGTTCGCGCACACCTGCTTCGCGCTCCCGTTCGCCGTCTTCCTGCTGCACAACTTCATCTCGCAGCTGCCCAGGGACCTGATGGAGGCGGCCCGGGTCGACGGGGCCACCCACCCCAAGATCTTCCGCACCATCGTCCTGCCGCTGGTCACCCCGGCCCTGGCGGCCTTCGGCATCTTCCAGTTCCTCTGGGTCTGGAACGACCTGCTGGTCGCGCTGATCTTCGCCGGGGGCGGCGACGAGACCGCCCCGCTCACCGTCCGGCTGGCCGAGATGGCCGGCACCCGGGGCAACGAGTGGCAGCGGCTGACGGCCGGCGCGTTCGTGTCGATCGTCGTACCGCTGACCGTCTTCCTGTCCCTCCAGCGCTACTTCGTGCGCGGCCTGCTCGCCGGCAGCGTCAAGGGCTGACCCGTCGGTCCGCCGCCGCCGGTCCCCCGGCGGCGGCGGGCGCGGATGGAGCGGGGGAACGATGACCAAGATTGACGACGTCGCCCGCCTGGCCGGGGTCTCCACGGCCACCGTCTCGCGGGCGCTGCGCGGTCTCCCGACCGTCTCGGCCGCGACCCGGCGCCGGGTCCTCGCCGCCGCCGAGCAGCTCCAGTACGCGGTCTCCCCGAACGCGTCCCGATTGGCCGGCGGGAAGACCGGCACCGTGGCCGTGGTGGTCCCCCGGATCACCCGGTGGTTCTTCGGCACGGTCGTCGAGGCGGTCGAGGAATTCCTCCACGAGTCCGGCTACGACCTGCTGCTCTACAACCTCGGCGGCCGGGAGCAGACCCGGCAGCGGGTGCTGCGCACGGCCAGCCTGCACAAGCGGGTGGACGCGGTCATCCTGGTCGCCACGCCATTGCGCCCGCCGGAGGTGGCCGCGCTGACCGCGCTGGACCTGCCCGGCGTCACCATCAGCTCCGGCACTGATGTGCCCGGTTGGCCGTGCGTCCGGATCGACGACGTGGCCGCTGCGCGGACCGCCACCCGGCACCTGCTCGACCTCGGCCACACCCGGATCGCGCACATCTCCGGCGACCCGGACGACGAGCTGGCCTTCACCACCCATCTGGACCGGCGGCTGGGCTACCAGGCGGCGCTGCGCGCGGCCGGGATCCGCCCCGACCCCAGTCTGGACGTGGAGTCGCAGTTCACCATCGACGGCGGCAACCGGGCCACCGCCGAGCTGCTGGCCCGGGGCGAACCGCCGACCGCCATCTTCGCGGCCTGCGACGAGATGGCGATGGGCGCGATGACCGCCCTGCGGGACGCCGGGCTCCGGGTGCCGCAGGACGTCAGCGTGATCGGCATCGACGACCACGACCTGGCCAAGGTGCTCGGGCTGAGCACCATCGCGCAGCCGGCGGCGGAGCAGGGCCTGCTCGCCGCGCGGATCCTGCTCGACCCGCTCGGCGCCCGCACCGTCGAGCCGTACGCCGGGCGCCTGCCGGCGCCGCGCGGCGGCGACGCCCCCGGCAACTCGCCGGCGCCGCCAGTGATCCTGCCCACTCGGCTGGTCGTGCGGGAGTCGACCGCCCCGCCCGGGGCAAACTGAAGAATTCGGCCGTCCCGCGGACGGCAGGGCAGCAACCGTCCGACCACCGGGCGGCACGGTTCGACACAAGGGGAGAAGGCTCTGAACACCGACGTGACGCAGCAGGAAACGGCCGGCGGCCCGGCCACCGGCTGGTGGACCGAGGCCGTCATCTACCAGATCTACCCGCGTTCCTTCGCCGACTCCGACGGCGACGGCATCGGCGACCTCCCCGGCATCACCGCCCGCCTCGGTCACCTCGCCGAGCTGGGCGTCGACGCGGTCTGGCTGTCGCCGTTCTACCCGTCCCCACAGGCCGACGCCGGGTACGACGTGGCCGACTACCGGGACGTCGACCCGCTCTTCGGCACCCTCGCCGACGCGGACAAGATGATCGCCGAGGCGAAGGCGCGCGGGCTGCGCGTCATCGTCGACCTGGTGCCGAACCACACCTCGTCCGCGCACCACTGGTTCGCCGAGGCGCTGGCCGCCGCGCCGGGCAGTCCGGAGCGGCAGCGGTACGTCTTCCGGGACGGCAAGGGACCGCAGGGCGCCAAGCCGCCGAACGACTGGCAGAGCGTCTTCGGCGGGCCGGCGTGGACCCGGGTGCCCGACGGGCAGTGGTACCTGCACCTCTTCGACACCGGCCAGCCCGACCTCAACTGGGACAGCCCGGACGTCCGCGCCGAGTTCCTGGACATCCTCCGGTTCTGGCTGGACCGGGGCGTCGACGGCTTCCGGGTGGACGTGGCCCACGGGCTGATCAAGCAAGCCGACCTGGCCGACTGGCAGGAGCCGCACGAGATCCTCTCCGGCCAGGAGGTGGACAAGCCCCGCCCGCCGATGTGGGACCAGGACGGCGTGCACGAGATCTACCGCGAGTGGCGGCGGCTGCTCGACTCGTACGGCGGGGAGCGGATCCTGGTCGCCGAGGCGTGGGTGGAGCCGGCCGAGCGGCTGGCCCACTACGTCCGTCCGGACGAGATGCACCAGGCGTTCAACTTCGAGTACCTGCTCGCCGCCTGGACCGCCCCGGCCCAGTACGCGGTGATCACCCGCTCGCTGGAGGCCACCGACGCGGTCGGCGCCCCCACCACCTGGGTGCTCTCCAACCACGACGTGGTGCGGCACGCCTCCCGGCTCGCGCTGCCGATCGGCGCGCCGCGGCCGAACGGCATCGGCATCGGCGACCCGCAGCCCGACGCCGCGCTCGGCCTGCGCCGGGCCCGGGCGGCCAGTCTGCTGATGCTCGCCCTGCCCGGCTCCGCCTACCTCTACCAGGGCGAGGAGCTGGGGCTGCCGGAGCACACCACGCTCCCCGACGAGGCCCGGCAGGACCCGACCTGGGAGCGCAGCGGGCACACCGAGCGCGGCCGGGACGGCTGCCGGGTGCCGATCCCGTGGGAGGCCGACGCCCCGTCGTACGGCTTCGGGCCGACCGACGCGAGCTGGCTGCCACAGCCCCCGAGCTGGGCTGAGTACGCCCTGGACCGGCAGCGCGGGGTGCCCGGCTCGACGTACGAGCTGTACCGGACCGCGCTGCGGCTGCGGCGCGAGCACGGGCTGGCCCGGGGCCCGCTGGAGTGGCTCTCCACCGGCGACGAGGTGCTCGCCTTCCGCAACGGCGCCCTGACCGTGCTGACCAACTTCGGCCCGGCCGCCGTCCCGGCGCCGGCCGGCGAGGTGCTCCACTGCAGCGCCCCGCTGGACGACGACGGGCGGGTCCCGACCGACGCGACCGTCTGGGTCCGCGCCTGACCACCACCCGGCCCGTCGGCCGCCGCCTCACAGCGGCGCCGGCGGGCCGGTCCGTTCCTGGACGCACCGCCTCGTCTCGTCTGGCGGTCAGAGGCGGTCGGCGCGGGCGTGCAGGAGGCCGTGCACCGACTCGATGTCGCCGGGTGAGGTGCGCGCGGCGAGCCAGTACATGACGCCGGTGGGGATGAAGAAGAGCTGGAAGGCGGCCAGCCCGACGGCGTAGTTCAGCGGCGGCGGGAAGGCCGCGCGCAGCCCGGCGAAGGCCACCCCGACCAGCCCGTTGCCGGCCGCCCGCCCGACCCCGTTGACCAGGTTGCCCAGGCTGTAGACGGTGCCCCGGTGCTCGGGCGGGTTGACGTCGGCGATCAGCGCGAACCAGTTCGGCGAGTTGGCCGAGGTGAGCGCGAGCGCGACCACCGCGGTCAGCAGGCTCAGCCCGACCGTGGGCTCGGTGACCACGCTGGCCAGCACCGCGGCGACCACCGCGCCGGAGCCGGCGCCGTCCGGCACGTCGATCCGGATCGGCACGAAGAACAGGACCAGGTAGAACGGCACGGCCGCGAGGATGCCGACCGCCGCGACCAGGGCCCGGCCGCTCGGCGTACGCCGTTGCAGCGCGTCGCCGACCAGGCCGCCCACGATGGAGAGGACCCCGCCGAGCTGGAACAGGGTGGCGAAGACGCTGCCCACCACCACGGCGGTGGCCGTCGAATAGCCCTGCGCCTCGGCCCGCTGGGCGAAGAGCACCGGCAGCCAGACCAGCGAACCGAACGCGGCCTGCGCGGTGAGCCCCTGCAGGATCAGCCACCGGTTGGTCCGCCGGGCCAGGATCCGCGGCAGGTCGGCCCGGGTGATCCGGTAGTCGTAGTCGGCGCCGGCCTCGAGCGCCTCGGCCAGCTCCGGCTCGCTCTGCCCGCGCCGGATGTCGTACGTGAACAGGTAGGCGACGGTGGCGGCCAGCCCGACCACCGTGAGCACCAGGAACGGCCGCCGCCAGTCGGTGGCGCCGAGGATCCCGCCGGTCAGCGTGCCGGCCAGGGTGCCGACGCCCTGAGACAGTCCCCAGAAGCTCATCACCAGGCCCCGGCGGCGGGGCGAGATCAGGTCGGTGACCACGGAGAAGCCGACCGAGCCGACCGCCCCCAGCCCGACCGCGGCGACGAGTTGAGCGGCGAGGAACGTCGGGTAGTTCTGCGCCAGCGCGCCGCCGCCGGTGCCGGCCGCCCAGATCAGCGTGCCGACCATGAGCAGCGGCTTGCGGTTGGTCCGGTCCCCGACGTACGCCCAGCCGACCGCGGCCACCGCGCTGACCAGGAAGCTCACCGCGGTGACCAGGCCGAGCAGCCGTTGCGGGACCCCGAGCGCGCCGGAGATCGGCCCGTACAGCGGCGGCACCAGCCCGATCGCCACGTTGTCCAGCGAGGCGAGGACCACGAAGACCACCACGCTGTAGAGGCGGTGGGCCGCGTTCCCGCGCCGGGCGATCTTTGTGCCGCTCATGTCGGGCAGCAAACCAGGAGCAGATCACGGCCCGGTGACGACCCCCACCGGGGCGGCGGGCGGGTCACTCCTCCGGTCCGCCGAGCCGGTCGACGGTGCGTTCGCGGGCCTGCGCGTAGCGGGCACGGACGGCGGGCACCGGGTCGGCGGCGTACTCCCGGGTGTCGACGAACGGCCACTCGGGTGGCGCCGCGCCGCCCAGGGCGATCCAGGCGGCCTGGCGGGCGGCGCCGTCGGCGACGTACTCCCCGGGCGGCGGCACGACCACCGGGCAGCCGAAGACCTGCGGCGCGATCCGGCGGACCGCCGCCGACCGGGCCCCGCCGCCCACCAGGACGACCCGGTCGGCCCGCGCGCCCTGGGCGGTCAGCGCGTCGAGGCCGTCGGCGAGCGCGCAGAGCATCCCCTCGACCGCGGCCCGGGCCAGGTGGCCGGCGGTGGCGTTGGGCGGGGTCAGCCCGTGCACCGAGCCGGTGGCCAGCGGCCGGTTCGGGGTCCGCTCCCCCTCCAGGTAAGGCACCATGACCAGCCCGTCCGCGCCCGGCGGGGCGGCCAGCGCCAGCTCGGCCAGCTCGTCCAGCCCGACCCGGAGCATCCCGGCGGCGGCGTCCAGCACCCGGGCCGCGTTGAGCGTGCAGACCAGCGGCAGGAACCGTCCGGTGGCGTCGGCGAACCCGGCCACCGCGCCCGTCGGGTCGGCGGCCGGGGCGTCGGCCACCGCGAAGACCGTGCCGGAGGTGCCGACGGACACCACGATGTCGCCCGGGCCGGCCCCGACGCCGAGGGCCGCGGCGGCGTTGTCCCCGGTGCCCGGCCCGAGCAGCACGCCGGCGGCGCCGGCCCCCGCGCCGCCGCCCAGCGCCGCCGGGTCGAGCATCCCCGCCGGGTCCGCCGGCCCGAGCACGGCCGGCACCCGCACGCGCCGGCCGAAGGCCCGTTCCAGCAGGTCGAGGCGGTACTCACCGGTCCGTGGCGACCAGTAGCCGGTGCCGCTGGCGTCGCCCCGGTCGGTGCGCAGGGCGGTCAGCTCGGGGGCGCCGGCCAGCCGCCAGGTGAGCCAGTCGTGCGGCAGGCAGACCGCCGCCACCCGGTCCGCGTTCGCCGGCTCGTGCCGGGCCAGCCACCGCAGTTTCGTGGCGGTGAAGCTGGCCACCGGCACGCTGCCCGTCGCCTCGGCCCAGAACCGGCGGCCGGTCCCGTCGCCGCCGGCCTCCTCGACCAGGTCCCGGGCGGCGTCGGCGGACCGGGTGTCGTTCCACAGCAGCGCCGGCCGGACCACCTCCCCCGCCTCGTCCAGGCAGACCATGCCGTGCTGCTGGCCGGCGACCGAGACGGCGGCGACGTCGGCCAGCCCGCCGGCGGCCTCGACGGCCGCGCGCAGGGCGTCCCACCAGGCCCGCGGGTCGACCTCGGTGCCGCCCGGGTGCGGCGCGCGGCCCTGCCGGACCAGCGCGCCGGTCTCCGCGTCCCGGATGACGACCTTGCAGGACTGGGTGGACGAGTCGACCCCGGCGACGAGCGGCATGGCGACCCGCCTCAGCGCGCGCCGAGCACGTGCTCGACGGCGAGCTGGTTGAGCCGGACGAAGCCGAAGCCCTTCGCGGCCGTGGCGTCCACGTCGAACTCCTCGAACGCGGTGCGGTCGGCGAGCAGGTCGGCGTGGCCCTCGCCCGGGTTCAGCGTCGGCGTGGCCAGGTCGCCGACCTTGCTGGCCGCGAGGGCCTCGGCCACCTCGGGGTCGGCCCGGAACGCCGCGGCCCGCTCCTTGAGCAGCAGGTACGTCCGCATGTTCGCCGCCGCCGAGGCCCACACCCCGGTCATGTCCTCGGTGCGGGAGGGCTTGTAGTCGAAGTGCCGCGGCCCGTCGTACGCGGGACCCCCGTCGGGACCGCCGTGCTCCAGCAGGTCCACCAGGGCGAACGCGTTGAGCAGGTCGCCGTGGCCGAAGACCAGGTCCTGGTCGTACTTGATGCCGCGCTGGCCGTTGAGGTCGATGTGGAACAGTTTGCCCTGCCAGAGCGCCTGGGCGATGCCGTGCGCGAAGTTCAGCCCGGCCATCTGCTCGTGGCCGACCTCGGGGTTGAGCCCGACGAGGTCGGGGCGGGCCAGGGTGGAGATGAACGCCAGCGCGTGCCCCACGGTGGGGAGCAGGATGTCGCCGCGCGGCTCGTTCGGCTTGGGTTCGAGGGCGAAGCGCAGCTGGTAGCCGTTGTCGACGACGTACTGGCAGAGCAGGTCGACCGCCTCGCGGTAGCGGTCCAGCGCCGAGCGGACGTCCTTGGCCAGGTCGTACTCGGCGCCCTCCCGGCCGCCCCACATCACGAAGGTGCGGGCGCCCAGCTCGGCCGCGAGGTCGACGTTGCGCAGCACCTTGCGCAGCGCGTAGCGGCGGACGTCGCGGTCGTTGCTGGTGAAGCCGCCGTCCTTGAAGACCGGGTGGGTGAAGAGGTTGGTGGTGACCATCGGGACCACCAGGCCGGTCTCGTCGAGCGCCTTGCGGAACCGGGTCAGCCGGGCGTCGCGGGTGGCCGCGTCCGCGCCGAAGGGGACCAGGTCGTCGTCGTGGAAGGTGATCCCGTACGCCCCGAGCTCGGCGAGCCGGTGGACCGCCTCGACCGCGTCCAGCTCGGGCCGGGTGGCGTCGCCGAACGGGTCGCGGGCCTGCCAGCCCACCGTCCAGAGACCGAAGGAGAACTTGTCGGCGGGGGTGGGACGGGGTGCCATGGCAGACCTCCGATGGTGTCGCCGCAATTTGTTCAACGGTTGAATTAAATGATCGCCGTGTGGCACTGTCAAGGGGTGACCAGCCCCAGCACCGCCGGCGCCGTCCGGCAGGGCAGCCTCCGCGAGCTCAACCTCGCGGTCGTGCTCCGCCGGATCGCCACCGCCGACCGGCCGCCCTCCCGGGCCGAGATCGCGGCCGAGACCGGCCTCACCCGGGCCACCGTCTCCGCGGTGGTCGACGACCTGATCGGCGGCCGGCTGGTGGCCGAGGCCGGCCCCGCGCCGCGTACCGGCGCCGGCCGGCCCGCCCGCGGCCTGGTGCTGGCCGGGGACGGCCCGGCCGGGCTCGGCCTGGAGGTCAACGTCGACTACCTCGCGGCCTGTGTGGTGGACCTGGCCGGCACGGTCCGGCACCACGTCGTGCGCCGCGCCGACCTGCGCCCCGTCTCCCCCGCAGACGCGCTGGCCCGGCTCGCCGCGCTCGCCGCCGACGCCCGCGCCGCGGCCGCACGGCAGGGGCTGACCCTGGCCGGCGCGGCCCTCGCCGTGCCGGGCCTGGTCGACGCCGGCGGCCTGGTCCGGCTCGCCCCCAACCTCGGCTGGCGGGACGTGGACGTGCCCGCGCTGCTCGCCGGGCACCGGCTGACCGAGCCGGTCGACGGGGTGCCACCGCTGGTGGTGGAGAACGAGGCCAACCTGGCCGCCCTCGGCGAGCTGCACGCCGGTCCGCCCGGGTCGGCGAGCTTCCTGCAGATCTCCGGCGAGATCGGGATCGGCGCCGGGATCGTCCTCGACGGACGGCTGTACCGGGGCGCGCGCGGCTGGAGCGGCGAGATCGGTCACATCCCCGTGCATCCCGAGGGACGGCCCTGCCGCTGCGGCGGCCGCGGCTGCCTGGAGCGGTACGCGGGACAGGAGGTCGTCCTGGCCGCGGCCGGACTGGCCGGCGCGGACCTGCCCGCGGACACCGCCGCGACCCGGCTGGCGGAACTCGCCGCGGCCGGCGACCCGGCCACCCGCACCGCGCTGGCGGACGCCGGGACCGCGCTCGGGGTGGCCGTCGCCGGTGTGGTGAACCTGCTGGACCTGGACACCGTGGTACTCGGCGGCGGGTACGCCCCGCTCGCCCCCTGGCTCCGGCCGCCGGTGGTCGCGGAGCTCTCCCGCCGCGTGCTCACCGCGGCCTGGTCCCCGGTGACCGTACGGCCGGCGGCCCTCGGCGCGCGGTCCGCGGCCGTCGGCGGGGCCGCGTCGGTGGTCCGCCGGATCGTGGACCGGCCGGTCGGCTGGCTGGCCCACAGCGGCTGAGACCACCGAGGGCGACCACCTGGCGCCCGCCTGACCCGGGCCGCGGGGCTCGGCGGATCAGGCCGTCCGGGCCACCGGTGGCTCACCGGCCGGGTCGCCCGCCCACTCCGCCGCCGGCTCTTCGCGGCGGGACCCCTGCGCCACCGGCCAGCCGGCCTCCGAGACCGCCGTGGGCTCCTGGCGCCGGGCGCTCTCGTCGAACTCGCGCATGCCGCGCAGCAGCGCCTCCCGCCCGTCCGGAGTCATCGCGGTGAGGACCCGGTCCAGCCGCTGCCGGCGGTCGGAGCGCAGCTCAGCGAGGAGCCGGACCGCCTCCGGGGTGAGGTGCAGGGAGATCTCCCGCCGGTCGAAGCGACCCGGCTCCCGCTCCAGCATCCCGGCCGCGACCAGCCGGTCGCAGAGCCGGCTGGCCGAGGAGAGCAGCATGTCCGTCAGCGTGGCGAGCCGGCGGAGATTGATCCCGTCGTGCTGTTCGACGACCATGACCGCACGCAACTGGGCGCTGGAGAGCCGGCTCGTGGTCCGTTCCCGGGCCGCCTCCCAGACGGCCAGCAGGGTGCCCGCCGCCTCGTCCAGGGCGGCGGCCATACTCGCATCTGGTCCGTAGGGACCGGTTTCTTCGGCCATGGTGGGCCCGAGACTACCCGCCCCACCAGGGCATCGACCTGTGCAAAGGAGCAAAGATGAGCGGACCGGAGGATCTGGCCCGCCGGACCCTGACCGAGGCTCCGGCCGACCTCCTGATCGACCGGCTGGCCGGCGAGCTCAAAGAGGCGTACCAGATCACCCGGGTGGAGCTCTACCAGGTCGACTACCGGTTGGCGGAGCTGCTGCCGCTGGCCGGCGGCGAGCCGATCGCCAGCCCGGGCCACCCGGCCTGGCGGTGCTTCGACCACCAGGAGCCGATCGTCGCCGACGGGGTCGGCTGGTTCCCGGTGGGCATGCGGGGCGAGCGACGGGGTGTGTTGCGTCTCTCCCCGGTGCCGGACGACCCGGCCGCCGTCCATGAGCTCGACGCGATCGCCACCGCGCTCGGGCACGAACTGGCCGCCGTCTCGCCCAGCACGGACATCTACCTGATCGCGCGGCGCAGCCGGCGACTCACCCTCGCCGCCGAGATGCAGTGGGAGCTGCTGCCCGGGCGCAGCCGGATCCGCCCGTCGTTCAGGCTGGCCGGGCAGCTCGAACCGGCGTACGCGGTGCGGGGTGACAGCTTCGACTGGTCCGACGACGGCCACCGGCTCCTGCTCTCGGTGATCAACGGCTCGGGCGAGGGGGTGGCCGCCGCCATGCTGACCTCGCTGGGCACCCACGCGCTGCGCAACGGCCGCCGGGCCGAGCTGGGCCTGGCCGACCAGGCCGCCCTGGCCGACCAGGCGATCTACGCCCTGCACCGGGGCGCCCAGCACCTCTCCGCACTGCTGCTCGAGCTGGACCTGGCGTCCGGACTGCTCACCGTGGTCGACGCCGGATCGCCGCGCCTGGTGCTGCTGCGCGACGGCGAGGTCAGCGAGCAGGTCCTGGAGAAGCAGTTCCCGCTGGGCATGTTCGAGGGCACGGACTACCGGGAGCAGAAGTTCCAGCTGCGCCGCGGCGACCGGCTCTTCGTGGTCAGCGACGGCGTCGTCGACGCGACCGGGCAGCAGGTCCGGTACGGCGAGACGGCGCTGGACCGCTTCCTGCGGCGTACCGGGCCGATGGAGCCGCTGGACGCGGTCCGGTCGTTGCTCGGCGACCTGCGGGCGTTCGTCGCCGGCGACCTCGTGGACGACGCCGTGGTGGTCTGCCTCGACTGGCTCGGGCCGCAGCCCTGACCGGAGCGCCGGCCCCGGCGTCGACTCGCCGGGGCCCGTGGCTCAGTACGCGCCGCGGCTGTTGACCACCGCGCCGAACGTCTTCCAGAGGATGGTCAGGTCGGCGGCGAGCGACCAGTTCTCCACGTAGTAGAGGTCGAGCCGGATGCCGTCCTCCCAGCTCAGGTCGGACCGGCCGCTGACCTGCCAGAGACCGGTCATGCCGGGCTTCACCAGCAGCCGCCGGGCCACGTCGCCGTCGTACCGGGCCACCTCGGAGGGCAGCGGCGGGCGCGGGCCGACCAGGCTCATCTGGCCGAGCAGCACGTTCACCAGCTGGGGCAGCTCGTCCAGGGACCACTTGCGCAGCAGCCGGCCGATCCGGGTGACCCGGGGGTCGTCGCGCATCTTGAACATCAGGCCGTCGGTCTCGTTGCGCGCGGCCAGCTCGGCCAGCAGGGCGTCGGCGTTCACCACCATGGTGCGGAACTTGAAGACGCCGAACTCCTCGCCGCCCTGACCGACCCGGGTCTGACGGAACAGCACCGGCCCCCGGCTGCCCAGCTTGATGGCCAGCGCGATCACCACCAGCAGCGGCAGCAGCAGGGTCAGCGCCACGAACGACAGGGACCGGTCGACCAGACCCTTGACCAGCTTGCGGGCGCCCCGGAACTCGGGGGCCTCCACGTGGATCAGCGGCAGGCCGGCAACCGGCCGGGTGTGGATGCGGGGACCGGCGACGTCGGTGAGCGCCGGGGCGACGACGAGGTCCACCCCGGTCCCCTCGAGCTGCCAGCCGAGCCGGCGCAGCCGGGTCGCGGTCAGCTCGCCGGAGGCGGTGACCGCCACGGTGTCCGCGCCGATGGCGGTGGCCGCCTCGGGGATGCCCCGGAACGAGCCGACCACCGGCACGTCGCCCAGCCGCTGCGGCACCGGGGCGAGCAGCGCGTCGGGGATGCACGCCCCGACCACGTGGTAGCCGGCGTACGGCTCCCGGCGCAGGGTGTGCACCAGCTCCAGCACGTGTGCGGTGTCGCCGACGACCAGCACCTTGCGGCTCCAGCCGGTGCCCCGGTCGCGGGCGCGGTGCAGCCGCTTGCGGGCGGCGAAGCGGGCCACCTCCAGCCCGACCGTGCCGACCGCGAAGGAGATCGCCAGGAAGCCGCGGGAGACGCCGACATCGGCGATGTAGCCGGTGATGGCGATGCCACCGGCCAGGCGCAGGCTCGCCGAGCTGACCCGCCGGTACTCGTCGGCCCCGTAGCCGAGCACCCGGTCGTCGTAGCAGCGCAGCACACGCAGTGAGATCAGCCAGGCCAGCAGCAGGCCGGGGGCGACCACGACGTACGGGATCTCCGAACCGCTGGGTTCCTCGTCGCCGAAGCGAGCGACGTATCCGACGAGGATGGCCACCGCCAGAACGGCGGTGTCCAGCACCGCCAGGAGTCGGATGTAGGCCCGCTCGTCGGCACGCGCCGCCGGCCCGGGGCGGTCGCCCCTCGGCCGCGACGGGGTCCTGGCGGGGGTCAACAGTGTCGCCGAGGTCACCGGCCCTCCCCGTTTCGCTCAGGACGGCTCCGGCCGGTCGGTCCCGATCGGGACCGGCGGCGGAGCACTCCGACATCTTGCCTGGATAACTATGGACGCCGATTGCTTCGGACGTATTGCCGTCAGTTTTCCCGGCCCGCGTGGGCCGGGAAGGGTTCCGCCGTACCGGTTCTCCCGGTACGGCGGAACCCTCTCGCTGAGTGGCGGATCAGCGGGGCGCGGGCGGGCGGGCCGCGATCGCCTGCAGGAAGATCTCACCGATCTTGGTCGGGTCCGTGGCGACGAAGGCGACGCCATCGGCCTCCTTCGCGATCGTCTCGAGCTCGGACCTGCTGACTTCGGTACCGATACCGATGATGATCACCCGCACTGGCTGCTCCGGGTCCTTGATCTTCTTCAGCTGCTGAAGCAGGTCCGCCCGGGAGATGCCGTTCTTGTCGTCGTTCTGGCCGTCAGTGAAGAGCACCACGGAGTTGACCTTGCCCGGCTCCCACTCCTTCTGGACCTCCTTGTAGGCGGCCAGCATGGTGTCGTAGAGGCCGGTGTCGCCGCTCGACGGCTTGATCCCGGCCAGCCCCCGCGCCAGGGCGCCCCGGTTGCTCGACAGTGGCTTGATCGGGACCACGGGTCGCCAGTCCTGTGAACCGACCAGCTCGGTGGAGAACGTCCACAGCCCGATCGCCCAGGAGTCGTCGAAGAGGTTCAGGCCCTGGCTGGCCGCGGCCACGGTGACCTGTTCCCGGGTGGCGCCGTTCGCGGTCGCCACCGGCTTCTTCATCGAGCCGGAGACGTCGACGACGGCCAGCATGCGGCCGGACTGGGTGGCGGCCGCCCAGGTGGTGGTGGCCTTCGCGATGGCGACCGGATCCAGGCCGGCCGCCGCGCCCTGACCGGTCGGCGCGCTGGTGGCCCCGCCGCCCGCCGGGCTCGGCGCGCCCTGCGGTGCCTTGAACCCCGCACCCCAGTTGCCGTCCGGCGAGCGCAGCGCCTGCGCGGCCAGCCGGTTGCGGAAGCCGGGGGCGGTGAGCACCTCGAAGAGCACCTTCGCGGCCGACCCCTTGGCCGGCTCGATACCCGGCAGCACCGCGAACGGGTAGTCCAGCGGCATCGGGGGCGGATCGAGGTAAAGGGCCGCGAGCTGGATCGGCGGCTTGGTCTGGTTGTACGCGATGACGTCCTCTTCGGAGAGCGCAGCGGCGCCCAGTCCGTTGGCGATCGCGGTCGGGTCGGAGGAACGCGGGAACCGCGCGAGGAGGTCCTGCCTTATCGACGACCGGTTGGTGGCCAGCGCCCGCAGCGCGCCCACCATCGCCTCCTGCGCGTCCGGCGACCCCGGGGAGCCGGTGGAGCTGGCGGCCGCGGTCAGCGAAAGCAGGCCGGAGAGGCCGGCCGCGTCCTGGGTCGGCTCCACGATGCCGGCGTGCAGCGGCGACTTGCCGGTGGTGACCTGCGCGAGCAGGTCGGTCCATTTGAACTTCTTCTCCGGCCAGCCGGCCCGGGTGGCTACCGGCTCGGGCATGGCGACCACCACGGGGCTGCGGGCGATCGAGGCGCCGTTGGCCGGGGCGAAGGCGGTGGCGCCGCCGTTCTTCAGCCGCAGCAGCCAGGTGGAGGAGTCCGGCACCCAGACGTCGGGGGTGACCGCCGTGCCGCTGGCCTGCCCGACACCCGCCAGCGTCGCGCCGTGCTTGCTCGCCACGGCGGCGGCCACGTCGACCGGCTCGGAGGAGGAGACGTTCACGCCGATGCAGGTGCCCCCCACCGCCGCCCCGTCGGCGACCCACTGGTCGGCGGCCGCCTTGACGGCGGGTTCGATCTCCGGGGCGGCCGCGACGGACAGCTGGATCCGTCCGGAGCAGGACGGCCCCGCCAGTTGCTGGTAACCGAACCAGGAACCGACGACGACGACGAGCACGGTTGCCGCAACGGCGGCACCTGCCCCACGAAGGCTTGAACGCATGCGATGGCGGCCAGACACGGTGACCATCTTGCGTATCTCGTGGGGTTACTGCCACAACCGTTCGGTTGAAAGTTACGCAGAAGAAACAGTTGATCGCAAAACCGCAACCATGAGTGAGCAGTCAGTCATCCGGTGTGGCGGAAATCCACTACGGACAGTCAGTTGAGTCGCTTCGGTGAGCGTCCGACTACGGCCGGACACAGGTCGGGCTCGCCACCGGCACCGGTTCCCCCACCGCCGTCGGCACCCCGGTGTCCGGGTCCACCCGGAAGATCCTGATCATGTCCGCCCGCTCGTCGGCCACGTAGAGGTGCTCCCCGGTCAGTGCGAAGTGCCGGGGCCACTCCCCGCCGGTGTCGACCTCGGCCACCAGCCGCGGCGACCCGTCGGCCACCGAGAAGACCGCGATCGTGCCGACCCCGCGGTTGCCGACGTAGAGGAAGCGGCCGTCCGGCCCGACGGCGACCTCGCTGGGCTGCACGTACCCGGTCCGCCCGCTGGCGTCCAGGCGCTCGCGCTGGTGCAGCGCGCCGTCGACGGTGAGGTCGTACCCGGTGACCGTCGCGGCCAGCTCGCCGACCAGCCAGCAGCGCCGTCCGTCGGGGTGCCGGGCCAGGTGCCGGGGCCCGGTCCCGGCCGGCGTACGCAGCCGCGGGGCCCGGGGCACCAGCCGGCCCGAAGCGACGTCGAGGTCGTACCGGTAGACCGAGTCGGTGCCCAGGTCGACGGCGAGCAGCGGCCCGGCGCCCGGGTCCGGCGAGACCATGTGGCAGTGCGCCTTCTCCTGCCGCTCCGGGTCCGGCCCGTGCCCCTCGTGGTGGACCAGGTCGCTGCGCTCCCCCGGCACGCCGTCGGCGTCGAGCGGGAAGACCGCCACGCTACCGCCGCCGTAGTTGGCCACGAAGAGGTGCCGCCCGCTCGGGGCGACCGCCAGGTGGCAGGGTTCGGCGCCCCCGGTCGGCTGGACCCCGAGCGGACTCAGGTCACCGTCCGGGGCGGCGCGGAACGCGCTGACCTGCCCCTCCGCCAGCTCGTTGACCGCGTACAGCACGGGCAGCGCCGGGTGCCGGACCAGGAACGACGGCGACGCGGTGACCACGGCGGTGCCCAGCGGGGTCAGCTCCCCCGACGCCGGATCGCGCCGGGCGGCGACGATCCCGGCCGCCCGGCCGCCGCTCTCCGCCGTGTAGCCACCGATGTGGACGATCGTCGCCTGCCCGGTCACCAAGCCCACCTTCCGCCGCTTCCTCCGTCGATCCAACCAGAGGCTTCCCGGGAAGCCGGCGGTTCAGCCCTGATTCCCGGGACCAAATCGGCGGCCGGGCGCGGCCCGCCGGGTCAGGCCACCGGCACCGGCTCGCCGCGCTGCCGGGCGACGTGCTCGACCAACGAGATCAGCACCAGCTTCCCGGACTGCCGGTCCCGGACGTCGCAGAGCACCAGCGGCACGTCCGGGTCGAGGTCGAGGGCGTCGCGCACCGACTCCAGGCTGAACCGGCGGGCCCCGTCGAAACAGTTCACCCCCACCACGAACGGGATACCGCGCTGCTCGAAATAGTCGATCGACGGGAAGCAGTCGGCCAGCCGACGGGTGTCCGCGAGCACCACGGCGCCGAGGGCCCCGAAGGCCAGCTCGTCCCAGAGGAACCAGAACCGGTCCTGGCCGGGGGTGCCGAAGAGGTAGACCTGCAGGTCCTCGTTGATGGTGATCCGGCCGAAGTCCATCGCCACCGTGGTGGTCGACTTCTGCTCCACACCGGAGACGTCGTCGGTGCCGATGCCGGCCCCGGTCAGGACCTCCTCGGTCTGCAGCGGCCGGACCTCGCTCAACGCGCTCACCAGCGTCGTCTTGCCGGCCCCGAAGCCACCCGCGATGAGGATCTTCAGGGCCAACGGGATCCGCTGACCGGACCCCTCCCGGTCATAGCGCACGGAGTCCATTGACCACCGCCTTGAGGATGTTGTCGTCGGGCAGGTGTGCGGCGGTCGGCGGCCGGTGCACCGCGACCAGGCCGCGGGCGAGGAGGTCGCCGAGCAGCACCCGGACCACGCCGACGGCGAGGTCCAGGTCCGCGGCGAGGTCGGCCACGGCGACCGGCCGGCGGGCCAGCTCGACGAGCCGTCGGTGCTCCGGCTGCAGCCCGGGGTGCCCGGCGGCATCGGCGGTCGGCGCGGCCAGCACGAACGCCACCAGGTCGAAGCCCTCGACCGCGGGTCGGACCCGGCCGCCGGTGAGGGTGTACGGGCGGACCACCGGACCCGCGGCGGCGTCCAGCCACTCGTGCTGCGGCCCCGGCGACTCAGCCCGCATCGGCCGCACCCAACGCCGTCCGGGGCGGGGCGGTGAGGTTCTCGCCGACCCGGATGACCAGCATCGCCATCTCGTACGCCACCAGGCCGATATCGGCGTCGGCGTCACTGACCACCGCCAGGCAGGCGCCCTGCCCGGCGGCGGTGACGAACAGGTACGCGGACTCCATCTCCACCACGGTCTGCCGCACCGCGCCGCCCGCCAGGTGCCGGGTGGCCCCCTTGGCCAGGCTGGAGAAGCCGGAGGCCAGGGCGCAGAGGTGTTCGGCGTCACTGCGGCTCAGCTCGGCCGAGGCGCCGAGCAGGAGCCCGTCCGCCGACAGCACCACCGCCTGGCGGGCGGCGGGCACCCGCCCCACCAGCTCGTCGAGCAACCAGTCGAGATCGACGTTCTGCCTCGTCGTGTGCACCACTAGGCGTCCCTCTCCGTTGCGGTAGGCGGTTCCGGAGCCGGCGTCGGCGGGGCGGCGCCGGCCGCCGGATCGGAAGCGGTGTCGGCGGTCGGCGCGGCCGGGTTCGCGGTCGCCCGCGCGCCGTCCCGGCGACCGCGGGCCGTGCCGGCCTGGAGCGCGGACATCGTCCGGCGGGCTTCCTCCGGCGGTCGGTGGGCCGGGGCGTCGGCGACCGCCGGCCGGGGACGCGCCGCCGGCCCGCGGCGACGGACCCGTCGGGGCAGGCCGTCGCCGTCCGGGGCGACCTCGACCGAGGAGCCGCGGCCGGCGATGAAGGGCACCACCGGGGTGGCCGACTCGGGCCGTTCCCGGCCGGGCCGGGTGGACCTCGGCCGGGGCAGGGAGTTCAGCCGGGTCACCTTGGCCATCCGGCGGTCGTCGCCGGTCGCCGCCGCGGCCTCCGGGCCGGCCGGTCCCACGGCCGGCTCGTCCGTGACCAGGTCGGCCGGGATGAGCACCACCGCCGTGGTGCCGGCCGGGGTGGCCGGCCGGAGCTGGACCCGTACGCCGTGCCGGGCGGCGAGCCGGCTCACCACGAAGTGGCCGAGCCGGGCGCTGTCGGCCGGGTCGAACTCCGGCGACCGGGCCAGCTTGCGGTTGACGTCCTCGAGGACCCGCGGGGACATGCCCAGTCCCCGGTCGGTGATCTCGACGGCGTACCCGTTCGGCACGACCTGCCCGGAGACGTCGACCCGAGTGCCGGGCGGGGAGAAGACGGTGGCGTTCTCGATCAGCTCGGCGAGCAGGTGGATCACGTCACCGACGGCCCGGCCCAGCACGCCGGCCGGCTGCACCACACCGACGTCCACCCGGTCGTACGACTCGACCTCGGAGATCGCGCCGCGGATCACGTCGACCGCGGCGACCGGGTTGCGCCAACCCCGGCCGGGCGCCGCGCCGGCGAGGATGACCAGGTCCTCGGCGTGCCGCCGGAGCCGGGCGGCGAGGTGGTCGACCTGGAAGAGGCCGGCCAGCTCGTCCGGGTCCTCGGTGCGCCGCTCCAGCCGGTCCAGCAGCGCCAGCTGCCGGTGCACCAGCCCCTGGCTGCGGCGGGCGAGGTTGAGGAAGACCTCGTTGAGGCCCCGGCGCAGGGTGACCTCGTCGACCGCGGCCTGGACGGCGGTCCGGCGCACCTCGTTGAAGGCGTGCCCCACCTGGCCGATCTCGTCGCCGCCGTGGTCCAGCTCGGGCGCCTCCCGGGCGACGTCGACCTCCTCGCCGCGGCGCAGCCGGGCGACCACGTCGGGCAGCCGGTGCTCGGCCATCTCCAGGGCGGCGGTACGGACGCCGGTCAGCCGGCCGGCCAGCGACCGGCCGACGCGGAGCGCGACCAGCACGCAGACCACGACGGCGAGCAGACCGAGCACCCCGGCGGCGGCCAGCCGGACCAGGATGCCGATCGCCATCGGCACCGAGCGTTCGGCCAGCTTGTCGGCCCCGCTCAGCTCGAACGCGCGCAGGCCCTGCTGCACCGCGGCCTGGCTGGACTCCCAGCTGCGGACGTCGAGCCGGGGCGGCAGGCCGTCGGCGCGGATCAGCGCGTCCTGCAGGGCGCTCAGCCGGACGAAGGCCTCTCCCTCGGTCAGCCGCCGGTACGCGGTCCGTTCCGGCGCGGGCAGGTCGGCCACTGCGGCCTCGGCCAGGAACCGCTGGTTGTCGATGGTCCGGACGAGCTGGTCGTGCTCGCCCTCGGCGAACCGGCCGGCGGTCAGCGCGCCGGCCAGCAGCGCGTCGCCCTGGCCGAGCAGTTCCCGGGAGCGGCCGAGCGCGGTGAGCGCCAGCGCCTGCCGGTTGAGCTCGGTGTCCGGCAGCATGGCCATGGCGGAGAACGCCTGGAAGGCCGAGGAGATCATCCCGCTGTAGAGGCCGACCGCGCCGGACCGGTCCACCTTCCGGCCGTCGATGAAGCCCCGGCCGGCGGGCAGCGCGTCCAGCGCGGCGACCAGTTGGTCGAGCCGGGTGTCGAGCAGGTCGTCGGCGGCGTCGCGCAGGTCGTCCCCGGCCACCCGGCGGCGCAGCTCGGCGACGGCCCGGTCGGTGCGCAGCCGCTGCTCGGCCAGGGCGGGCAGCGTGGTGTCGCCGGCGAGTTGGACCACCGAGAGCCGGCGTTCCCGTTGCAGCTCGGCGACGACGGCCTCGCCGGGGCGGCCGAGGTCGTAGAGGAGGGTGCGGGCGGCGAGCAGGTCGAGGGCGGGGCCGAAGGTCAGCGTGGTGGCGAAGATCCAGAGCGCCAGCAGCGCGGTCACCGGGCCGATGACCAGCGCGGTCAACTTGGCGCGGATCGGCCAGTCGCGGGTGTTCAATCAGACCTCGCCCGGAAGGTGTCGCAGGGGTCGCGCCGGCGCCGGCCGGGCGTGCCACCCGGCGACGGCGCCGGGCCCCGGCTCGGGCACCTTCGGCAGGATACGTAATCCCCGGCGGATGCACTACCGGCCGTCTCGCCGATCACTACTGTCCGGGATGCTCCGCTGTGGACACCGTTCGCAGGCGAGCGCCCCGCCGGACGGACCGGCGGGGCGCTCGTGGCCGGCGTGGGGGTCAGGCGTTGACCGAGATGCCGAGGCCGTCGGCGACCCGGCGGCCGTACGCCCCCCGGTAGGAGTCGTCGGCCTCCCGCAGGCCCGCCACTGAGGACGGCTCAAAGTTGATGTGCGGGCCGCCGCCCCGATTGTCCACGTGGTACGACATCTGGCCACCGTCCTGGTTGGTGCTGACCTGGACGTCCTCCTGCGGCGCGTTGATCGGCAGCTGGAGGTGGTTCGGGCCGACCCGGTAGCGCTGGGTGTCCGAGTAGGAGAACGTCGGGCCGACCAGCATCTTGTCGTCGGAGAGGTCCAGCCCGTCCACCAGCACGCCGGCGCCGAAGGCGATCTGCTCGTTCTCGTTCTGGAAGTTGGTGACGTTGCGGTTGAGCGTCATCACGCCGACCGGGCGCAGCGGGAAGACGTCCTCCGGCCAGGTCTTGGTGTCGTCCAGCGGGTCGAAGTCCAGCTCCGGGGATGCGCTCGCGGTCGAAGTGGCTGATCTTCTCCAGGAAGTGGTAGTTCTCCAGCGTCGCCGGGCCGCGTGAGCCGACCGTCCGCTGCTGCTGGTTGTTGTGGACCGGGTGGCCCTGACGGGTGGTGAGGATCGGCTTCCCGGCCTGGTCGCTCATCGCTCTCCTCCTGATCGGCCGCCCGGCTCGAACCGGGCGGGGCCGCCGGCCGGGGCGATCCGGCGCAGCAGTCGGCGTCACGCGCAGCCTGGTCGCACGGAGGCGTTCGGCGTCGGACTCGACCGGCATCACCCCACCCAAGGGCGTTTTCCGGAATGAGTCAAGTTTGTGGGACGGGTGGTCGGTGGGCCTCGCCATGCCCGGCGAGGGCCCGGGCGGGCGATCGGCCAGGAAAGTCCCCCGGATCGGGATTGGCGATCAGTGGGCGGAGGGAATACCAGCGGGCGAAGGAGGAGCCATGTCGCCCACGCAGGTAGTCGTCACAGTCATCGTCGTGTTGGTGCTCGCGGCGCTGGCCGCGGTCGCCGTGCTGGCGGCCCGCCGCCGCTCGCTCCGGCAGCGCTTCGGCCCCGAGTACGACCGGGTGGTCGCCGAGCGGGACAGCCGCAGCGCGGCCGAGCGGGAGCTGCGGGACCGGGAGCGCCGGCACGCCGAACTCGAACTCACCCCGCTGGAGCCCGAGTCCCGGGCCCGGTACGCGGCCGCCTGGGAGGAGCTCCAGGTCCGCTTCGTCGATTCCCCGGCCGAGACCGTGGGCGACGCCGACGAGCTGGTCAGCCGGCTGATCGCCGAGCGTGGGTACCCCACCGGGGACTTCTCCGACCAGATCGCCCATCTCTCCGTCGAGCACGCCCGCACCCTGACCCACTACCGGGACGCCCACGAGATCCGGCTGCGCACCGAGCGCGGCGAGACCAGCACCGAGGAGCTCCGCCAGGCGGTCGTGCACTACCGGGCCCTCTTCGCCGATCTGCTCGGCGAGGACCCGGTCGGGCACCAGCCGCCGGCGCAGCGCCGCCCCGACCACCCGCACGACGCCACGAGCCGCTGAGGAGGCTGCCGCGATGCGCCAGGAAGAGCAGCAGGTCACGAACGACCACCCCGAGGCCGTACGATCCGCGCCGGTCGCGGTGCCGCCGCCAGGCGATGACGCCCCGCACGGCGACCGGCCCGACCGGGCAGGGCGGGCCGACGTACCCGAGGACGCGCTGGACGACCGGGGCACCTTCGACGACCCGGCCGTGGCCGGCGCCCGGGACCCGGACGGCGAGGCGGCCGACACCGACCGGGCCGGCCGACCCGAGTTCCACGAGCCGGCGCCGCTGCCCACCGCCTTCGGGGCGACCACCGTCAGTGACGCGGTGGCCGCCTCGGCGATGGCCAGCGGCCGGCCGGAGGACGAACGGGACCCGCGCGGCGAGGACACCGCCCGGCCGGGCGACGGCGCCCCGGGGCGGACCGACGCGTTCGACGACGAGCGGGCCGACCCGACGGCCGGCGACCGGCTGCACGACCCAGACCGGTGGGCGGCCGCACATCCGAGCGACCGGGACGACGCGGTGGCCGCCGGCGCGGCGGGCTACGGCCGCGCCGAGCCGACGATGGTCGACCCGGACAGCGGCACCGCGGCGGCCGGCGCCGCCGCCGGGGCGGGCCTCGCCGGGGCGGCCCGGCCGGCCCCGGGCGCCGTGCCGGCGGACGCCGCCACGCTCTTCGAACCGGAGACCGCCGAGGGCTTCCGGACCCGCTGGCGGGACGTCCAGCTCCGCTTCGTGGACGACCCGCGGGCCGCGGTCGGCGAGGCGCAGTCGCTGGTCGAGGAGGCCATCGAGGCCCTCTCCGCCGCGCTGCAAGCGCAAAAGACCAAGCTGGGCGGCTGGCAGGACGCCGGCTCGGCCGACACCGAGCAGCTCCGCATCGCCGTCCGCGGCTACCGGGACTTCCTCGACCGCGTCCTCGGCCGCTGAGCGGCACCCGTGGCGCCCCGGCCGGTCACCGGCCGGGGCGCCGCCGTCTCGCGGTTCGGCCTGGTCAGGCTCTTCGACTCGGCGGCCGAGATCGACAAGGCCCATGGGGTGCGGATCAACCTCTGGGCCGGGCGGTGATGCTCGTCTTCGGCCTCCTGATGGTCCTCTGGCAGTGGCTGCGCCCGGCGGAGCCGCCGGCCACCGAGGAGGCCCGGGAGATCTGACCTTCCCGGCATGGCCCGGTCCGGACGGGGTACGCGAGACGAGGGAACGCGTCTGCGGACAGGAGGGCAGCAGCATGAGCGATCGTGACCGACCGCTGGAGGAGAGCCCCGAGGTGGCCGCCGCGGTGGACGACGACAGCACGGTGCCGCAGCTGAGAACCGGTGGCGGCGCCGACCGGGACAATCCGGTCTTCACCGAGCCCGACGGCGCGGTGCCCGACACCGGATCCCCGGACCTCCTCGGTGACCCGTACGCGGCGGGCACCGGGGCCACCGGAACCGGCACCGGCGCGGGTGGGGACAACATCCGTACCGGCGCGGAGCAGCCGTGGGAACCGGAGGACCTGGTGATGGCCCGGGGCCAGGACCTCACCCCGGAGAACCTGGAGCGGGCCCGCCGGGACCTGGCCGAGCTGGGCCGGGCCGCGATCGAGAAGACCGTCCCCTGAGCACGTTCCGGGTGTCCGAACGAGCCGACCCGGGCGGAGGACACGGCGGGGCCCCTGGCCCGACCGGTGGACGGTCGGATCAGGGGCCCGGGGAACCTGCCGCTGGTGGTGCCTCACTCCCGCCGCGGCGGGTGGGCCTGCCGGTGGGTCAGGACAGCGGCGGGGTAGGCGTTGCGCTTGAGCTCCTGGAAGTGAGCCGGGAACCAGGCGCCGGAGATCGGCGCGTTCGGCAGGGCGCCGCTCATCTGTTGCCGTGGCGGGCCTTGCCGGTGTACGTCGGGTCGCACCTCCGGTCGAAGCCCTTGCCCTCGTCGTTCGGGATGAAGGCTGCCGGAGCCGTCCGACTCGCCCGGGGGCTTCACCCAGACGTACGCGTCGACGCCCGGCTCCCCCGAGACGAGCCTGTTGCCGAACGTCTGGGCGAACGAGACCTCGTCGACGTACTGGTTCGTTTCGATCCCCGTTGGACTGCCGCACGGTCTGGCCGTTCACCGCGCCAGTGATCTTGAGGTACGGCTCCTTGAGCGCCGAGTAGTCCGCCGTGTTGGTGATGAAGCCCTGCACGTTGTGCACGGTGCTGCCGGAGGCGGTGGCCGCCGCGAGGAGCTGGTTGGCGGTCGGGCCGGAAGTTGCTGTCCCAGCCGATCCAGCCGTGGCGCGCGGCGTCGATGTAGTTGTAGACGTTGCCGATCGCGCCCAGCTTGGCCAGGGCAGGTCACCAGCCCGACCGCGACCAGGACGCTCGCACCGGTCAGCGCGATCGTCCGCTTTCGGCCGGACAGCCTTCTCCACACATTCATGCCACTGATCTCCTTGGGCGGGACCGGATCCGCGTACGGCCCGGCGGAATGGCCCGTTGGACGTCCGGCGCGGACGGCCGGCGGCGCCACGGGTTTTCTTCGGGGGTGCCCGACCCGGCCGGGCGTGGTGGTGCGCGACCTGCGTGGGGACCGCCGGTCGGCTGGTCGGATGTCGCCCGGCGAACCGGGTGCCCTCGACACCTGACGTCGGCTCCCCCAACCGCCTCCAGAAATTCTTGAATGAGAGCGCTTCCATAGTAATGGCTCGATGATCACCGTTAACGGTAAGGGGAGAACCACCCTGCGGGGACGGGGCGGCACAGCGGGGCCGGATCGCCGCAGGCCGACCGAGCGGGACAGGGTCCGGCGGATTGAGGAATCTCCGCACCCAGCGAGGCCGCAGCCGCCCGGGCGGCACGGAAGGCCGCCCCGCGTCCCTAACCCCAGCATAAGCCGCGTAGCACTCCTATGCCCCGTATCGTCAATAAACTCTAGAACACGAATCTTTCCTCGCATAGGTCACGAAACGGTCTAACGTCGGTCGTAGCTCGACTGCCGTCGGGCTCAGGACAAACAGGGATGGAGTGACGCAGGTCATGGGAAAGAAGATGCTCGGGAAGGTCGTTGCGGGTGCCGCTCTCGGCGGCGCGTCCCTGCTGCTGTTCTCGCCCGGGGCGGCGTACGCGGCCGGACACGCGTACACGGGCAACGTCGTGGCCAAGCCGCAGGTCAGTCTTCTTGAGTTCTGCCCTGGGGACCACGGGGACTGGGACAACAAGGACTGGGACCGCAAGGACTGGGACCGCAAGGACGAGGACCGCAAGGACTGGGACAACAAGGACCACGACGGCAAGGACCACGACCGCAAGGACGAGGATCGCAAGGACTGGGACAACAAGGACCACGACGGCAAGGACCACGACGCAAGGACGAGGACCGCAAGGACGAGAACAACAAGCACGACGACGGCAAGGACGAGAAGAACAAGCACGACGACGGCAAGGACGAGAACAACAAGCACGACGACGGCAAGGACGAGAAAACAAGCACGACGACGGCAAGGACGAGAAGAACAAGCACGACGAGACCTGGCAGTCGGGGTCCGGCGGCCATGGCGGGGACATGGCCGACGACCAGTCGAACGAGGACCGCAACGACCGCGACAACAAGGACCACGACCGCAAGGACGAGGACCGCAAGGACGAGAACAACAAGCACGACGACGGCAAGGGCGAGGACCGCAAGGACGAGAACAACAAGCACGACGACGGCAAGGGCGAGGACCGCAAGGACGAGAACAACAAGCACGACGACGGCAAGGGCGAGGACCGCAAGGACGAGAACAACAAGCACGACGACGGCAAGGACGAGGACCGCGACAACAAGGACCACGACGGCAAGGACCGCGACCACAGGGACTGGGACAACAAGGACCAGGACCGTCGGGACCACGACGACCGGGACGGCTGCATGCCGCGTGGCCACGTCGACGGGGGTGACGGTGGCATGACCACCACCAGCCTCGACCGCGGCATGGCCGCCAGCGGGGTGGGCGTGATCGGCGCCGCCGCCCTGGGTGGCATGGTCCTGCTGCGTCGGCGTCGGGCCAATGACCTCGGCTGACACGACGGCGACACCGGCCGGCGGCCGTCACGGGAGACCGTGGCGCGCCGCCGGCGCGGCCGTCGTCGTCCTCCTCGCCATGGTGGGCGCCGGCCTGCTCGGGGCGTCCGTGCGGACCGTGCCGCCGCCCCGCCCGCCCCAGCCGCTGGCCCAGGCCGGTCCCGGCGACCCGACCGCCGCCCAGGCCGGGCCGGGCGATCCGACCACCAGCGCCCCCGCCGCCGTCGACGGGACCCAGTCCGCCGACCAGGCGTCCGCCGCCGAGGAGGCGACGGACGCGCCGAACCCGGACCTCGCCCCCGTCGGCCTGGACCGGTCGAACCCGACGACCATCTCGATCCCGCGGATCGGGGTGGACGCCAAGATCATGTCGCTCGGCACCAACCCCGACGGCACGGTCCAGGTACCCCCGCTCGACCAGGCCCAGCTGGCCGGCTGGTACTCCCCTGGCGCCAGCCCCGGTGAGGTCGGCAACGCGGTGATCGTCGGCCACGTCGACTCGGCCAAGCTCGGGCCGGCCGTCTTCTTCAACCTCGGCGCGCTCCAGCGGGGGGACACCATCACGGTCGCCCGGGAGGACGGCCGGAGCGTCACCTTCGCCGTCGACGAGGTGAAGTCCTACCCGAAGACGGCGTTCCCCACGGAGCTGGTCTACGGCCCCAGCGACAAGCCGAGCCTGCGGGTGGTGACCTGCGGCGGGGTGTTCGACCAGAGCGCCGGCAGCTACCTGAACAACATCATCGTCCTCGCCACCATGACGCAGTGACGCGGACGCCCCGGCGCGGCCCGGTGGTCGGGTGACCGACCGACCGGACCGCGCCGGGGCATGTCCGGGTCAGGCGGCGGCCGAGGTCCGCACCAGAGTACGGATCTGCCGCAGCAGCACCGACAGGGCGGACAGGTCGGCCCGGGACTCGTCGAACTCCCCCATCGCCCGGTGCGCCCGGTGGATCGAGGTGGCGTTCGCCTGCTCCCACTCCTGCACCCGCTCCTGTGGCGGGAGGGTGTCCGGGGTGGATCCGAGGACCTCCGCGGTGAGCGCGGCCAGCGCGGCGTACAGGTCGTAGCGCAGCGCCATCCGGGCCAGCGTCTGCCAGCGGTCCTCCCGCGGCAGTAGCGAGATCTTCGACAGCAGGGCGTCCACCCGGAACCGGTCGGAGAGGACGAAGTAGACCGAGGCCACCTCGCCCACGTCCCGGCCGGCGGACCGGGCGGTCTCCACGACGTCGAGCAGGCCGAAGCTGTACATCAGCCGGGTCGCCTGCTCCGCCAGCTCGCGGGGCAGCCCCCGCGAGGTCAGCGAGTCCATGTGCGCCGCGATGGCCTCGCGCTCGCTGCCGTAGAAGAGGTTCTCCAGGCCGGGCAGCAGCCGGGCGACCCCGTCCCGCAGCCGGTCGATCTCCCCCGGCACGTCGATGGGCGAGCGCCGGTTGCTGACCAGCCAGCGCACCGCCCGGTCGAGCAGCCGCCGGGTGTCCAGGTAGACGCTGGTCTGCAGCTCGGGCGAGACCTTGTTGTCCAGGGCCTCCACCGCGTCCCAGAGCGCACCCAGGCCGAACACCTCGCGCACCACCACGTACGCCCGGAGCACGTCCGCCGCCGAGGCGGCCGTCTCCTCGACCACCCGGAAGACGAACGAGATGCCGCCCCGGTTGATCGCCTCGTTGACCAGCACGGTGGTGACGATGTCCCGGCGCAGCCGGTGCCGGCCCATCCGGTCGGCGAACCGCTCGCGCAACGGGGTCGGGAAGTAGTTGACCAGGACATCGGTCGTCCACTCCTCGTCGGCCAGCCCGTCGGCCACAATCTCGCGTTCCAGCACGATCTTGACGTACGCCAGCAGCACCGCGAACTCCGGCGCGGTCAAGCCGTCCTCGGTCCGGACGGCCAGTTCCTCGTCCGGCGGGAGCGCCTCCAGCGCGCGGTCGAGCTGGCCGGACCGCTCCAGCTCGTTGAGCATCCGCCGGTGCACCGGGAGCAGCGAGGCGGCCTGCGCCTGGGCGTTGTTGATCGCCCGGGCCTGGTCGTAGTTGTCCCGCAGCACCAGCTCGGCGACCTCGTCGGTCATCTCGGCCAGCAGCCCGTCCCGCGCCTCCATGGTCAGCTCGCCGTCGGCGACCGCCGTGTTGAGCAGGATCTTGATGTTCACCTCGTGGTCCGAGGTGTCCACCCCGGCCGCGTTGTCGATGAAGTCGGTGTAGATCCGGCCGCCGTTCTGCGCGTACTCGATCCGGCCGTGCTGGGTGAAGCCCAGGTTGCCGCCCTCACCGACCACCCGGCAGCGCAGGCTCTTGCCGTCCACCCGGATCGCGTCGTTGGACTTGTCGCCCACCTCGGTGTTGGTCTGGCTGGACGCCTTCACGTAGGTGCCGATGCCGCCGTTCCAGAACAGGTCGACCGGCGCGGTGAGGATGGCGCGCATCAGCTCCTGCGGCGACAGTTGGTTGACGTCGTCGTCGAGGCCGAGCACCGCGCGCACCTGCGGGCTGACCGGGATCGACTTGGCGGTCCGCGAGTAGACGCCGCCGCCGGCCGAGATCAGCTCCGGGTTGTAGTCCTCCCAGGACGAACGGGGCAGGTCGAACAGCCGCTTCCGCTCGGCGTACGAGGTGGCGGCGTTGGGATCCGGGTCGAGGAAGATGTGCCGGTGGTCGAAGGCGGCCACCAGCCGGATGTGCTCCGACAGCAGCATCCCGTTGCCGAACACGTCGCCGGACATGTCGCCGACGCCGACCACGGTGAAGTCCTCGGTCTGGGTGTCGTGGCCCAGCTCGCGGAAGTGCCGCTTCACCGACTCCCACGCGCCCCGGGCGGTGATGCCCATCTTCTTGTGGTCGTACCCGGCGGAGCCGCCGGAGGCGAACGCGTCGCCCAACCAGAAGTTGTGCGCGGTGGAGATCTCGTTGGCGATGTCGGAGAAGGTCGCCGTGCCCTTGTCGGCCGCCACCACCAGGTACGGGTCGTCCGCGTCGTGCCGGACCACGTCGTCGGGCGGGACGATCTCGCCGCCGACGATGTTGTCGGTGACGTCCAGCATCGCGCCGACGAACTCCTTGTAGCAGACCACCGCCTCGTCCCGGTCGCCCGGCTTCTGCTTCAGCACGAAGCCGCCCTTGGCGCCCACCGGCACGATCACGGTGTTCTTCACCATCTGCGCCTTGACCAGACCCAGCACCTCGGTGCGGAAGTCCTCCCGCCGGTCCGACCAGCGCAGCCCGCCCCGGGCCACCGGCCCGAACCGCAGGTGCACGCCCTCGAAGCGCGGCGAGTAGACGAAGATCTCGAACTTCGGCCGCGGCGCCGGCAGGTCCGGTATGGCCTGCGGGTCCAGCTTGAACGCCACGTACGACTTGGGCCGCCCGCCGGCCGGCTTCTGGTAGAAGCTGGTCCGCAGGGTCGCCTGAATCAGCGTCAGGTACGACCGCAGGATGCGATCCTGGTCCAGGCTGGCCACGTCGTCCAGCGCCGCGCCGATCGCGGTGACCAGCTCGTCGCCGCGCTGCCGCCGCTCGTCCAGGGTGGTCGCGCCCGGGGCGAACCGGGCCTCGAAGAGCTCCACCAGCAGCTCGGTGATCCGCGGGTACGCGATGAAGGTCTGCTCCATGTACTCCTGGGAGAAGACGGTGCCGGCCTGGCGCAGGTACTTCGCGTACGCCCGCAGCACCACCACCTGCCGCCAGGTGAGCCCGGCGCGGAGCACCAGCTCGTTGAAGCCGTCCACCTCGGCCTCGCCCCGCCAGGCGGCCGCGAAGGCGTTCTCCACGTGCGGGCGGACCTCGGCCAGCTCCTGGTGCGCCTCGGGCAGGCGGAGCCCGAAGTCGTAGAGGAAGACCCGACCGTCGATCCGGTCCACCTCGTACGGGTGCTCGTCGACCACCCGGACGCCGAGCGAGTGCAGCACCGGCAGCACGGCGGAGAGCATCATCGGCTCGCCGTACCGGTAGACCTTGAACCGGACGTCCATCGTCTCGTCGACGTCCCCGCCCGGCCGCCCCGGCCGCGGCGCGAGCTGCTTGCGGAACAGGTGCATCTCGAGCTGGCCGGGCTCCTCCAGCAGCTCGAGCTTGGCCAGGTCCTTCATCGCCTCGTACGGCGTGTGCCCGTCCTTGTAGCCCTCCGGGAACGCGTCGGCGTACCGGCTGAACAGGTGCTTGGCCTGCTCGTCGCCGAGCTTGCGCTCCAGCACCAGCCGGTAGTCGTCGTCCCAGAGCCGGGTCGCGTCGGCCAGCTCCTCGGCGAGCAGGTCGGCGTCGATGTCCCCGGGCGGGTTGGTCGGGTCGGTCCGGACGATGAAGTGCACCCGGGCGAGCATCGACTCGGTGACCCGGGTGGTGTAGTCCACCCCGACGCCGTTCAGCTCGCGCAGCAGGATGTCCTGCATGCGGAGCCGGTTCTGGGTGGTGAACCGGTCCCGGGGCAGGTAGATCAGGCAGGAGATGAACCGCCCGTACCCGTCCCGGCGCAGGAAGACCCGCAGCTGCCGGCGGCCGGCCATCCGCAGCACGCCGATCACCGCGTGGTACAGGTCGTCGGTCTTGATCTGGAACAGCTCGTCGCGCGGGTAGGTCTCCAGGATCTGCAGCAGGTCCTTGCCGGAGTGGCTGCGCTGGCTCAGCCCGGAGCGGTCGAGCACCTCGGCGACCTTGCGGCGGACCACCGGCAGCTCGCGGACGCTGGTCCGGTACGCCGCGGTGGAGAAGAGACCCAGGAAGCGCCGCTCCCCGACCACCTCGCCGGCGTCGTTGAAGATCTTGAAGCCGATGTAGTCCAGGTAGGCCGAGCGGTGCACGGTGGCCCGCGAGTTGGCCTTCGTGATGATCAGCAGGCGCTTCTCCAGCACCTTCTCGTGCGCCTCGGGAGTCATCGACGACAGCGCCCGGGCCTCCGGCGAGTCGGAGCGCAGGATGCCCAGCCCGGTCCCGAGCACGGCCTCCAGCGCCTGCCCGCCCTCCCCGCCGTCGGTGTCGACCAGCCGGTACTCGCGGTACCCGAGGAAGGTGAAGTGGTCGTGCGCCAGCCAGCGCAGCAGCTCCACCGAGTCGGTGATGTCCTTCTCCGGCACCGGCGGCCGGCTGTCGGAGGTCCGGGCGGCGGCCAGCTCGTCGGCGAGCGCGAGGGCCCGCTGCCGCATCTTGGGCCAGTCCTCCACGGCCTCCCGGACGTCGGTGAGCACCCGCTGCAACTCCCGGCGGAGCTTCTCCCGCTCGGCCGCGTCGCGCACCGGGTCGATCTCGATCCGCATCCAGCTCTCGACCAGGTCGCCGGCGATCGCGTCGTCCGGCTCGACGTCGGCCGACACCTCGGTCAACCGGCCGAGCGGCTCCCGGCGGACCACCACCAGCGGGTGGACCAGCAGGTGCACGTCGAGGTGGTGCGAGTTGAGCAGGGCGGTCACCGAGTCGACCAGGAACGGCATGTCGTCGGTGACGATCTCGATGACGGTGTGGTGCTGTTCGGCGTCCGGCTCGTGGATGCGCAGCTTCAACTCGCCGGGAACCCGCTGCTGGGCCAGGTCCCGGTGCGCCCGGGCCGCGTCGAGCATCTCCTCGGCAGTGAAGCCGATCAGCTCCTCGTCCGGCGCGAACCGCCAGAACCGGCCGACCAGCGTCGCCGCGTCGTGGTCGTCCCCGGCGAGGGCGACCGCCTGGGCCACCAGGCGCTCGGCGTTCGGTACCGGTTCGTCGAACTCGGCGTCCTCCACGTCGTCGCCCAGCGCCCGCGCCGGCAGGCCCAGGTCGTAGAGGGTGTCGACGCTCGAACCGGTCATTCCGGTCACTCCTGTGTCGAGACGGCCGAAACCATCCCCGTCGGTCGCCGAATCGAAGCTGTCGTCCCGGCCGGTGTCAGCCTGCCGGAGGTCGGGTCCCGGTTTGATCGCCGGACGCCGGTCCATCGGTGCCACTCCCCTCGACCCACCGCGTTGTGGGTCACTCTGCCGCCCAGCCTAGGCCTGCCGCTCTGCCCGTTCGTCGGCGGACCACCGGCCGGACGTCCGGTTCGGGACTCTGTCCTTTCACCCGTTGCGGGTACGTGGTCGGCCGGTCGCGGAGTACCCCGGCTCGCGATGTTCATCACACTGCCACAGCGCGTCTTTCCGCACGTCGGAGCGGTGGCGGGGCAGTGGCGGAGCGCGGCCCGTACTAGCGTGCAGGGCAGTTTCGTACCGGAGGGACAGCTTCATGCTCGTGTCGTACCCCGTTGGTCGCCGCCGATCACAGCTCCGACCCGTCTTCGCGGCGGTGACCGCCGCCGTGCTCGCCGCCGGCGCGCTGGCCGGGTGCTCGGCCGAGGACGGCCCGGAGCGCAGCGTCGACGCGTTCCTGGCCGGCTGGCGCTCCGGCGACCTGCACACGGTCGGCTTCATCGACGCGACCGGCGCCCGGGTGCCGGCGGCCGAGGTGACCAAGCAGATCCGGGCGCTCTCCGGGGAACTGGTGGACACCCCGCCGGCGGTGAAGCGCAAGGGCGACGTCAAGGTCACCGCGGACACCGCGACCGCCCAGGTGGAGGTCGTCTGGACGCTGCCGGGGCAGACCCGTTGGGCGTACGACCGGCCGGTACGCCTCAAGCGCGGCGGCGACGACCAGTGGCAGGTGATCTGGGAGCCCACGCTGGTCCAGGAGCAACTGGAGGAGGGCGACCGGCTGGCCCTGCGCCGGGACGCCGCGCGCCGGGCCGCGGTGCTGGACGGCGCCGGCGCCCCGATCGTGGCGCCCCGGCGGGTGGTCCGGGTCGGCGTGCAGCCCGGCGAGGTCACCGACGTGCCGAAGCTGGTGCGGCAGCTCGACGCCGCGTTCAAGGCGATCCGGCCCGCGCTGGTGCCGCCGGTCGACCTGTCCGATCTGCCGAAACGCCTCGCCGAGGCCGAGCCGACCGCCCTGGTCGAGGTGGTGACCCTGCGCGAGGAGGCGTACCGGCAGATCAAGCCGCGGATCTACGACCTGCCGGGCACCAAGTTCCCGACCGACACGCTGGACCTGGCACCGACCCGGGAGTTCGCCCGCGCGCTGCTCGGCTCGGTCGACGCGGCGCAGGCCGACGACCTGAAGGCGCACCCCGACAAGTACGTCGCCGGCGACCTGGTCGGCCACGGCGGCCTCCAGGGCCGGTACGACGACCGCCTGCGCGGGGTTCCGGGGCTCACCGTCGTCATCGAGCGGCCCAAGCCCGGGGAGCGGGGGATGACGACCGGCCCGGAGGTGTTCCGCAGCGAGCCGAAGACCGGCCAGCCGCTGAAGACCACCCTGGACGTGGCCACCCAGAACGCCGCCGACGCGGCGCTGCGCGGGGAGAAGCGGCGGTCGGCCCTGGTGGCGCTCCGGATCAGCGACGGCGCGGTGCTCGCCGCCGCCAACGGGCCCGGTCCGGCCGGGGAGAATCTCGCCTTCACCGCCCAGGTGCCGCCCGGCTCGACGTTCAAGACGGTCAGCGCGCTCGCCCTGCTGGACCGGGGGGCGGTGACCCCGCAGGCGACGGTCGCCTGCCCGAAGACGTTCGTGGTGGACGGCCGCCCGTTCAAGAACTCCGACAATTTCGAGCTGGGGGCGGTGCCGTTCAGCACCGACTTCGCGAAGTCCTGCAACACCGCCTTCACCTCGCTGGCCCCGAAGCTGGGCCCGGACGGGCTCGCCACCACCGGCCGTACCCTCGGCCTGGAGGCGAAGTGGGACCTGGGCGCGGACGTCTTCACCGGCAAGGTCTCCACCGGCGGCTCCGCCACGGAGCAGGCCGCCGCGGCGATCGGCCAGGGCACCACCGTGGTCAGCCCGCTCGCGATGGCCGGCGCGACCGCCGCCGTGGCCCGGGGCCACTGGGAGCAGCCGAAGCTGGTGCTGGACCCGGCGGCGCAGCAGCCCGCCCCGGCGGGTCCGGCCCTCAAGGCGGAGTCCGTGGCGGCGCTGAAGACGATGCTGCGCGCGGTGGTCACCGCCGGGACGGCCAAGGCCCTCGCCGACGTTCCCGGCGAGCCGGTGTACGGCAAGACCGGCACCGCCGAGTACGACAACAACCCGGCGCACACCCACGCCTGGTTCGTCGGTTGGCAGGGGGATGTCGCGTTCGCGGTCTTCGTCGAGCAGGGCGGGTCGAGCACGGACAGCGCCGTGCCGATCAGCGAGCGTTTCCTCCGCGGCATCGCCGCCCGCTGACCGTCGGTGGCCTCGGTTCCCCGCCGAGGCCACCAGGTCCGGCGGGCACTGGTTCGTGCACCGGAACCTGCCGACGCAGGCAGGGACCGCTGACCGAGTAACCGGGCTCCGCGCGGCGTGGGTCGGGTCAGGCGATCCCGGCGCTGGGCCCGGGGGAAGCGTCGTCGCCCGGCTCGGACGCGGGCTCCGCCTCGGGCGACGTCCGGCGCACCGGCACGGGCCCGGCCGAGGCGGGCGGTTCCACCGGTTCCCGGCCCGCGACGACCTCCTCCTCGGGCGGGGCGACGCGGCGTAGCAGCCCGGGCCCCGCCGAGGCCCGCGGCCCCACCGGCTCCGGACCGGCCGACTGGATCGGCGGGGCGTCGTCCGTGGACGTGGCCTCCTCGGCGACCGGACCGATCGGCTCGACCGCCACCGCGGGAGCCGGCGTGACCACCGGTGCCGGGGCCACCGGCCGGCTCGGCTGGGGACGCCCGTTGCCCCGCCTCGGGGACGGTGGCGCCGGGGTGGCCGGCAGCAGCCGCGGCGGCATCGCGGCCGGCGCGGAGACCGGCGCCAACCCGGACACCACGGTGTTGACGATCTCCGCCGCGTACGAGCCGTCGGGATCGTAGTCCGGGTCGAAGACGGTCAGCTCGACGCCGAGGCAGTGCGGGGTGTCGACGAGGCCGGCGAGCAGGATCTCCAGCTCGGCGAAGGCGATGCCGCCCGGGTCCGGGGCGTCCACCGCCGGCATCACCGCCGGGTCGAGCACGTCCACGTCGATGTGCACCCAGTAGCCGGCGCAGTCGGCGAGCTGCTCGTGTGCCCACTGCGCGGTCCGCGCGGCGCCCTGGGCGCGCAGCGCCGGCACCGGCCGGGTGGTGATCCCGGCGGCCTGGAGGTCCAGGCGATATTCGTCCTGCGCCCGGATGCCGAGGACCACCACGTCGATGTCCCGGAAGTAGGGGCGGCGTCCCTCGATGGCGGCCAGGTCGGCCTGCCCCCGGCCGGTGACCAGAGCGAGGTCCTCCCCCGCCGCGGCCCCCACGTAGGAGGCGTTGCCGGGGTGCCGGAAGTCCGAGTGCCCGTCCACGAAGACCAGCCCGATCCGGCCGCCGACCGCCTCGCCGAGCCGATGCATGGCCAGCGCGGAACCGAGCAGCACCGAGCAGTCGCCGCCGAGCACCAGCGGGAACTCCCCCCGGTCGATGATCGCGCCGATCCGGTCGGCGAGTGCCACCGAGTACCCGGAGATCTCCGAGGCGTGGCAGACGCCGTCGCCGGGGCGCCAGTCGCCGGGGTCGTACCGGGGCGAGGTGAGGCAGCCGGCGTCCCGGGCCCGCAGCCGGGCGAGCAGGCCGTGGTCGCGCAGTGCGCCGGGCGCCTTGGCGCAGCCGGGGACGGAGGTGGCGGTGGGTGGGCGCAACCCCAGGTTGGTCGGCGCGTCGAGGACGGCGATCCGGCGCATCATGGGCTCCCGTCCTCGGTGGTCGGGCGGGCCGGCCGGAACGCCGGCCCGCGCTGGCGTGCTACGAACTCAGAACAGGGCGCTGGCCAGGGCCCGGCGGGCCGAGGCCACGGCGGGATCCTCCGGGCCGGCGATGGTGAACAGGCTGACCAGGTGCTGGCGTACCTTCTCCCGCTCGTCACCGGCGGTCCGGCGGACCAGGCCGACCAGCCGCTTGTAGGCCTGCTCGGCCAGGCCGCTGAGCACCTCGATGTCGGCGGCGAGGAGCTGGGCCTCGACGTCGTCGGGGGCGCCCTCGGCGGCGGTGAGCGCGGCCTGCGGGTCGGCGCCGCCGACCCGGCGGGCCAGTCCGACCTGGGCGAGCCCGGCCTCGGCCGCGGCGTCCGCCGGCGACTCCGCCAGGATCTTCTTGTACGCCCGCTCGGCGGCGTCCAGGTCGCCGCTCATCAGCGCGTCGTCGGCCTCGTCGAGGCGGGGGTCCTCCGGCTCGGCCACGGTGACGCCACCGGCCTTGAGCACGGCGGAGATCCACTGCCGGAGCTGGGCCTCCGGCACCACCCCGGAGAAGGCGTCGATCGGCTGCCCGCCGACCACCGCGTAGACCATCGGGATGCCCTGCACCCGGAACATCTGGGCGATCCGGGGGTTGGCGTCCACGTCCACCTTGGCCAGCACCCACGCGCCGGCGCCCTCGGCGGCCAGCCGCTCCAGCACCGGGGAGAGCTGCTTGCACGGCTCGCACCACTCGGCCCAGAAGTCCACCACCACAGGAGTGCTGAGCGAACGCTCCAGCACCTCCGTCTGGAAGGTCTCCTCGGTCACGTCGATCACGGCGGCTCCGCCGCCGGCGGCGGGAGCGCCGGGAAGGCCGGCAGGCGGCCCGGACTGGGCCGGGGCGGTG
>NZ_QGKS01000471.1 GCF_003172935.1 Micromonospora sicca | reverse complement strand
GCGTGGATCCGCTCGATCACCGCGGTCAGCTCCTCATCGCGTCGCGAGCGGGCGCTGGCGGGACGGGTCTTGGCGGCGTAGTAGGTCGACGGTGCGATCTGTGCCGGCGTGTCTTCGAGCGCCTGCAAGACCGGCTGGACACCGTGTCGCTCCCGCTGGGAGTCGACGAACTCGACCTTCATCGCGACGGACGGTCCAACTCCGCCGCAAAGAAAGACGCCGCGGACTTCAGAATCTGGTTCGCCCGCCGCAGCTCACGCACCTCCCGTTCCAACGCGGCGAGGCGTTCCGCGTCGCTGCTGGTGGTGCCCGGACGCTCCCCGGCGTCGGTCTCGGCCTTCTTCACCCACGTGCGCAACGCCTCCGGATGAACCCCGAGCTGACCGGCGATCCGCCGGATCGCTCCGACCGCGGACGCCGGATCCCGACGGGCCTCGACCGCCAACCGGGTCGCGCGCTCACGCAGCTCATCGTTGTACTTCTTCGGTGCGGGCATCGCTGGTGTTCCTCCCAGGTTTCGATGTCTCCATCAAACCCGGTGCGCGACATTCGGCGTAGAGCGCGGCGATCTGGTCGGCGGGGTAGCGGCGCTGGTCGAGCAGGGTGGTCAGTACCCGGTACCGGCTGGTCTTGACCGGTCGGCCGGCGCGGTCGCGGCTGGTCACGGTGAACTCGACCAGCCGGGCGAGGACCGGTTGCAGCCGGGTCAGGCTCTTGTCACCGCCGGTTTTACGGCGCCGGGCGAGCATCGCATCGGACTCGTGCAGCATCACCCACGCGGAGGCGTCGGGCAGTGTCTGGTCCAGGCGGGCAGGCAGGCTCCGGGCACCGTTCTTGACCCGCCACACCAGGTGCGCCCCGGTCGCGGCCGCCCGCACCCAGCGGTCCATCGAGAAGAACCCCCGGTCGGCCAGGTTGATCGTGTCCGGCCGTAGCTGGTCGACCAGCCGGTCCGCGAGGACCTGTTCACTGACGCCCGAGGAATCGATGCGGGCCGCGAGCAGCCACCGGTTGCCGCAGGCCACCAAAGCGACCATCCGCGCCTGCGGGAACCGGCCCTTCGACGGGGTGGTGAACCCGGCCCGCATCTGCGCGGTGTCGGCCAGGTCGAACACCGTGCCATCGATCGCGGTCACCAACAGCCCGAACACGTACGACTGCGTCCCCGCCGGCGGCATATCGGCCGCGGCGGCCAGGAACAGGTGTTCCCACACCGTGGCCGGCACCCGAGCGCGGGCCTTGGACACCGCCGACCCGCTCGGTGTGCCTTCCACCCTCACCCGCGGGATCCGCTCGGTCACCCGAGCGGTCACCACACCCACACTCTCCCGCCGGAACAGGCACAACCCGAGCACGATCATCGCGGTGACCGCGCCGGTCAACACCCGCCGCCGACCATCGACATGCCCGGCCTGCGCCTGCGCCCGCCCGATCAGCTCTGGACCCACCAGCACCGGCCACAACCGGCCGGTCACCCGCTCATCCAGCCCGCCGAACCCGGCCGGACCGGCTATCACCGCCGCCCGCAACTGCTCCCGCTGATCAGCAGGCTGCACCACGCCTGCCGGCACCATGGCAGAATCCACCACCGAAGCTCCTGGTTGGAACATGCCGATCTCGTCAATCCATGTCCTATCAGGAGCTTCTTCACGTTCCGCACCCGACCCGCACCCCAACCGAAAACCGGACTATTGATCACCAAACGGCCTTGAGTTTTGGTCAGTGGTACCTGCGCTCGTGGGGGCTGTCGCCGCAGAAGCCAATCCGCAGGGCGTACGAGCAGAATCACGAGGCGGTCGCCCGCTGGCTGGAGGTGGAGTACCCGGCGATTGAGGCGAAGGCGCGCAAGAACACGGCGGTCATCTTGTGGCTGGACCAAACCGGACTACGCTCGGACGCCCCGGTGGGCACCACCTGGGCACCGGTCGGGCAGACCCCAGTGGTGGGCAAGACCGGTAAACGCTTCGGAGTCAACGTGATAGCCGCGATCAGCAACAAGGGCGAGCTGTACTTCACCTGCTTCACCGGCTCGTTCACCGGGCCGGTGTTCCTGGCGTTCCTGGACCGCCTCGTGCGCCACCTGGACCGGAAGATCCACCTCATCGTCAACGGCAGGGCTCGCCTTGCCGGAGTCCTGCAGGCGCAGTACCAGGTCACGGATTGCTGTGTCGACCGGTGGCCGGCACCTGATTTACGAGCCCCACAGGCATTATTTGTCGTGGCTACTCGGATCGATCGGCCCTGGCGCTGGCGGCTGGGCGAGGTCTAGGACGCTCGGGAGGGCATCTAGCGTGGCGAACGGCACCTGCGGGGCGGGGACATAGGCCGCGGGCACGGGTGTCGGCGTGAGCATCAACGCGATCACTTGCCATGGGCCTTGATCATCGAAGGGGATGCCTTCTGATGCGAGCAGTTTTTCGATCTGGTCGTTGATCTCGGTGGTTTTGGTGAGCAGCTTGGCGATGTAGTTCTTGCCGCGTGGCTGCCGGTAGTTTGTCCAGCGCGGATGGGTGGACGCTGGGACGCCGTGAAAGTCGATGATGTCGTAGAGGATCCTGTTCGCGTCGATAGCTACGTTGCCGGCTTTTGCTTCGATCACCCAGACGCGCTCACGTGCCGTGTCGATGACGAGCAGGTCGATTTCTCCGGTGATCTGGATCCCGCGGCGGGCAGCTTTTTCCGGCTTCAGGCTGCGGATGACATGGCGTCCCGGACCTGCTGCTGCCTCCTCGCCGGCGAACTCGAACAGTCGCTGTTGTTGCCGCGCCCACTCGGCGAAGGCTTTCTTCACCTTGTCCGTCATGCCGGGCCATGGCGGTCTCGCCGCGTTGATGTAGGCGACGATGAGCCGGGCGGCTGCGCTGACCCGCCGTGGCATGACGATTACGGTGTCGGTCGTTGCCAGGTCCGGGAGTAGTGGCTTTACCGACAGGCGGGCACCGCGGTCCTCGATGCGTCCGATGCTCAACCCGTCGTGTCGAACCGCGTCGGGTGTGAGCGTGAGGAGGCGTATCGCCCGTCGTACCGCGGCGGGATCGAGTCCGGACCATTCGCAGACCCATTCGGTAAGCGCTGTTACGGATACCGTTGCTACCTCGTTGGTGGTTGGCCAGTCCCCGACTACGGCGAGCACCGCGATGATCTCGTCGCAACTGGTGCCGAGTTCGGCGTGCAGCGCCTGGTCGGCGGCGAGTGCCGCGGTGGCGGTCTGCCACCGCGGCGAACCGGTAGGGGTGGTATCTCGCCACTCGGTCATGACGGCGGTCCAGGACGTATACGGCCATGTGTCTGCGTCGTCGCGTTCGGCCGTCGCCAGTTGGTCGGCCGGACTCAGGAGGTCCGCAGCGATGCGACGATCATGGTGGCGCCGCACGTCGGTGGCGAATTGCGCTGCCTGGAACGGCACTGATCGGCCGGATGGATCGTCGTCGGCGGTGTTGTTGCGGACGCCGGCGTCGAGGTGGGCTTGTGCGCTGGCGAGTTCGAGGAGCACGCCGCCAAGGTTGAGAAGGATGCCCCAGTCGCGGTGGTCCATGCGCCGTTGACCACCGGGGGCGGCGCCAAGGATTGCTTCGGCGAGCAGGTCGGCCACTCGGACTGTCACGGTGTTGTTGCTGGTGGCCGTGTCAAGGTCCGGCAGTTCGTCCCAGCCGACCGCTTGTCGCAGGATGCGGTCGTGGTCCGCTCTGGTCCGGTTCGCCCAGACACGCTCGATGGCTGTTGCGGCGATCGGCAGGATGGACGCGGAGTCGTAGTCCGCGATGCGCTCCTGGATAAGGTCGGTCGCGGCGGGAATCATGACCTGTTCGCGTACCTCGGCTGCATTGGTGAGATCTACGGCAGCGGCAGCGGCAGCGGCGGATCCCGCGGCCCGCGAGATCACGTCCCGCAGGGCCCGTGCCTTTCCGGCCTCGCTGACCCGTGCCGCGATTCCTTTGGGCGGTGACTGCGCTGGTCCATCAGTCCGTACGAACATCGAGGTCGTGTGCAGCGACGCCCATCCGGCGAGGAACGCGTCGCCGGCAGACCGCGCCGCCGGCTTCGTCTCGACCTCGCCCAGCACGTTGATCACTTGATTGGCGGAACTTGCGGCCGTCGCCGTGGCGAACGCTCCGATGAGCCTGCACCACAGCGCTTCGCCGATCTGACGGTGAACGGAAGCGGGGTCCGCCTGCTGGAGCATGGGGATGACAAAGCCGATGACCATCTCGTCGTCGGACGAAGCGGCCAGCTTGATGCCGTCACCGGCCAGTCGCGGGAGCGAAAGGAAGGTCACCCGCATCGGCTGCGGGATCGCGGCCTTCCATGCCCTCCAGGCGTCGGCGCGTACACCGTCGACCGCCTCGGCGAGCAGAGTGAGTCCGCCTCGGATGGCGTTCTCCAGAATCATCATCCAGGTACGCTCGTCGACACTGTCGCCGTTGATCTGTATGGCCAGCGATGGTTCGACGCTCACGGTGACATGACGGTACGGCGTTGTCGCACCGACCGTGACACAGCCGTTGATCAACGATGAGGCGAACGGCCACTCCCGCAATCCCGGAAGACCGAGACGGCGCAGAACGAACTCGTGTCCGTTGGTGCCGCCGCGCGCTGCCCACCTCGCTGCCGGACCGATTGGATCGTCCTCGGAGTCGGTGCCGTCGTGTCCGAGGACGCCGTCGCGTCGGAAGGCGTCCCAGAGGCCTACTGCTTGTGCACCGTAGACGCGTCGAGGACCGGGCAGTGCGGCAACCTCATCGAGGAACGCCCAGAACTCCTCGTAGTCGTCCATGATGCCGGCGGCCATCCGGCACCAGTCGTTCAGCCCCAGCACCACGGCGCCGTGGCGCGATTCTGGTCGTGGCTTCCACGGCCCGTCCACGAGGACTATCCGTCGCACCACCACGTCGGCGGCCACCCATAGATCGCAATCCGCCGCAGGTTGCAGCGGACTGTCGACACTGGTGATCGCCGCAATTGCTTCCGGTTGCGCCTCGACCGTCACCAGCGCTCCGGGCTGGACCCAGCGGAGTCGGCGTTTTGCGCGGTCGACCTCGCGCGCGGTCATCTGCGGGTCGGTGCCGGCCACGACCTGAACGGCATAGAGGCGTCGAGCAGCCGGATACAGCACGCACGTGAGCCGACCGGACCGGCCCGTCTGGATGGGCCCGACGACGTTCGTCGCCAAACCCCTCGTGCTCTCCAAGAACCGGAACTCGGCCTCGGCTTTGAGAAGATCCGCCAGCGGCTCCTCGTCCGCCGCGCGGGGCAGCTCGCGTGCGAGGGCCAGCAGGCGGTCGGCGGTCACCTGCAGGCCGTCGAGTGCGAGCCCTGCCGGCGCCGGGAGCAAACCTGCATCCGTGCGGATCACGAGCGCGCCATCGAGCAGCCAGTTCCCGTGCACGAGGTCCTCGGCGTCTCGAACACACCAGTCGACAGCTCGGGCGAGCCGACCGATCCGCTCGGGATCGGCGTTGTCTCGAAGCCACTCGGGTACGCCATCGACCTGCTGTGCTGCGAGCAGATGGTCGATGTACCGCCGGGACGCGTCCAATTCGTCGGGGCCGACGACGCCGTCCCCGGCGGGGGCAAACTCGGTGGCGGCCCAGATGGAGCCGAGGTAGTGAAACTGCTGCGCCATGCACTGCAACGCGATGAACGCGATGTCATCGATGCCGAATCCCAGTGGCGCGACAAGCCGGTCGTCGGCCACCTGTGCGTAGCGTCGGACCTGGTCGATGATCTGCTCCGGGTCATGCGACCGGCCGGGATGAATCGGCCACAGCACCCGGTCCCACAGCACGTGGACATGCACCCCTGGCGAGAGCGGGACTAGCTCCTCGTATTCCGCGAGGACCGGAACGCGTACGCGAAGGGAGTTCATCCAACCCGGAAGGTCGGTCCCGGCGACGGGCTGGTCGCCTCCCGCTCGGACTGCCATGGCCTGTGCCAACAGCAGCGATGTACTCGGCAGCCTGCTTATCGTCGACGGCGAGGAACACGCGCTGTAGAGCAGCGCGAGGCACCCCAGGTGCTCATGCCGCCGTATCGCCCGTCGCGCCGCCTCGACAAGCGCCGCCTCTGCGGACGGCTGATCCCGTCGCCGTACATCCATCGAGCCGTCCGATCCAACACCAAGTCCACACCGGTCAGGCCGGCCACCGCCTCACGCGGCGCGCGTGAAGATCGCCCTTCGCCAATCAGTGTGACGGATCGCCCGTTCGATTAGATGAGCGGCGCGTTGTGACGTCAAGCTGGCGGCGCTGTTGCGTTGCCGGTTCGGTGGGCGGATTGAACCCGGTATCGGGCTCGGGGTCAGACCGCTCGGGCGACTTGGTCGTCGGCGCGGATGACAGCAAGCTGGCACCACCACGTCCGCTGCCGAATATGGCCGTCTACGACGCATCAGTGTTCACTGTCTCAATCCAGATTGCGCTGAGCAGTTGAGCAGACGGTGACTGGTCAACCGTGTTGCTGACACTCGGGTCGATGCTCGCGATGCTGGATGCGAGGCCGGTCAGTGCATCTTCAGCTTCTACTTCCGCGCAGAGTTCGATTAGGGCGGCGGAGAGATTCGACGGACACGCATCGACTGGCCAGGACAGGATCGCATCGCGTATCGCCAACGGTGGCATGGAGCGCTCCGGCGGTGTGGCCCAAGACGGATTTCGGATGCACGCCCGAACCTGCTCATACGAGGCTGCAAGCAGTTCTTGAAGCGGGCGCCACACGCGTTCACGGATGTTGGTGTCGGCGAGCGGCATACCTAGGGCTGTCGCGACTACAGAGTCAATCAGGTGGTCCTGCACCGGCAGGGCAGTGCCCAATGCCGCGTAGCCTAAGTTGATCATGGAGTTTGGTGGCTGAGCTTGTAGAGCCGGATCGTGGCGGGTCTGTCGTGGCGGACGCCGCCTGGTTCGTCGGGTTTCTTGACGCGGTACTGGTTGTG
>NZ_QGKS01000425.1 GCF_003172935.1 Micromonospora sicca | reverse complement strand
TGCACACGCACACCGTGCACAGCGACGGCGCGCAGACCATCGACGAGCTGGCCGCCCTCGCCGTCTCCCGGGGCCTGGACTTCCTCGCCGTCACCGACCACAACACCGTCAGCCACCACCCCTGGCTGCCCGGGTCGGCCCGCCGGTACGGGATCACGCTGGTGCCCGGCCAGGAGGTGACCACCGACCGGGGACACGCCAACGTGTTCGGCCCGGTGGGCTGGATCGACTTCCGCCGGCCCGCCGACGAGTGGCTCGGCGCGGCCGAGCGCGCGGGCGGGCTGCTGTCGATCAACCACCCGCTGGGCGGGGACTGCGCCTGGCGGCAACCGGTGACCGTCCGCACCCCACTGGTCGAGGTGTGGCACTCCGGCTGGTGGGACCGCACCTGGGGAGCGCCGCTGGCCTGGGCGCAGGCGTGGCGGCCGGACGTCGTACCCGTCGGGGGCAGCGACTTCCACCGGCCCGGCGCGGACGCGCTGCCCGGAGCGCCGACCACCTGGGTGCTCGTCGACGGCGACCCGACCGACGACGGGGCGGTCCGGCACGGGCTGGCCGCCGGCCGCACCGCCGTCTCCGCCGGCCCGGACGCGCCCCTGCTGCTGCGCCTCGGTGACGAACTGCTCGCCCTCGACGCGGACGGCGCGCTGCTCGGCTACCCCGACGGCCGCCACCGGGTGGTCCGGGGTGACCGGTGCCTGCTGCCCGCCGCCGACGGGCTGCACGTCCTGGAGTCCCACCGCATGGAGGTGATCGCACTGTGCCGCTGACCGCACGGACCAGGGTGGCCGGAGCCCCCTGCAACTACGGCATCTACCAGGCGGACGACCCGTTCGTCGGACCGGACGAGCTGCTCGCGTCGCTGGCCGCGGACGGTTACACCGGAGTGGACTCCGGGCCGATCGGCTACCTCGGGACCGGGGAGGCGCTGGCCCGGCGGCTGGCCGCAAGCGGTGTCGGGCTCGCCGGCGGCTGGGTGGACCTGCGCTTCGCCGACCCCGACGGGTTCGCCGAGGACCTAGCCCAGCTCGACGCGGCGCTGGACGTGTTCGCCGCCGCGCCGGTCGACGATGCCCGGTTCACGCCCCGGCCCACCCTCGCCTGCGCCGCCAACCCGGCCCGGATGGCCCGCCCGGGCACGCCGCCGGACCTGGCCGCCGCCCTGCCGGCCGCCGCCTGGCCGGGCTTCGCCGACCGGGTGCAGCGGGCCGTCGACCGGTGCCGGGGCCGGGGCCTCGAACCGGTGTTCCACTACCACCTGGGCACCGACGTGGAGACCGAGGCGGAGGCCGACCGGCTGCTGGAACTCACCGACGTGGCGGTCTGCCTGGACACCGGGCACCTGACGCTGGCCGGCGGGGACCCGGCCACCGCGCTGCGCAAGTGGGCCGGCCGGATCGGTCAGGTCCACCTCAAGGACGCCGACCTGGCCGCGCACCGCCGGGTCCGCGAGGCCGGCGGCGGGCTCACCGAGGTGGTCGCCGCGGGCGGCTTCTGCGCCTTGGGCACCGGCGACGTCGACTTCGCCGGGGTGCTGCGCGGTCTCGACGAGATCGGCTACACCGGCTGGCTGGTGATCGAGCAGGACGCGCCGGCGCAGGGACAGGACCTGGACCGGATCCGCGCCGACCAGCGCGGCAACCGGCGGTGGTTGGAGGAGGCGCTGCCATGACCGAGGCGGGCAAGCGGATCAGGATCGCGGTGGCCGGACTGGGCGTCATCGCCCGTACCGTGCACCTGCCCCTGCTGCAACGACGGGCCGACCTGTTCGACGTCGTCGCGCTCAGCGACCTGTCCCCGTCGCGGCTGGCCGAACTCGGCGACCGGTACGGCGTCGAACCGGCCCGGCGGTACCCGGACGCGGAGGCGATGCTGGCCGGCGGCGGCTGCGACGCGGTGCTGCTCGCCACGTCCGGATCGCACGGCGAGCTGGCCGGCGCGGCGCTGCGCCGGGGGCTGCCGGTGCTCTGCGAGAAGCCACTCGCCTACACGCTCGCCGAGGCCGACCGGCTGGCCGACGCCGGCGCGGCGCTGATGGTCGGCTACATGAAGCAGTACGACCCGGCGGTTGCCGAGGCCGCCCGGCTGCTCGACGAGATCGGCGGCCCGGCGGCGGTGCACGCGGTCGAGGTGACCGTCCTGCACGCCGCCGGGGAGCAGCAGCTGACGTTCGCCAACCTGCCGCCCGCGCCACGGGACGTGCCGGCCGCAGAACTGGCCCGGCTGCGGAACGCCGACGAGCGGCTGCTCGACGCGGCGGTCGGCGGGGACGCCGGAGCGCGCGCCCTCTACCAGATCCTGATCAACAGCGTCTCGCACGACCTGTCGCTGCTGCGGCTGTTCACCGGGGCGCCGGCCACGGTGGACCACGTCGCGACCTGGCCGCTGGCGCCCGACGGGCCGGCGGAGCCGTCGGTGGAGCTCTCCGGCCGGCTGCCCGCCGGCGGCCGGTACGGCATCCGCTGGCTCAACCTGCCGGACTGCCCCGCCTACCGGGAGACGGTGACGCTGCACCACGCCCGGGGCGCGCTGGAGCTGGTCTTCCCGTCGCCGTACCTGCTCAACGCGCCGACCATGCTGACCGCGGTGGACCGGCACGGCGGCGGCGAGCGGCGGGCGGTGTTCCGGTCGGTGACCGAGGCGTTCGAGCAGGAACTGGTCGCCTTCCACGCGATGGTGACCGCGGGCGCGCGCCCACTGACCGGCATCGTCGAGGGCGCGGCCGACGTACGGACCAGCCAGCAGGTGGTACGCCGCTACGGTGAGCTGACCGGGGCGGCGATCGGCGGAGAGGCGGCGAGCTGATGGACCGACCGACCGAGATCATCGTGGTGCCGCACACCCACTGGGACCGCGAGTGGTACGAGCCGTTCCAGCGGTTCCGGCTGCGACTGGTGGCCCTGCTCGACGAGGTGTTCGACCGGATGGCGCACGACGAGCGCCAGCGGTTCACCCTGGACGGGCAGCTCGCCGCGGTCGACGACTACCTGGAGGTCCGGCCCGAGCGCCGGGACCAGGTGATCGCGCTGGTGCGGGCCGGGCGGCTGGCCGTCGGGCCGTGGCAGATCCTGCTCGACGAGTTCCTGTGCTCCGGGGAGAACATCGTCCGCAACCTGGAGCGCGGGCTGGCCCGCAGCGCGGCGCTGGGCGGGGCGATGCCGGTCGGCTACCTGCCCGACATGTTCGGCCACATCGCGCAGATGCCGCAGCTCCTGGCCGGGGCCGGGCTGGCCCACGCCTGCGTGTTCCGGGGCGTACCGGACCGGGTCTGGTCGCACGCGTTCGCCTGGCAGGCCCCGGACGGCACCACGATCCGCGCCGAGTACCTGCCCGGCGGCTACGGCAACGCCGCCGGCCTGATGGACGACCCGCGCCTGGTCACCCGCCGGGCGTCCGACCTGGCCGACCGGCTGCGCGGCTGGCGGCCCGCCGGCGACGACACCCCGATCCTGGCGATGTACGGCACCGACCACGCCGCGCCCGCGCCGGACGCCCCCGACCTGCTGGCCGCCGCCGACGTCGACGGGGTACGCCTGCGGCTCGGCACCCTCGCCGAGTACTTCGCCACCCAACCGACCACGGTGGACGGCCTGCCCGTCGTGGCGGGCGAACTGCGCTCACACGCCCGGGCCAACATCCTGCCCGGCGTGATCTCCGTACGCGCCCACCTGAAGCAGGCGATGGGCCGCGCCGAGCGGCGGGTCGAGCGGTACGCCGAACCCCTCGCCGCGCTCTACCACGACCCGTCCGTGCAGCGCTTCCTCGACATGGCCTGGACCCGGCTGATCGACGCGAGCTGCCACGACTCGGTGACCGGGTGCGGCTGCGACGAGACCGCCGAGCAGGTGGCCGCCCGGCTCGCCGAGGCGGACCAGCTCGGCCGGGCGGTATGCGACCTGGTGGGGGCGCGACTGGCCGGCACGGCGCCGCGCGACGGGCACCTGCTGTTCAACCCCACCCCGGCGGCCCGGACCGCACTGGTCCGCCTGGACGTCCAGGCGCCGGCCGACGGATCCGTCGGCCTGCTCGGCGCGGACGGCGCGGTCGCGCCCGCCCAGATCCTCGACCGGGCCCGGACGCTGCTCGCCGACGACCTGGTGCCGGCGGCCGAGCTGCCGGCGGTGCTCACCCGGGTGCACGGGCGGGAGCTGTACGGACAGGAGATCACGGCCTGGTCGGTGTCGCCCGACGACGCCACCCTCACCTTCGCGGTGGCCCGGCACGGCGACCCGGCCTTCGACGTCGAGGACGTCCGGCTGGCGCTCGCCGCCGCGAGCGGCCCGGACCGGTGGCGGGTGCGGATCGAGGCCGCCCCGCGGCTGACCGTCGCCGCGCTGGTCGAGGTGCCGGCGCTCGGTCTCGCCGCGGTACGCCCGGTGGCCCTCGGCCCGGCCACGCGGGCGAACGGTGGCGCGCCGGAGCAGGCCGAGGCGTCGGCGAGAGGCGCCGCGCCGAGGCCGGACGGGGCAGGGCCGCCGTCGGCGGGTCCGGCGCCCGTGACGGTGGTCGACCGAGCCGTCGACAACGGCCTGCTCCGCGTCGAGGTGGCCGAGGACGGCACGCTGCGGCTGTCCACGCCGGACGGGCTGAGCGTGGACGGGGTGGCGCGGATCGTCGACGGCGGCGACGTGGGCGACAGCTACAACTACGCCCCGCCGGCCGCGGACGAGCTGGTCGACAAGCCGCGCGCGGTGCGGACCGTGGTGGTGCACGACGGCCCGGTGGTCGCCGTCCTCGACGTGGTCCGCGAGTACCGCTGGCCGGTCGGCGCCGACGTGGACGCGGGCTCGCGCCGGGTCGACCGGGAGCCGGTCACCGTGACCACCCGGGTGGAGGTGCGGGCCGGGGAGCCGTTCGTCCGGCTGCGGCTGAGCTTCGACAACCGCTGCGACGACCACCGGGTCCGGCTGCACCTGCCGCTGCCGGCGCCGGCCCGTTCGTCGTACGCGGAGGGTCAGTTCGCCGTTGTCGAGCGCGGGTTGACCGCCGAGGGCGGCGGCGGTGAGGTGCCGCTGCCGACGTTCCCCGCCTCCGGGTTCGTCGCCGCCGGGGGCGCCGAGGGGTCGTTCGCCGTCCTGCTGACCCAGCCGACCGAGTACGAGCTGACCGACGCCGGCCGGGAACTGGCGATCACCGTGCTGCGCGCGATCGGGATGCTGTCCCGCAACCGGCACGCCCTGCGGGACGAACCCGCCGGCCCGCAGCTGCCCACGCCGCTGGCCCAGTGCCGGGGTGAACGCAGCGTGGAGCTGGCGGTGCTGCCCTTCCGGGGCGACTGGGACGCCGCCGGGGTTCTCGGGGCGGCCGAGGCGTACCGGCACGAGCTGCTGGTCTTCCCGGGCAGCGGCGAGCCCTCCGCCGGGCTGCCGGCGCCGGTCACCGGGCTGACGGTGGACGGGGACGGCGTCGCGCTGACCAGTGTCCGGGATCGGGACGGCCGGGTCGAGCTGCGGGTGGTCGCCGCGCGGGACACCAGCGCCGTCATCGGGGCCGGCCGCGGCGTACGCGGCGCCTGGCGGGCCGACCTGATCGGCCGAGCGGGCGAGCCGCTGCCGGTCGACGGCGACGGGCGGGTCCGGCTGCCGGTGCGGGCGTGGGAGATAGCGACGATCCAGCTCGACCTGGCCGGCTGAGGCTTCTCCTGGTCGGGCGGCCACGGCGACCGCCCGACCCTCAGGTCGCCGGGGTCACGGCCGGTACCCGGGCCGGCGGGATCAGCCCGGCCGTCCGGTCGCCGGGGTGACCGCCCGCAGCCGGGCCTGGGCGATCAGCGCGTGGCCAAACCGCTCGCGTCCACCGTCAGCGATGCTGTCCCCGATGAAGTCCACGCGTACCGGCGGGCCGGCTCCCACCCGGAGGATCAGAAAGTTTCTCCGTCCGGCTGTTGCGTTTCGCCGAGCCGACCCGATGAAGCATTCGTGGCAGCACGGCGAGCTGGGTGTGAAAACCTCCCTAAGTTGACCTTGCCCGTTGCTATCGGCACACAACGGTGGTTGACTGCTGCACCATGCCAGAGCCGATGATCACGGACAGGCCGGTAATTTCGTGAGACGCACCGATATCACCCCAGTGTCGTCGGCGGGTCGACGCAGGGCGACATGGCGGCAGCGGGCGGCGCGCTGGTTGGATCCGACCGTCGCCCAGTGGGCCGTCGCACCACAGGAGACACCCCCGCCACCGCCGCCACCCGCCGAGGAACCCCCGAATCCGTGGCCGGCGATCTGCGAGCAGTTCGCGATGCGGATCATGGCCTCGGCGTACCAGATGGGCTCCCACCTGGAGGCCGTGGAGGCCGACGAGCAGGACCCGGACCGGCTGGAGCGGCTCTACCGCATCGACCACGCGAACACCCGGATCCGGCGGCACGCGGAGAACCTGCAGGTGCTGCTGGGCCGCCGGGTCGAGGACGCCAACCCGCAGACCGTCACCCTGGTCGACGTCGTCCGGGCCGCGACCTCCGCCGTCGAGTACTACCCACGCATCCGGGTCGGGCACGTCGTGGACCTGGCCGTGGTCGAGTTCGCCGCCGACGACGTGATCCGGGTGCTCACCGAGCTGCTGGACAACGCCACCCGGTTCTCGCCGCCCACCGCGCCGGTGATCGTGTCGGCGTTCATCACCGAGGACGGCAGCGTCCTGCTGCGGATCGAGGACGCCGGCGTGGGCCTCCAGCCCGACCGTCTGTCGCAGCTCAACGCCCTGCTCAGCGGCCGGCTGGTCACCCCGGCCACGCTCGACCCCGCCGCCCACCTCGGGCTCGCCGTCGTGGCCCACCTGGCCGTCGCCCACCAGCTGCGGGTCACCCTCACCAACCGGCCCTCCGGCGGCGCCACGGCCACGGTGCTCGTCCCCGGCGCGCTGCTCTGCGAGATTCCCACCGCGGGCGCGCCGGGGACGAGCACCGTGGCCGTGGCGCCGCCGGAGGGCCGGTTGGTG
>NZ_QGKS01000424.1 GCF_003172935.1 Micromonospora sicca | reverse complement strand
ACGACCCACCACATCCGCCGCCATGACCCGTGATCAAAACGGTCAGGACCATCGGCGTCATCCCGCCACGCCGCAGACCCCCGGATACCCACCCAACACCATGATCAACTTAGGCTACGCGGCATTGACCCCAAGCCCCACCAGACCTGCGAGCCGCACTGGCCTCCATCACACGGCCCGTCGACGACTACGCCCGCCGCGCCCGTCTTCCCCTGGCCGCATGAAAACTTGACCCAAGTGTGAAGAAACCAGCGACCAAAGATCGTTAGCCCTGATGCCCCGCGCCTCGATTCGGCCCAGGTCGTCGAGGTGAAACGGGTGGATCTGGCCGATCTCGATCCGGAAAGCTCGTTGATGGGGGTGGTCGAGGGCGGCCGATACCTGATCGAGACCTTGTGGCTGGGACTCCTCCTGAGGTCGGGAAACGACGCGGCCAACGTGTTGGCCCCGCGTCGGCGGCGGCAAGAACGGCAGGCAGGGCGGAGTCGACGCGATGAACCAGGAGGCACGTCGGCTGCGGGCGAACCACTCCCACGCGGTGACGCCCTCGGGTCTGGACGGCCCCGGTCAGTATACCAGCGCGTGCGACCTGGCGCTGATCGCCCGGGCCTGCTTCGCCCGCGAGGACTTTCGGAGATACATCGCAACCCGCGTGGCGTACGTTCCGGCACAGCCGGGAAAGCCGGGCTTCCAGATCGTCAACGACAACACTCTGCTGGACCGCGTTTCCGGCATGCTGGGCGGGAAGACGGGCTTCAGGCAACTGGCCCGGCAAAAGTACGTCGGCGTGGTGGAACGCGACGGGTGCGGCTCGTGGTGAGCCTGCTCGGTGCCGAGACCGCGCCGCTGGGGAGCTCCGGGGAGGCCCTAGCCCTGCTCGACTGGGGCTTCGCGCTTCCTCCCGACGCGACCGTAGGCCGCTTGGTCTCACCCGAAGAGAAGCAGTCTTGGTCATTTTCATTGCTGGCCGGGCTGGGCGTGGGTGCTGCCGTCACACTCGTGGTCATGATCGTGGCAACTTTCTGGTGGCGTAGCAGGCCGCGCCGTGGAGCCGCCTCACGGTGAAGGGGGCGCGTAACCCGGTGAAGCATTGCTCGGCATCGGGTTCATTGTTCAGCCCGCAAGGCGCGATGTTGTGCAGGTGGGCGATGCCGGATGCCTCACCGCCCGATGTGCTCTCATGTTTGAGACGGCATCTCGACTTGGGTCGCCTTCCTCACCTGGTGGCGGAGTTCGTCACATCCGCCGCCACCGACATTGCATTGAGTGCCCTGGAGGCGAACGGAGATGATTGTGCAACCGACGTGGCTCGTGATGCTTTCGTGGGCTGTGCTCTTTGTGGGGTTGGCCAGCACCGTCGTTGTCGTTGTTGACCAATTTATTTTTGGATATCGTCAGCCGGTCAAGGTCATGGAGATTGTCTGGCCGGCGACCGCCCTCTACCTTGGCCCAGCAGCCGTCCTGGCCTACAGAAAGTGGGGTAGACCCCAGTCTCCCCGGTGGCTGGACCGGCACGGCAACCCGCCCAGCGCGACATGCTCCTACGATAATCCAAGTTTATCATTGTGGGACGCACTGCACTCTGGGTGTCATCATTGCTACGCCTATCACCTACGGCGTTGGCCTCGAAATATTCGGCAGCACACTGTGGCCCGAAGTCGTTGGCGACTATGTAGGTGCAGTGGCCATAGGCGTTGCATTTCGCTACTCTGCTGAGGCTCACACGGGTGGTCGAAGAGCGTGGGCCGCAATGCGGAAATTTTTCAGGAGCGACCTGCTGACCGTGTCCGTCTTCGAGCTCGGCCTATTAGGTTGGCTGGCGCTAATGCATTTTCTTGTTTTCCACGAGGCCCTGCGGCCTGGTAGTCCGGTGTTTTGGCTCATTATCCAGGTCGGGCTGATCATCGGCTTCTTCGCCGCTTGGCCGCCAACCTCGTTGCTGATCCGCCGCGGCGTCAAAACGGAATTGCTGGGCACGCCGCAGTAGGTGGTGATGCGCCGACGCTGCTCTTGCCGAAAACTCGTCCGTGCAGGTCAGGCAGCATGATCGTACTCGTGGAGGATGCCGCCGAGGCGATCGCGTCTTCGTATGGCGAGGCGGGCAATCTTGTCCGGGTCGGCGATCTGTGTGGGTAACGGGCACAGCGGCCGTGCGTTCGCGATCCCCTGGTGTTGGCGGTGTCCGTTGTAGAACTGTTCGAACTCGCGAAGGGCGTGGAGCAGGTGCCGCTGGTTCCAGATCAGGGTCCGGTCCAGTAGTTCACGGCGGCAGGTCTGTACCCACCGTTCCATGATCGAGTTCATTCTCGGCATCTGGATGCCGATGAGGACGACGTCGATGTCCGCGTCGGCGAGGATGGCGTCGAAGATATCGGGGAACTTGCCATCCCGGTCGCGGACCATTAACCGCGCCCGGGAGCCGTTGTCTTCGAGGTCCATGACGAGGTTCTTCGCCGCCTGTGCCACCCACGCGGTGGTTGGATGCGGGGTACGCCTGGGAGCGCAGGAAGTCGGACCAGGTGCTGCCAGCGCGCTCGGGCGCCGGGTCGATCCCGGCCTCCTTCAAGATCTTCCAGACGGTGGACGCGGCCACCTTCACCCCGAGCACCAGCAGTTCGCCGTGCAGGCGCCGGTAGCCCCAGCTGGGATTCTCCCGCGCCAGGCGCAGCACCAAGGCCCGGACGGAGTGCACAGTGCGCGGCCGACCCGGGCGCTTGGGTCGGGAAACGGCCGCGTGACGGCGGGCGACCAGATCGCGATGCCAGCGCAGCACCGTATCGGGGCGCGCACCAGCAGCCGCACTCGGCGCAGCACCTCGCGCGGCAGCCGGTGTAGCAGGACCGCCAGGAACGCCCGGTCACTCGGGTCGAACCGAACCTTCTCCTTGCCCAGATGGCGTTCCAGCACCGCGATCTGATGGCGCAGGGCAAGGATCTCCACGTCCTTGTCCCGATTGCTCATCGGCAGCAGGCGCAGCACCGCAGGGCGTTCGCAAGGTAGAGATTTGCCCGTTTACGTGAGTCCAAGCAGTTGTAGGGATCGGTACGGGTTCCGGCTGTTTTGCCGTAGGGCTGGCGCGATCGAGGTGACGCCGTCCAGGCGGAGCAGGCTGATCGCGGTGTTGCGCAGGGTGGCCAGGGCGCGAGGCGCGTTGCCGGCTCGTAGCCGGCCGGCGTCCTCGCGGTAGGTGGTGTCGCGAATGTGGTGAAGGACCTCGATGGCCCAGTGACCTCGTAGCCAGTCGGCCAGGTCGGCGGGTCCGGCCTGGGCTGCGGTGAGGCTGGTGATCGCGTAGACGGTGACGGTGGACCAGCGGCCGTTGGCCGGGTTGTACCGGCGGCGCCGGATCCGCAGGGCCTGGGCCGCGTGGGGGAAGTCTAGGGCGAGGGGCCCGTGGCAGGTGACGGCTTGCAGCCGGCGGATGTCGTGGCGGCCGTGGCCCCGGTCGCGGGTCTCGTCCAGCACGGGGATCTTCGTCCAGGGCAGGGCCTTGACCTGCCGATACAGGCGCGGCTGGTTGCGCTTGACGACGAATAGGTAGCCGGCGTGCTTGTTCTCGACCAGCCAGCGGGCGTGCTCGCGCTGGGTATGCATGGCGTCCGCCGTGATGATCGCCCCGGTCAGCTCCAGGCCGTCCAGCAACGGCACGAACCGGGTGATCTCATTCGTCTTCCCGTCCACGTCGGTCTGGGCCAGGACGATCTGGTCACGTTGGTCCAACGCGGCCAGTAGATGCACCTGGACACCGGCAGGGCCGCTGCCGCACAGCGTCTTGCCATCGACGGCGATCACCCGCCGGCCCGATTCGCCGGAGCCCGCACGGCCGATCAGCCAACGGCACACCGCAGCGTCCAACGCGTCGGCGTCAATGCCGGCCAACACCCGGGTGAACGTGCTGTCATCAGGCACGCGCCGCGCGCCGGTGAACCGGTCCCGGGCCGCCCCGAGGCGGTCCCACACCGCATCCGGCAGATCCGCGGCCCACTCGGCGATCTCGACGACCCGAGACTGCCCCGAAGCCACCGCCGCGACCGCGATCGCGAGCAGGCCCGGCAGCGGATGGATCCGGCCCCGCGCATCCCGCGGGTCCGGAACCTGCGCCAACGCCTGCAACAGCCCTGGCGTGTCCTGCTCTGCCGGCTGCGACACGCCGCACAGACGTGCGGACAACCCGCCAATCAACGATGATGCCTCCACGAGCGCGGTCCTTCTCTTCGATCATCCAGCCTAGACACCTGAATGATCACCAGAAGGCCGCGCTCTTCTACGTAACCACCGGAACCGGCGTGACTACCCCACAACCGACCATCCGGTCATATCTCGATCTTGCGAACGCCCTGCGCAGCACCGCGAACGCGTTCGTCACACCCAAGTACGCCAGTCGCAGCAGCACGGCAGCCCATCATGCCGCATCGATCACCAGCTACGCCCAGGCCCAGCCCCCAGCGACCGGGCCTACATCACCGACCACGCCACAGCGGCCCTCACCAGGGCGGATGGGTTTCGGCAGGGGGCGCCGCCGATCTCGTACCGTCGCTGAGCCGCTTCCGCCCACGACGGTCGAAGCTGCCGGGCCATCCACGGGCCAAGGCTCACGTTTGGACGGAAGGGCCGGGGCCGTTGCCCTCGGCGGTTCACTGCCTCGGGCGACCGGGTGCAGAAGTCCTTCGGACCCCGACCTTCCGCGCGGTGAACAGTACGGGCGCCCACTGACACTCGGGCGCCAGTTAAACCGGATTTAATCCGCCAATAAGCGGTCGATTAGCCATAGCCGTTCACTCACCGAGGAGGTGCGCGGCGTGCCGATCGACGTGGAGCAGGGCAACTGCCCGGGCTGGTGAATGAAGCGGCTGTTCTTCCAGCTCAACGATCCGCGCTGTGGAAGCTGCACAACTACTACGCCCGCTCGCCGCCGCTGCCCGAGGGCGCGGAGGCGGCGCGGGAGGCGTTCCAGGCGTTCCAGCGGCACAGCCGCTCCAACTTCGGCTGAGCTGGTGGTGTCCGCCGTCAGCGAACGAATGACACCGGTGGGGTTCCGCACCGCCCGGGACGAGGACGTCACCGGCGACGCCGAGGCGGCCGCGGTGTGGGAGCGCGCGGGCCTGTCGGTGGTGTCCTCGGGCACCCACAGCAGGATGCTCTCGCTGCACGACCACGTACAACCGCGCTCCGGTCAGGGTGACGGTTCTCGAAGAAGTCGCAGGCGAGCAGGGCGTCGGCTTGGCGGCGGAGGAAGTCGGCCCAGGTGGTGGAGGTGCGCTCGGGCGCCGGGTCGATCCCAGCCTCGTTGAGAATTTCCCACACGGTGGAGGCGGGGGTCTTGATCCCCAGGACGAGCAGTTCGCCGTGGATGCGGCGGTAACCCCAGCTGGGGTTCTCCCGAGCCAGGCGCAGCACCAGGGCGTGGATGGAGCGGACGGTGCGTGGCCGGCCCGGCCGTTTTGGCCGGGAATTGGCAGCGTGGCGACGCGCGGGGAGGTCGCGGTGCCAGCGCAGCAGCGTGTCCGGGCGCACCAGCAGCCTGAGCCGATGGAGCACGCCCAGCGGAAGCCGGTGCAGCAGGAGGGCGCTCGGTCGCTGGGGGAGAACCGCGGCCGGGTCTTGCCCAACTGTCGCTCGAGGACCGTGATCTGGTGGCGCAGCGCCAGGATCTCCACGTCCTTGTCCCGGTCGCTCATCGAAAGCAGCCGCAGTAACGCGAACGCGTTCGTCACACCGAGATAGGCCAGTCGAAGCAGCACAGCCGATCATCATGCCGGGGGTGGGAGAGACAGTCGGGAGAGGAACCGGGTCCTGCGCCCGCCGTCAGGATCCGCTTACAGCTGGTCCCACCTGGGCCATTAGGTTTTCGGCAGGGGCAGGGTGCAGACCTGTCGGCGTGAGTTGCTGGACCGCACCTTGATCTGGAACCAGCGCCACCTTTGCCAGGCCCTGCGGGAGTTCGAGCGGTTCTACAACTCCCATCGGCCGCGTCAGGGCATCGCGAACGCCCGACCGCTGCACCCCTTGCCTCGGGCGATCACCGATCCAGGGCAGATCGCCCGCCTCGACATACGTAGGCGTGAACGCCTGAGCGGCATCCTTCTCGAGTACGAACATGCCGCGTGACCTGGGCGGACGAGGTTTCCGGCAAGGGCAACGCCGACGCGGTGCGCGACGACGTGCGGGGCTACGTCATCGACGCCTTCGGTGACCCGGGCGGGGTACTCATCTTGGATGACACCGGTGACCTGAAGAAGGGCGTGCACACCGTCGGGGTGCAGCGGCAGTACACCGGCACGGCGGGGCGGGTGGAGAACGCGCAGGTCGCCGTCTACCTCGCCTATGCCGCGCCAGACGGTTACACGTTGATCGACCGGGAGGTCTACCTGTCCAAGGCGTGGACCGAGGACCCCGACCGGTGCGCCGCCGCCGGCATCCTGGCTGATGTCGAGTTCGCCACGAAGCCTGTTCTGGCCCGGCGGATGCTCACTCGCGCCCTCGACGTGGGCCACGGCGGAAGAGGCCTACGGCGGTGACCGGCAGCTCCGCCGTGACCTGCAACGTCACGGTGTCGGCTACGTCCTGGCGGTGGCGAAAGCCACCGCGTCACCGCCCGGCCGGCCGACGGCCCGGTCCGCGCCGACCTGCTCGCCGACGACCTACCCACCCGTGCCTTGAACCGCTGATCACCAACACCGTCCACCCGATCAGCCACTGGCTGACCTGGTCACACTGGCGACGCCAACACCAAGCACGCGCACGGACCAGCCACTACCGCCGCCGAACCCAGCCGATCCATCAGCATCTACATAACGAACCCGGGCTGCCGTACTAGTGTTCCGAGTCGTTGGTTAGTTGATTAAGTCTTGTGCAGTAGTTGGCGAGGCTGTCCAGGATCTCGTCGGCGGTCTTGGTCCAGACGAAGGGCTTCGGGTCGGCGTTCCACGCCTCGATCCAGGTGTTGACGTCGGTTTCGAGGTCTTTGACGCTG
>NZ_QGKS01000422.1 GCF_003172935.1 Micromonospora sicca | reverse complement strand
CGGATCGTCCAACTTCGCCGGTTGGCACATCGCGCAGGCGCAGGCGGCCGCCGGCCGGCGCAACTTCCTCGGCCTCGTCGCCGAGCAGTCCATCTACAACCTGCTGACCCGGCACGTCGAGCTGGTCGAGCGTGCGCGGGCCGATGATCGGGGCGGTCACCCCCGGGCGGGAGAGCAGCCAGGCCAGCGCCACGTCGGCCGGGTCGTGGCCCAGATCGGCGCAGAGCTTCTCGTACGCCTCGATGGTGGGCCGGTGCTCGGCGAGCGCGTCCGCGGCGCGGCCGCTGGCGCCGCGCGCCGCACCGCCCTCGGCCATCTTCCGGAGCACCCCGGCGAGCAGCCCGCCGTGCAGCGGCGACCAGGGGATGATGCCGAGCCCGTAGTGCTGGGCGGCGGGGATCACCTCCAGCTCGACGTGCCGGGTCAGCAGGTTGTAGATGGACTGCTCGGCGACGAGGCCGAGGAAGTTGCGCCGGCCGGCGGCCGCCTGCGCCTGCGCGATGTGCCAACCGGCGAAGTTGGACGATCCGACGTAGATGACCTTGCCCTGGGCGACCAGGGTCTCCATCGCCTGCCAGATCTCCTCCCACGGCGTGGTCCGGGAGACGTGGTGCATCTGGTAGAGGTCGATGGTGTCGGTCTGCAACCGGCGCAGCGACTCCTCGCAGGCCCGGATGATGTGCCGGGCGCTCAGGCCCTGGTCGTTGGGCCAGTCGCCCATCTTGCCGTAGACCTTGGTGGCCAGGACGACCTTGTCGCGGCGACCGCCGCCCTGGGCGAACCAGCGGCCGATGATCTGCTCGGTGATGCCCTCACCGAGTTGCCAGCCGTAGACGTTCGCGGTGTCGAAGAAGTTGATCCCGTGTTCCAGCGCCCGGTCCATGATGGCGAAGCTGTCCGGCTCGGTGGTCTGCGGCCCGAAGTTCATGGTGCCGAGGCAGAGCCGGCTCACCGACAGGCCGGTGCGTCCCAGGTTCGTGTACTCCATGGGTCCACCCTGGCACGCGGGCACTTAGAGTGCCTTACGACAACTCCAGTTCGGCGCGTCTGACGCCGCGCCGCGACCTGGAGCCGTCGCGCGTGACCAGGGTGGACGATGGATCAGGAGGACTCGCGGGCCGCGGGACCGGTGCCGAAGAGGACATCGTCCCAGCTCGGCAGCCGCTTGCGCGGCTTGCCGTTGGCGTCCGTGGACTCGGCGCCGCCGGCGGCCGCCGCCGCACCCGTCCGCCGCGGCCGGAGCACCGCCAGCGACGGTACGGCCGGGATCTCCTTCGGCGCGTCCGAGTCGTCGTCGAACGCCGAGCCCTGACCGCCGCCGAGCAGGGCCGCCGCGCCGCCGGCGACCGCCCGCTGGCGGGGTGCGTCCTGCGCGGCCGGCGAACGCGGGTCGAGCCCGCGCCCCGAGCTCGCGCCGAGCGGCCGGTCCAGCGAGGCGAGCAGCGCGTCCCGGCCGGCCCGGATCGGGTCCCGACCCGGACGGGCGTGCTCGCCCGCCGACGGCAGGCCGTGCCCGCCCCGGCTGGGCTCGCCGCGGGACGGCCCGGGCAGCGCGTGACCGCCCCGCTCCGGCGCCGGCTCCTGGCCGAGGATCGGAGTGGGACGCTCGGCGCACAGGTATTGCGCCATGTCGTCGTGCGGGGTGACGTTCTGCCGGAGCTTGTCGAGATCCCAGACCGCCTGCGCGGTGGCCTTGCCCGACGGCCAGGTGGCGATGATGCGCCAGGTGCCGTCGTCGCGCCGGTACGCGTCCCAGGAGATCTTCTCGGTGTCGATCCCGTGCTGGGCCAGCCGGCCGTTGACGACCTCGGCCAGCGGGGTCGGCTTCTCCGCGCCCTTGAGCCGGGTGCGCCGAGCGTGCTGGGCGAGCATGGCCCGCTCCTGGAGCACCGGGCCGGCGTAGCGCAGGACGCGATCGACCGGGACACCGGCGATCCGGGCGACGTCCTCGGCGGACTCGCCGGAGCGGATCTTGGCCTGGATGTCCCGGGGGGAGAGCGACGGCATCGGGTCGGCGGCGGTGGGCACCACCGCGAGGGGGGCCGCGCCGGGCTCGGCGTGCAGCGCCGAGGCGATGCGTTCGTCGATGGGGAGGGCGAGCAGGCGCCCGACCTCGTCGGCGAGCACCAGAGCCTGGCCGTCCTCGGAGAGGGCGACGAAGCGTACTGGGCGCATGGCGTTGCCTCCGTCCCGCTTCGCTGGCCGTCACGCCACGAGCCGGCCACCCGGGCGTCTCGGACCACCGTACGCTCATCTACCCGGAGGTGGGGGATGCGACACCCCGGCATGTCGTGACTGAGCTGCGGCGATGATCACGGTGGGTGGTCGCCGGGCCCCCGGCGACCACCCACCGTCACGGCGTCGTCAGAGCCGCTCCACCACGTAGTCGATGGAGGCGGTCAGCGCCTCCACATCGGCCGGCTCGACGGCCGGGAACAGCGCGATCCGGAGCTGGTTGCGGCCCAGCTTCCGGTACGGCTCGGTGTCCACGATGCCGTTGGCGCGCAGCGCCTTGGCGATCGCCGAGGCGTCCACCCCGTCGGCGAAGTCGATGGTGGCGACCACGTTGGAGCGCAGCGCCGGGTCGGCCACGAACGGGGTGGCGACGGCCGACCGCTCGGCCCAGCCGTACACGATGCCGGCGCTCTCGGCGGTCCGCTTGGCCGCCCAGGACAGGCCGCCCTGCGAGTTCATCCAGTCGGTCTGCTCGGCGGCCAGGAAGATGGTGGCCAGCGCGGGCGTGTTGTACGTCTGCTCCAGCCGCGAGTTGTCGATCGCGGTGACCAGGTCGAGGAAGGCCGGGATGTAGCGGCCCGACGCCTTGATCTCGGTGGCCCGCTCCAGCGCGGCCGGGGACATCAGGGCCAGCCAGAGGCCGCCGTCCGAGCCGAAGCACTTCTGCGGGGCGAAGTAGTAGACGTCGGTCTCGCCGACGTTGACCTCCAGGCCGCCGGCCCCGGAGGTGGCGTCGACCAGCAGCAGCGAGCCCTCGTCGGCGCCGGCCACCCGGCTGATCGGCACGGCCACGCCGGTGGAGGTCTCGTTGTGCGGGGTGGCGTAGACGTCCACGCCCGCCTCGGCGACCAGGGCGGGCGCGCTGCCCGGCTCGGCCTTGCGGACGGTCGGCTCGCCCAGGAACGGCGCATCCTTGACCGATTTGGCGAACTTGGCGCCGAACTCGCCGAAGCTGGCGAACTGGGCCCGGTCCCGGACCAGGCCGAAGGTGGCCACCTCCCAGAAGGCGGTGGTGCCGCCGTTGCCGATCACCACCTCGTAGCCCTCGGGGAGGGAGAAGAACTCGGCGATGCCCCGGCGGAGCCGGGCCACCTGGTCGCGGACCGTCTTCTGCCGGTGCGAGGTGCCCAGGTAGCTGGTGGCCACGTCGGCAAGTGCGGAGACCGCCGCGGGACGGACCTTGGACGGCCCGCAGCCGAACCGCCCGTCGGCGGGCTTGATGTCGTCGGGAATCCGGATGGTCGGTGCGTCAGCCACGGTGGTCGAGATCCTTCCGCAAGGGCGAGGGCGGGCCCGTTCAGCGGGCGCGGATCGACGGCCGAGGCGCGCGGGGCGCGACGCGACCGGGGTCCGGGCCCGGTCCGGCGACACTGCCGGCCTTCATCCTCGCACCCTGGGCGGGTCGCCCGACGGCTGGTCCCATCCGGCGGGGTGAGGCATGCGCCACACGACGCGCGAAGGGGCCCCGTCCGCGCGGACGGGGCCCCTTCGGGGTATCGCGGATCAGACGCCGTGCGGGATGGCGTCCCAGCCCTCGACCTGCTGCGGCTTGCGGGTGCCCGGGCCGAGGTAGCGGGCCGACGGGCGGACCAGCCGCTGGAGCTTCTTCTGCTCCAGGATGTGCGCGGACCAGCCGCCCATCCGGGCGCAGGTGAACATCGAGGTGAACATGTGCGCCGGCACCTCGGCGAAGTCCAGCACCACGGCCGACCAGAACTCGACGTTGGTGGCCAGCACCCGGTCCGGGCGGCGGGCCTGGAGCTCGGCCAGCGCGGCCTTCTCCAACGCCTCGGCGACCTCGAAGCGCGGCGCGGCCAGCTCCTTGGCGGTGCGGCGCAGCACGCGGGCGCGCGGGTCCTCGGCCCGGTAGACCCGGTGGCCGAAGCCCATCAGCCGCTCGCCCCGGTCGAGGACGCCCTTGACGTACCCCTCGGCGTCGCCGCTGCGCTCGACGGCCTCCAGCATGCTGAGCACCCGGGACGGCGCGCCGCCGTGCAGCGGGCCGGAGAGGGCGCCGATGCCGGAGGAGATGCAGGCCGCGGCGTCGGCGCCGGTGGACGCGACGATCCGGGCGGTGAACGTGGAGGCGTTCAGGCCGTGCTCGGCGGCCGAGATGAAGTACGCGTCGACGGCCTTGACGTGCCGCGGGTCGGGCTCACCCCGCCAGCGCTTCATGAACCGCTCGACGATCGTCTCCGCCTTGTCGATCTCCTTCTGCGGCACCGCCGGCAGGCCCAGGCCGCGGGCGGACTGGGCGACGAAGGAGAGCGCGGTGACCGACACCCGGGCCAGGTCCTCGCGGGCCTGCTCGTCGGAGATGTCGAGGAGCTGGCTGAGCCCCCAGTACGGGGCGAGCATGGCGACGGCGGACTGCACGTCGACCCGGATGTCGCCGGAGTGCACCGGCACGGGGAACGGCTCGGCCGGCGGCAGGCCGGGGCCGAACCGCCCGTCGACCAGCAGCGCCCACACGTTGCCGAAGGAGACCTGACCGATCAGATCCTCGATGTCGACGCCGCGATAGCGCAGCGCGCCGCCCTCGCGGTCCGGTTCGGCGATCTCGGTCTCGAAGGCTACGACGCCCTCCAGGCCCGGTTTGAAGTCGGACATGTCGTCTCCTGGCTTCCGGCTCGGTGCGCCCGAGCGGGCCGGTCCGGCCCCGCACCTTAGGCGACCCTCAGGGATGTGTTCGTGCCATCTTGCCTGCTGGGTAACCGAGTGCGCGACCCGCAGCGGCTGTGCTGCACGCGACATCCCCGGCGGTGGACAAGCTCACCAGGTCGGCCAGACTGGGCGGTGGGGTCTGGCCAGCGTCTCCGGGACGCCGGCGGACCGGCGAGGGGGAAGAGAAACGTGACGGGCGACACAGTGGCCCCGGCGGCCATGCGGAACGAGTACGCCGCCGACCAGGGCCTGTCCGAGGCGGATCTGGCGCCGGACTGGCACACCCAGTTCGACCGCTGGTTCGCCGAGGCGGTGGCATTCCCCCTCCCGGAGCCGAACGCCATGGTCGTCGCCACCGCCGACGCCGCCGGGCGGCCCAGCGGCCGGACCGTCCTGCTCAAGGGGTACGACCCGGAGGGCTTCGTCTTCTACACCAACTACGACTCGCGCAAGGGCGCCGAGGCGGCCGTCAACCCGTGGGCCAGCCTGGTCTTCCCCTGGTTTCCGATGCAGCGCCAGGTGGTCGTCAGCGGGCAGCTGGAGCGGGTGGACCGGGCGGAGACCGAGGCGTACTTCGCGAGCCGGCCGCGCGGCTCCCAGCTCGGGGCCTGGGCGAGCGCCCAGTCCCGGGTGATCCCCGACCGGGCCGCGCTGGACGACGCGTACGAGGCGGTGGCCGAGCGCTTCGCCGGGGTCGAGCGGATCCCGGCGCCACCGCACTGGGGCGGGCTGCGGGTTCGCCCGGCGTCGGTGGAGTTCTGGCAGGGGCGGGCCAGCCGGCTGCACGACCGGCTGCGGTTCCGGCGGACCGACGGCGGCGACTGGGTCACCGAGCGGCTGGCGCCGTGACCGGGGTCAGGGAGGCCCGGCCGCGCGGGGGGCGCCGCTGGGCGATCGACCTGCGCCCGCTGCGGGTGCCCGCGTACCGGCGGGTGTGGCTCGGCAACGGCGTGGCGATGTTCGGTTTCCAGTTCACCGCCGTGGCCGTACCGGTGGAGATGTTCGCGCTCACCGGCGGCTCGCTCTGGGTCGGGCTGCTCGGCATCGCCGGCTTCCTGCCGCTGCTGGTCTTCGGGCTCTGGGGCGGGGCCGTGGCCGACGCCCGGGACCGGCGGCGGGTGCTGCTCGCCGGCGGCGCGCTGCTCTGGGCGTCGACGCTGGCGCTGCTGGTGCAGGCGCTGTTCCGGGTGGGCAGCCCGGTGCTTCTCCTCGTGCTGGTGGCGGTGCAGTCGATCGCGTTCGCGATCACGTCGCCGGCCCGCAGCGCGATCCTGCCCCGTCTGGTGCCCGCCGAGCTGGTGCCGGCGGCGAGCACCCTGAACTTCACCACCTTCACCGCCACCTCGGTCTTCGGGCCACTGGCCGCCGGCTTGATCTTCGCCACCTGGCGGACCGACGTCGGGCTGCCGATCGCGTACGCGGTGGACGCCCTGCTGTTCACCGTCTCGTTCTGGGCCACGCTGCGGCTGCCCGCGATGCCGCCCGAGCCGGACCCGGACGGTGCCGCGATCCCGGGCAGGGCCGGCCTGGCCAGCATCGTCGACGGGTTCCGCTACCTGGCCACCACCCCGGTGCTGCTGCTCTCGTTCGCCATCGACCTGATCGCGATGGTGCTGGCGATGCCCCGGGCGCTCTTCCCCGAGGTGGCGCACGAGCGCTTCGGCGGCGGTGCGGCGGTCGGCTGGCTCTACAGCGCGATCGCCATCGGGTCGATGCTCGGCGGGCTCACCTCCGGCTGGATCGGCCGGCTGCGCCGGCAGGGGCTGGCGCTGGTGGTGGCGGTGGCCGGCTGGGGGCTGGCCGTCGCCGCCGCCGGGCTGGCCGGCCGGCTCTGGCTGATGGTGGTGCTGCTCGGCGTGGCCGGCGCGGCCGACCTGGTCAGCTCGGTGCTCCGGCAGTCGATGCTGCTGATCTACGCGCCGGACCGGATGCGTGGCCGGCTCCAGGGGGTGAACACGGTCGTCGTCGCCGGCGGTCCGCGCCTGGGCGACCTGCGGGCCGGCGGGTTGGCGGCCGGTTTCGGCGCCGGCGTCGCCTGGGTCGGCGGCGGCCTCGTCGCGGCCACCCTGGCGGTGCTGCTGGCGGTGGCCTTCCCGGCCCTGGTCCGCTATCGGGCCGCCGCCGCGTCGAGTGCCGACCGGGACTGACCCCGGCCGGTCGCGGGCTGGGG
>NZ_QGKS01000489.1 GCF_003172935.1 Micromonospora sicca | reverse complement strand
GTGTAGTGGGTGGCATATCCGGCGGCGGCCATCTTCTTCAGCGCCTCGAACACGGCGCCGGAGGAGCGGGCAGCGATGGCGGCGGTGACCTCCCGGACCTTCAACCACTCGTCGGGCTGGCTGGCCAGGTAGGCGGCGACCTGCCGATAGAGGTAGCCGGGGCGGCGGTCTCCCGAGGAGGCCGTTGCGGTGGCCGGGTCGTCCGGGCGGGTGGGCGGTGCTTGGGCTGCAGGGTCCATGCTGCGTCTCCTGTCGTAGAGGTGTGGGCCCGCGCACCCGTCTCCGAGTGCGCGGGCGGTGGTGCGGTGTCCGCGCGGCGGAGACGGACGTTGGCGGACCGACCCCGTGGCAGGGACGGCCAGCAACCTCCGTGAGGTGCTCAAAAAGCAGCCCGAAGGGCTGCCGGTAGGCGGATGCCGGCGCCACCGGTCGGCGGGGCGACGACAAGGAACGCACCTGGCACCGGCTCGATCAAGTCGAGCGGGGATCAGGTGCCGGGGGTGGTTAGCGGCGGCGGAGGGTCACCTCGGCGGTCGGCCGTCGGGAGATCTGCAGGGTCAGGCCGAACACGCTGCCGTCGGACAGTTCCAGCCACACTCCCCGGTCGAGGGTGAGGACTGCGGCGTCGCGGTAGGTGCGGGCTGAGGTGATGTGGACCGGCTGCCCGTCGCTGTCGGTCAGCTGGGGTAGGTCGGCGTCGTCGCAGAGCCGGTCCAGCTCGTCGCTGGTGAGCAGGTGCCGCACCAGGGCCTGCAGGATCTCCTCGTGGGCGTAGTCGCCGAACTCGTCGACGATGTCATCGCGCATGGTGCTCCGATCAGGGTCATGAAGCGTGCGGAATGGAAGCGGGTCAGGACTCGGCAGCTGGCGCCGGGTCGACCGGGCCGGGGATGTCGCCGGCGATGCGGTCGCAGTCGTAGGGGTGCACCGGGATCCACGTCCAGGCCCAGCCCATGACGATGTACCGGCCGTCCGCGCTCGGGGCGATGCGCTGCACCGCCTCCGGGTCGCCGTGCACCCTGCTTTCGTCGACCTCGATGACGTCGCCGTCGAACCGCATCCGGGCCATCGACTCGTCCACGAGATCGTCCTGGTCGGTGCCGGTGACGCCCTCGGTGGCGAGGTGCTGCCGGTAGCGGTCGCGGGCGGCGTGCTGGTCGGCGACGATCGCCTCGGCCACCTGCCGGGTACAGGTGAACACCGCCCACCCGTTCCACGTGTCGACCAGCGTCCCGATGAACCCGACGAGGATGCGCATCTCACCCTCGGCGTTCGGTGTCCACGCCCAGTCCCCGGCGAACACGCCGGGCCCACCGATCCGCGCCTGCTTCGGGTGCAGGTGGCTCAGGTCGCGGTCGTCCCCGGTGGGGCTCAACACCACACGGCACTGCCGGGCGACCTCGTCGGTGACCGCGGCGTCGAAGCCGTCGCACCACGCCCACCGCGTCTGGTCGCAGCGGCCCGCGGTCAGGCCGTCCCACGCCGGCGCCCCGTCCGGTGCCGCCTCGGCATACCGGTCCCGGTCCTCGGCGACGGAGTATCGGTCGGCCGCGGGAAGGCCGTCGAGCACTGCCGGGTCGCCGTCGTCGACCGCGGTCAGGACCTGCCGGGCGGTCCCGGCGACGCTGCCGCGGGCCCGGCCGCCGACAGCGTCCTGGGCCCACCATTGCGCCGCTGCCCGGCCGGCGGTGGCCCCCGCGGCGCGCAGCGCGTCGAGTACCCGCCGCCAGTCAGCGTCCGACACGTCCTTGCCGGCGATGCGGCGGATGCGGTCACCGGCGTCGAGGACCATCGCCAGCCGAGAGCCGCTGTCCCAGTCGACGTCGACGATCCGCAGGTCGGGGTCGTAGCGGCGCACCGTGCCTTCGTCACCGGGGCGCAGCAGAGTGTGCGGGTCGGTGGTGTGCACGAGCGCCACCCGCTCGCCCGGCTGGTAGGTCATCGCCCCATCCCCTCGGCCGGGGCGGTCAGCAGCCGCCACGACCGGCCCGGCACGTCGGCCTCGAGCAGCAGGAGCCCGTCGGCGTCGCGGCGCAGCCGGTACGGTCGGGGCGCCCGCCGGTCGGCCCACATCAGGTCGAACTCCGTGCCGACGCTGCGCAGCCACGGCGCCTGCCGCCCGGGCTCGCCCTGCGTCGGGGTGGTGGGTGTGGTGGCGGCGGTGATCGCGTGGGCGGTGGCGTCCGTGAACCGGATGACCGCCGCGCCGTGCGGATGTGCCGCCAGGCAGACCTCGGCGTCCAGCCCGGCGCGGGCATCCGGCAGCCACAGGCGTGCGGTGTCCCAGCGGTGGCCGTGGTCGGTGTAGCCGCCACAGCCCACCACCCTGCCGGCCGATGCCGGGTCGAGCGGGTGCTGGCTGCGCCGCAGCCACCGGCTGTGACAGGTGGCCTCGTAGACCAGGACCGTGTCGGTGGCCACGTCGATCAGGTACATCCACTCGAGGTAGCCCTGCGCCGTCTCGTCGACACGGCCGCGGCGAATCCCGCCCTGCAGGTCGGTGGCGTAACCGACGCCAGCCACCGGCGGCCCGCCGTGCCGGCGGCTGGCACGGGTCACGGCGGGGTCGAGAGTGACCCAGTCGTGGCGCAGCAGCGCCTCCGTCATGGGAAGGGTGTGCCGGGCGAAGGTGTGCTGCCAGATGCGCCGCAGCGGCGGCATGATCGGCTTAGGATCGCCGCCCCAGTGCAACCAGCGGGCGGCGTAGGCGCCACCGGAACCGGTGACGCCGACGAGGGTGGAACAACTCACAATGGACCTCCATCAACGCAGCGGGAACCCCCGGCCCGGCGGGCCGGGGGTGCAAATCAGGGGTGGTCGGCCCGTTCGGGGGCCCTTGAAGCGCGGGTCAGGCAACTGGCGGAGTACTTGTATGCAAACTTGGTCGTATTCCAGGACCGGGTGAAAGATCGCACCGAGCTGACCGGGCCGGTCCGTCCGGCTTGGACCCTGCGATACGAAGATCGGCCCGGCGTTCAGCGACCGGTCGATCTCGATGACTGATGCGAGGTGGCGCGCGGTGGCCCGTCATGGACTGTCATTGAAGGTGGGCAGCTCCGTGTCGTGCGGGATGCCAGTACGGTGGTGCGATGACGACGGGGCTCACGGTGCTCATTTCGGCCGATTTGGAAGGGATCTCGGGAATCGTCCACGTCACCGAGACCAATCCGGGCGGATACGACTACGAGCGGTCTCGCAAGCTGATGACAGCCGAGGTCAACGCGGCCGTCGCCGGTGTGCTGGACGCGGAGCCTGACGCGGTCGTGCTGGTGGCGGACGCGCACGGGCCCTACCGGAACCTGCTGGTGGAGGAGCTCGACCAGCGTGCTCGATTAGTCCGCGGCAAGCCCCGCCCGCTCGGCATGATGGCCGGGCTCGACGCGGGCGCGGATGCGGTGCTGTTCGTCGGATACCACGCGCGGGCCGGTTCAGGACCGGCGGTGCTGGCACACACCATGAGCGATGCAGTGCTGGAGGTACGGCTCAATGGGCGGCCGGTGGGCGAGATCGGCCTCAACGCGGCCCTGGCTGGCCACTTCGGCGCGCCGGTGGTGTTGATCAGCGGCGACGATGCGGCTTGCGCCGAGCTGCGCGAATTCGTCCCCGGCGCGGTGACCGTCGAGGTCAAGCGCGCACTCGGTCAGGCTGCGGCGGACGTGCTGCACCCCGGCAAAGCGCAGGAGCGCCTTCGGCAAGCAGCCGGCCGGGCGGTACAGCAGCGCGGCCAGGTGCAGCCGCTGGTCCTGTCCGGGCCCGTCGAGGTCGAGGTCGATCTCTACGGTCCGTACACTGTGGATTTGGCGACCCTGGTTCCCGGATTCGCCCGTGCCCCTGGCGCGCGCACGGTGACGTTCACCTGCCGGGACATGGCCGAAGCGTACCGAGGAGTTCAGTTGCTTGTGCAGCTCGGCCAGATCAAGCCCGGCTGATTACGGCCGGGGGGACATTGCTGCTGAGAGGCCAGATTCAGTACGACAGAAGCTGGCAAACCGGCCCGGCAACCAGATTGAGTGAGACGCACGAGTGATCATGTCTCACTCAACCTGTCCCATCACAGGTCAGCTCGTTGGCCCAGGTCAGATCGAATGAGACGGACACCGACGCTTTTCCACATTCATGTCGCAAGCGACATTGGCCGCGACGCGATCTTGAGAAAGCGTCATCGAGGTTGAGAACCTACAGGTTTGGTTTCGGCTAGTTGACGATGCGGCGGACAGCGGCGAGCTGCGCGCGCCACGTGGACAGTCGGGTGATCTTGACGACGTCGCCGGTGTGCGGTGCCTGGACGATCAGCCCTTGGCCGAGGTACATCCCGACGTGGCCGGGCCGGCTGGTGCTGCCGCGGCTGCCCGGGATGAACAGCAGGTCACCCGGGCGCAGGTCGCGGTAGTCGGTGACCGGCTGGCCGGCGTGGACCTGTTCGCCGGTGGTGCGGGGGATGCTGACACCGGCGGCCCGGTAGGCCTGCTGCAGCAGCGACGAGCAGTCGCACTGCCGGGCGGGGACGCCGGAGTGCGCGGCGGTGCAGTCCCCGCCGAAGGTGTAGGGGGTGGCCAGCTGGGCCAGGGCCCAGCCGATCGCGGTGACCACCGGCAGCGGCGTGCCCGCCGGCAGGTTGAACCCGGGCGGTAGGGAGACCGGTGCGCCGCCGAATTGGCCGTCACCGCCGTCGAACAGACACAGCGGGTTGCTCATCGCCTGCTCCAGATCGCCTGCGATCGGGCCGGCCGCGGTGCCGCCGGTGAGGACACGGACCAGGGCGATCGCGTCGTTTTCCCACTTGGCGTAGGCGCCGGGGAAGGCGGAGCGCTGCACGGCCTGCGCGGCGTCGGTGAGCGGCATGCCCTGCCAGCCGTCGACCGTGAGCAGCGCGTTGTAGAACTTCCCGGCGGCGTAGCGGGGATCCTGGAGCTGGGCGGGGCTGCCCCAGCCCTGCGAGGGACGCTGCTGGAACAGCCCGACCGAGTCCCGGTCCCCGCCGGGCAGGTTCCGCAGGGTGGACTCCTGCATCGCGGTGGCCAGGGCGATGACCCAGCCGCGCGGCGGGACACCCTGCGCGGCGCCGACGGCGACGATGGTGGCGGCGTTGCCGACCTCCTCGCTGCTCCACCCGCCGACGCCGCTAGCTGGTGGGGACACGCTGACGGTGGGCAGCAGCGGCTGGCCGTCCGGCCCCACGGCCCGGTAGCAGGCAGCGGAGGCCGTACCGCCGCCGGTGAACAACGCGCCGATGCCGCCGGCACACAACACGAGCAGGGCGAGCACACCGGCGGCGACGGCGGCGAGGACGCGGCCGGTCACGGCACCACCCGCGGCGCGGGTACGCAGCAATGATGCGGGGCCAGGGAACGCGCGACGCCTCCCTGGCGCCGGGGTGAGGGGCCCACGGTGACGCAGGCGCCCAGATGGTAGCGGCCGGTAGGCTCACCGTCGCCGGTGTGCACGGCGACGGTGTCGGTGTCGGCGTCGATGAGGTAGATCCATGCCACGTCCAGGTGGACGGCCTGCGACAGGGGGAAGACGGTGATCGGATCCGGCGCCTCCACGGTGCCGTCCGGGGCAGCGGCGAGGGGCACGCCGACACCGGGCACCGCGCCGGCGACACCGGACGTGGTGGTGGAGTCGAGGTACTCCCAGTCGTGGGCCAGGACAGCGGCGAGGAGGACGTGGGTGTCCTGGTGGGCGTGGCCGGCCCAGATGTTGGCGAGGCCGCGGATGACGGCGGTGGGATAGCCGTCGAACAGCACGAACCGGGCGTGCACAAGATGCGGCTGGTGGGCGTTGGTGGCGCCGACGTAGCAGCGGGTGCTCACAAGCAACTCCTTCGAGTGTTCACGGCGGGACAGAGCGGGCGTGGCCACGGCGAGGCCGCGCGGATAAGGGCCAGCCGGGCGACGGGTGGCCTGTGGGGCAGGGCGGATGGCCACGCAAGCGATCGGTTGCGGGGCCATCCGCCGTTGACGGCCCGTGAGAGCGGCTCCCGTTGGGACAGGCGGGCTGGAGCCGGTGCGCCGGTCCGGCTAGGTCAGGGGGACTGCAGCGGCCAGATGGTCACCCGTGGCACTCCGGTCGCGTCCGCCAGCGCGGTCAGGTAGTCGTGCCAGATGGTGAGCCAGCGGGCGGGCAGGGTGGGGTCGAACTGGCGGGCGGTCACGTCGACGATGTGCCAGTCGGTGGAGTCGCTGCCCGGTTCGGCGAGCAGGACCGTGCGATGGATGAAGGCGACGACGCCGGCCTGCTCGTCCGCCCAGCCGGCCACGTCGACCACCTGCGCGGGATAGCCGCGCTGCCGCAGCCGCTCAGCGGTGGCGGGCGCCCAGGTGAGACAGTCCCCGTCGGCTGGCGCCGGGGGGACGGGCAGGTCGTGCACGACACCGGGCAACCGCCGTGCGGAGACCTTCGGATGCAGGCGGCTGATCGCCCGCCTGGCCTTCGCGTCTGGGTCGTCGATGCCGGCCATGCCGTGCTCCGCGGCCTCGAAGCCGGAGCCGAACAGCGGCACGGGGGAGACGTAGGCGCGGGTCGCCGTGACCTCCTCCGGAGGCATGCCGTGCAGGGCGGCCAGCCGCAGAGCGAGAAGGTTGTCGGTGTCGTGGCAGCCGGCCCAGCCCGCACACACCCTCCCATCGGCCTGGTGGCACAGGAACAGCCCGGCGGGTTGTAGTGCGGTCGGCTGGTCGTAGGCGGGCAGCTTGGCGTACTCGGAGGCGTCCCACACGCCGGAGGGCACGTCGCGGCGGTAGGGGCAGGTCCCGCACGGAGCCTTCGCCGGCCTGCGGGTGCCCGCCCCCTCGCTGATCACCGCGCGACGCGTGTCCGCGTCCGCTTCTGTTGTCCTCGGCGGTGGCCATGGTGCGGGCTTGGCGCGCCAGCCGAACACCGGGTCGGTGGTTTCCACGGATCCGCAGCGGGTGCAGCGAGCGTAGGTGTCTTCGCCGTAGCCGGCCATGGACGGCGCCTCGTTCTGGAAGACCTCGTCGACGGCTCCACAGATCTGGCAGCGTAGCGACGCGCCGTCCGGACCGGACACCTCGAAGATCGGCTCCTGCTGTTCGCTGTTGCGCCAGGGCTCCGGGCGGGTCACTGCAGGGTCCTTCCGGTGACGCGGGCGGTGGCGGCGAGGAGCGCGGCCAGTCCGGGCGCGGTGGCGGGGG
>NZ_QGKS01000418.1 GCF_003172935.1 Micromonospora sicca | reverse complement strand
TCGTCCTGCAGCCGGTCGTCCTGGTAGGCGAGGATCGCGTGGACGAGACGCCGGGCGGTCTCTGGTAGCGGCAGCCTGTCAGCCAGGGCCCGGACGGTGAAGTCGACCAACCGCTCGGTGCCGAACCGCTCCCCGTCGGCCGACCGGGCCTCGATTATGCCGTCGGTGTAGAAGAGCACGTCGTCGCCGGGTTCGAGGGCCTCCTCGACCACCACCGGAGGGCGCCGGTCGCCGAGGGCCACCGGCAGGGCGGTGGGAGTGGGCAGGACGGTGGCGACCCTGCCTCGGCGGAGCACCAGCCCGCCCGGGTGCCCGGCGGAGATGACCCGCAGCCGGCCGGTGCGCTGGTCGAGTTCGGCCAGCACCCCGGTGATCAGCCCGCGCCGGTCGTGGTCACGCACTGCGGTGTCGATGTGGTGGTACGTCTCGACCAGGTCGAACCCGCTCCGACGGGCGTTGCGGTACGCGGCCAGGGCCAGGCTGGCGAGCATCACGGCGCGCATCCCGCCACCGGAACCGTGCCCGACGGCGTCGAACAGGGCGAGGTGGGCGGTGTCGCCGTTGACCGCGTAGTCGAAGGCGTCGCCACCCACGTCGTAGCAGGGCTCCAGGATCCCACTGATGATCACGTTGCCCGTGGAGAAGGTAAGCGGTGGAAGTTGGGCGCGCAGCATCTCGGCGGCCAGACGCATCGGCGCCCGGCGGCGGACCCGCTCGATCGTGTCGTTGTAGTGCGACCGCGTGATCACCAGCTCGGCGAGCAGGGCGGCGACCGCCTCGAACGCCGCCACCGAGGAGTCGGCCACGGCAGCTGCGGCGACCACCTCCGCGACGCCCATGCGCTCCATACCGTTGAGCAGCGGCAACCACAACCGCGCACCGTCGTCCACGGGCCCGCCGACGGGACGCAGCATGCTGAACGCCCGGCCGGCCAGGGTTCCCTCGATGGCCAGCGAGTCCCGGCGCGGTGCGTCCGGACCGGGCAGGGGAAGCAGCTGACGCTGCTCGTGGTCGACCAGGTAGAGCACCATGTCGTCGGCGCCGAGCTGCCTGGCGGCCCACCGTGCCATCCCCGGCAGGTCCTCAGGCAGGGCGTGGTGCGACTGCCGCAGCAGACCTTGCAGTGCGTCCCGCTCGCCCATGCCCACCGACCTTCGCCGCCGCCCGCGCGGGGCTACCCGACCGGTCAGAGTACCCGGGCGCTCCACCCATCCTGCACCAGTGCGCCACGGTGGCCTCGCCCGACGCCCGACGCCGCCCGGTCGCGCGAGGGGGATGCGGTGCCAGTCGTCACCGACCGGACCAAGCAGGCCGCCGCTGACCAGGCGGCGGCGGTGTTCAGGTAGTGGGGCGCCGTGGCCGTGGTGGTCGAGTTCGGCGCGGAGGGTGTTGGCGAAGCCCTCGGCCGTGGCGAGTTGGTCGCGTAGGGCAGTGACGCGGGCTGTGGCGGCGATTTGGAACATGGCAAGCCGGTCGAGCAGGGCGGCGCGGTCGGTGCCGATGGCGGTATTGAGAGCGTCGAGGACGGCGAGTAGGTCGCGCATCTCGTCGATGGTGAAGCCGAGGGGCTTCATCCGTTTGACGACGGCGAGGCGGTCGAGGTCGGGTTCGGTGTACAGGCGGAAGCCGCCTTCGCTGCGGGCGGAGGGCACGATCAGGCCGGCTTCCTCGTAGTGGCGGATGGTCCGGATGCTCAGTCCGACCCGTTCGGCTGCCTCGCCGATCTGCATGAGGCGGTCGGTGGCGGGGCCGGAGGCGTGCTGCTCCGGCCGGTGTCCCGGTTGGTGGTGGCCATCAGTGGCCGACGCCGAGTTGGCCGGCGAGGGTGTCGTGGATGCGGGCGCTGGGTGTGTTCAGTTCGATGATCTCGACGGTCTTGCCGCGGGTGGCGTACTTGGTGGTGATCGCGTCGAGGGCGGCGACGGAGGAGGCGTCCCAGACGTGGGCGTAGGTCATGTCGATGACCACGGTTTCGGGGTCGCCTGCGTAGTCGAACTGGCCGACGAGGTCGTTGCTGGAGGCGAAGAACAGCTCACCGTGCACGGAGTAGATGCGGGTGGTGCCGTCGGGGTCGAGCACGCTGGTCACCTCGACCAGGTGAGCGACCCGCCGGGCGAAGATCACCATGGCGGTGAGCACACCGACAACAACGCCGATGGCCAGGTTGTGGGTGGCCAGGGTGGTGCCGACGGTGGCGAGCATGACGATCGTCTCGCCGTACGGCATGCGCTTGAGTGTGGCCGGGGCGACGGAGTGCCAGTCGAACGTGGACACCGCCACGATGATCATGACGGCGACCAGGGCGGCCATCGGGATCACCGCGACCACGTCGCCGAGCGCGACGACCAGGATCAGCAGGAACACGCCGGCCAGGAACGTCGACAGGCGGGTGCGGGCGCCGGACGCCTTCACGTTGATCATCGTCTGGCCGATCATGGCGCAGCCGCCCATGCCGCCCATGCCGCCGAAGAACCCGGAGCCGGCGGAGCGGACCTCGACGGTGTCGCCGGCGAGGTGGCGCAGCCAGCCGGCGACCATCTGGGAGCGGCCGGCGTTGTGTACGCAGACGAACAGGACACTGGGCTTGTCGGACATCAGGAGCCTCTCTGGCGGTGCGGGTCGCAGGGCGGTTCACCGGCGCCTCGTCGGGAATCGCGGGCAGTGATCGGTCGGGGTCGCTGTTGTGGTCGAGCAGCCGGTACCGGCCGGCCGGGGGTCGGTTGATCAGGCCGCGGTACGACGTGTCGGCGCTCCGGTGCTCGGGCTTGCTGGTCATGGGCGGTGGTCGAGGGCCGGGTCCCAGTCGTCGGTGGGCACCACCACCTGATCGGCGGCCCGCCCGGCGTCGGGATAGAGCGCCGCCAGGAGACCGATGCCCACGGCGAGCCCGACGGCCTGGGCAAGGACGAAGCCGGGGACGGAGGCGGGCGCGATGCCGGCGAAGGTGTCGGTGAACGCGCGGCCGATCGTCACGGCCGGGTTGGCGAACGAGGTGGACGAGGTGAACCAGTACGCGGCCCCGATGTACGCGCCGACGGCGGCGGGCGCGACGGGGGCGCGGCCGGAGCGGGCGAGGGCGAAGACCAGCAGGATCAGGCCGGCGGTGGCGACGACCTCGCCGAGCCACAGGTTGCCGGCGGGGCGGTCCTTGGCGGAGAGGTCGACCGCGGCCAGGTCGAACATCAGGTTGGCCAGCACCGATCCGGCGATCGCCCCGGTGACCTGGGCTGCGCCGAGGTCGCGGCCGGTGAGGCCGGTCCCGGTGCGGCGGCCGAGGAACCAGTCGGCGGCGGAGACCACCGGGTTGAAGTGCGCACTGCCACGGGGTCGACGACGGATCATGTGCTACGGTAGCCGAGTTGCAGTTTTGATTTCCGTAGACGTTTTCCGGCGCCTGATGGGGCATCTGAAACCCATCCAGGCGCTTTTCGTTTTTCGTGTCGTTTCGACGCGGGTGATCAACGCGGCGGCGTAAGGGTCCGCACAGTGCGGTCTCTGACAGCCTGCGAAGGAGCAGACATGACTACAGGTACCGTGAAGTGGTTCAACGCCGACAAGGGCTTCGGCTTCATCAGCCCGGACGGCGGCGGCGCCGACGTCTTCGCCCACTTCTCCGCGATCTCGGCGAGCGGCTTCCGCAGCCTCGACGAGAATCAGAAGGTGGAGTTCGACATCACCCAGGGCCAGAAGGGCCCGCAGGCGGAGAACATCCGCCCGCTTTGATCCACATTCTGTGAGCGGCGGCCCGACTGGTTCAGCGGGCCGCCGTTCGGCGTTCCATGCGCTCACCACGGCATGGCGAAAGTCGTCTGATCGGCAGAAGGCCGGCCATCTCGGTCTGGAGCCAGCTCAGCATTCCCCCGTGTTCTCTTCCCTGGATCGATTCGGACCTCGGGCGCTAGTCTGCCAAGGCCGACTGTCAGCTCGCCCAAGGCGTGCCTCTGGCTCATGAAGCAGACAGACGCAGGCATCGACCCTTATCCCTAACGAGCCGAATTCCGCATCGCCGCCGCCCTGACGGTAGAGGCACGTACGGTCGCGGTCAGGTAGAGCACACCACGGTCGGACTCGACGCCTTACCTCCTGATGACTGTCAGCCAGCCGGGACCCGGGGTGTACGGCGTTACATCTTGAAGGGTTGGTGACTATGACGACGACCTACTCGGGTCCTGCGAGGCTGATCCTGGTCGACGGCGCCTGCATCTCCGGCATGGCTTCCCTCAGTACCAACCAGCGCGGAGGACTCAACGGCTGGGGCGGCACGTTCCGTCCGGACGAGATCACGACAGACCTTCGCAACGCAGTCCAAGGGCTGCAACTGGAGCTGCCCTACGATCGGGTGGGGACAGTCGCCGTCACCGGCATACGCAAGCTACTCGCCACGCAGGTGTTGATGTCGTTGGCAGGCCGCGGACCCGCACCATTCTGATCGTGCGCCGCACGGCCGCCGCTATATCGCCGCCGCGAACGCGGTCACTCTGCTCCGAGGCAGCGACGAGGGCAGGACCGTGTTGATCGGTAGACTCTGCCAGGAACCGCTAACTCTCATGGCTAACCGGGCGTCCCGGGTGCGTTACGAGGGGTGCGTGCAGCGAACAGCCGTTCCTTCCCAGGAGAGTGCGCGCACCTGGCTCTGCCGGCTCCGCCTGAAAATGACCCCGTGGTTCCGGGGCGAAAGGGTCACTTCACCGGGTCCTGGCTAGACCCAGGACACCAGGCGTGACCAAGCCGCTGATCCTTGGGCTGATCGCCGAACGCGAGACGGCAGCAAGACGTTGCTCAGCCTGGCCGACCACACCGATCCGGCGACACCCGCTGACTCGACCGTCGCCAGCCCTCGGGGGATGTCACTCGCGTGTCAGGCCCGGTGGCAGCGCGTCTTCGTCGGGTCGTACCCGGCGGGTGTTGGTCACGGGGTCGCGTTGGACGGTGTGGATCAGTTGTTCCGGGCCGCCGACGCAGGTCCAGGTGTCGTCCCAGAGTGCGGAGACCAGCCACGATCGGTCGGCGGGGAAGAACAGGTCGGGCAGTGATCCACGGGCGTGGCGTATGTGACCACCGGTGCGCCAGGTGAGGGCCTGCTCGGGTCCGGCCTTGATCAGCACGTACGGCCAGTTCCAGTAGAGCGACACCCTGGGGGCCTGGGGAAGGACGACGTCGTGGGCGCCGGTGTCGAGGTAGGCCAGCCACCAGGGCTGGTCGGGGGTGTGCGTGATGAGGTCTTCGACCAGGGCGTGCTCGTAGGCGACGGCGGTGACATCGTCGGCCTGGTACGTGGTGGCGTAGGCGTCGAAGATCGGCGGGATGGCGGTGGTGATCGAGACGCCGGCGGTGGTGTGACCGGCGATCCATTCCACGTCGGCGGCGGTGCCGATGCGCCAGTCCCGGCCGTCCTTGCTGACCTGCACACCACTATTTAAGCCGCTGCGGTGATGGTTGGCGTGAAAATCGGGCTGGTCGCGGTACGGCCGGCGGCCTCCGTCATGGTCAGTCACACCGTGCTCTTCCCCCGCTCGATGTGGGGGCTGATGCTCCCGGACCTCGCACAGCGGGTCCGAGATGCCCGGCGGCGGGTGCGGCAGGCTGGGGTTGCCGTGCCCGCTGGGCCGGGAGTGGGGATGGCTCTGTGTGTTCCGCCGTGCCTGTGGCTGACCTTCGAGGTGCCGCCCACTCGCGCCTCGCGGGCGGGTTGGTTGAACGGGCGCGGCACCGCTGGCCGTAGATGCTGGTGCCCGGAGGTGGTGGGTATGGCTGCGTGTGTTTCGCCGAGATTGCTTGGCTGACGGTAGGAGATGCCACGCGCCGCTTCGTCGTCTGTGGATCCGGCAGACCGCTGATGGAGACCCGCGACCTGCGTTCGCATCGCTAGAAGGTGCCGGCAAACCCGAACCCACAGACCAGGGCCACTCGAGAGAACCGACCGATGAAGGGGAGCGCGACGGTGGCGAAGCTGTGGATCGGCGTGGACATCGGCAAGACCCACCACCATGTCGCCGCCGTCGACGGTGACGGCCATCTGGTCTACTCCCGCCGGGTCGCCAACGACGAGACCGCCCTCCTGACGGTCATGGCCGAGGTGTCGACGCATGGCCGTCCGGTCTGCTGGGCGGTGGACGTCACCACTGGCCTGTCGGCGCTGCTGCTGACCCTGCTGTGGCGGCGGCAGGTCCAGGTCCGGTACGTCTCCGGTACGGTCGCGTTCCACATGGCCGCCGCGTTCGCCGGAGAGAACAAGACCGACGCCCGCGACGCGGTGGTCATCGCCCAGACCATCCGCATGCGGCCCGACATCCCGATCCTGGAACCCTCCGACCGGCTCCTCGCCGAACTCACCGTGCTCACCGGCTACCGCGCCGACCTTGTCGGCCAGCGCGTCGCCACCCTGTTCCGATTGCAGGAACTACTCACGGGCATGAGCCCCGCCCTGGAGCGGGCTGTGGACCTGAACCGCAAAGGCCCGATGATGGTGCTGGCGTGCTGGCAGACGCCGGCCGCGATCCGGCACGCCGGCGTCGACCGGATCACCGCCCTGCTCCGACGCGGTCACGTCAAGAACGCCGTCCACGTCGCCGAGGCGATGGTCGCCGCCGCACGGCAGCAGACCGTCACGCTGCCCGGCCAACGCGCCGCCGCCGTGGTAGTCGGGCAGATGGCCACCGAGATCCTCGCCCTGGAGCAACGCATCGCCGCCGTCGACGACCTCATCGCCGACCAGCTCGACCAGCACCCCCTGGCGCCGATCATCGGGAGTCTGCCGGGCATGGGCCCCCTGCTCACCGCCGAACTGCTCGTCCACACCGCCGGAATGACCGAGTACGACAGCCCGGCAAAACTCGCCGCCCACGCCGGCTTGGCGCCTGTTTCCCGCGACTCCGGAACGGTTTCCGGAAACCATCGGCAGCCCCGCCGCTATCACCGGAGACTGAGCCTTTCCGCGTAACGGGTCGTGGCGTTGGGTGATCAGGTTGTGCGGTTGTGGTCGAAGTGCAGGAGTACGAGGGCTGCCGCGGTGATCCTGCCGATGCTCCAAGGGCAGAGGCTGACGTTGCGCAACGCTTTGAAGGTGGTCTTGAGCAGGGAGTTTCCGCGTTCGCCGATGGCGCGGACACCGTTGTGGGCTCTGTTGAACTGCTGCTGCACGTCGGTTCAGGCGCCGT
>NZ_QGKS01000392.1 GCF_003172935.1 Micromonospora sicca | reverse complement strand
TGGCGGGTCCGGGCGTAGGCGAGGGCGGCGCCGGCCGACGCGGCGCGCAGGGTGCGGGGTGGCGCGGCTGGGGCGGGGGCGTGCCCGGCGAGGTCCTCGATGAGCTGGGCCACCGACGGGCCGGCCAGGCGGACATACCGGTGCCGACCCTGCCGCTCCTCCACCAGCAGCCCGCCGCGGACCAGCCGGGTGAGGTGGTCGCTGGCGGTGGACGCGGCCACCCCCGCGGCGCGGGCCAGCTCCCCTGCCGTCCAGGCCCGCCCGTCGAGCAGGGCCAGGCAGAAGCTGGCCCGGGTGCGGTCGGCGAGCAGCGCGGCGAGGCCGGCCAGGGAACCGCCGTCGGTGCTGGTGGTGGTCATACCCCCATGCTGGCACGGGGACGGTTCGGTGCCCACCGAAGGATGCCGGTGCCCTTTACATCGTTGTATCCAACGTTGTAGAAACGTGGCACCGCAGTGACCTCTGTCGACACCGACCCGAGGCAGGTCTGATGGGACATCTCCACCGTGGCGGCGTGCTCGCCGCCGTACTCGGCCTGGTGCTGGCGACGACGGCGTCCGCGCCGGCCGTCGCCGGTTCCGGCCCCGACCGCTACCGCAACCCGGTCTCCGCCGGATTCGCCGACACCTTCGCCGACCCGGTCGTGGTCCGCGGCGACGACGGCCTCTGGTACGCCTACGGCACCTCCGACCCGCTCCGGGAGGGCGAGAAGCAGGCCCATCGGGTGCCCACCGCCCGCTCCGCCGACCTGGTCGACTGGACGTACGTCGGCGACGCGTTCGCCCCCGACCAGCGCCCGTCCTGGGCCGCCCCCGGCGCGGCGTTCTGGGCGCCCGACGTGCGCCGCATCGGCGACCACTGGGTGATGTACGTGACGGTCACCGACACCACCGTCTCCGCCGACACCTTCGACACCGCCATCGGGGCGGCCACCGCGCCCACCCCGACCGGCCCGTGGACCTTCGCCGACGCGCCGGTGGTCGCCCCGCGCCCCGGCGGCGGTGGCGGCTACCTGTGGACCATCGACCCGAGCCAGTTCACCGACGTCGACGGCCGCAACTACCTCTACTTCGGCAGCTACTACGGCGGCATCTCGGTCACCGAGCTCACCGCCGACGGGCTGCGCACGGTCGGCACCCCGAGCCTGGTCGCCGTCGACAACAAGTTCGAGGGCGGCTACGTGCTGCGCCACGACGGCTGGTACTACCTCTTCGCCTCCACCGCGAACTGCTGCGCCGGCCCGGCCACCGGGTACTCCGTCCAGGTCGGACGGGCGCGCGGCCCGCGCGGGCCGTTCGTCGACCGGGACGGGCTGCGGCTGGACGCCTCCCGGGCCGGCGGCACCCCGGTGCTCACCCAGAACGGAAACCGCTGGATCGGCACCGGCCACAACGGCTTCCTCACCGATCTGTCGGGGCAGGACTGGATCGCCTACCACGCGATCGACCGCGCCGACCCGTACCTGGACGAGCCGTTCGGGATCAACGAGCGGCCGATGCTGCTGGACCGGCTCGACTGGATCGACGGCTGGCCCACCGTGAACGCCGGCGCCGGCCCGTCGGAGGAGCCCCGGCCGGCGCCCGTCACCACCGCCCGGCTCGACGAACGCTTCGACTCCCCCGCGCTCACCCGCTGGCGAGCCGGCGACGACACCTGGCAGGTGGCCGACGGGCGGCTCACCGGGACCGGCGCGCTGACGAGTCGTACCGATCTCGACGGGGACGTGCGGGTGGAGGCCGACCTGCGGCTGACCGGTGCGGACGCCGCCGGGCTGCGGTTCGGCCGGGTGGACGTCCGGGTCGAGGCCGGGCGCCTGACCGCCCGCGAGGCCGACGAGGGGAGCGCGAGCGTCCCGCTGCCCGCCGGATTCGACCCCGCCGACCGGCACAACCTGGCCGTCGAGGTCCGCGACCGGCAGCTCGTCGCCGAGCTGAGCCCGGCCCGCCTGGGCGACCAGCTCGCCGTGGCCACGCTGCGCCTGACCCGCCCGGTCGCCGGACCGCTCACCCTGCTGGCCGACGGCGGGACCGGCGAGTTCGACAACGTGAGCGTCGCCCCGCTGTACCGGCCGGCGCGGCACGCGGTGGCGCCGCCAGGCGTCGGCCCACTGCTGTCGGACTGGTCCGACGAGTTCGACGACGGGCTCGACCCGGCCTGGCGGTGGGTCCGGCAGAACCCGGACGCCACGGTCAGCGGTGGCGCGCTGCGCTGGCCGGTGGAGCTGACCGACCTGGTCGGCACCGGCAACACCGCGGGCGTGCTGCTGCGCGACGCGCCCAGCGGGGACTACGTGGCGGAGACGAAGGTGACCCTCGACCTCGGCGAGGAGACGGTCCGCAACTACCAGCAGGCCGGCCTGGTGGCGTACGTGGACGACGACCGGTTCGCCCGGCTGAGCCAGGTGGCGATCTGGAACACCCGGCAGGTCGAGTACGGCTATGAGCTGCCCTTCGCCGGCCGGCCGGTGTACGGCGGGAACATCGTCGGCACCCCGGCCACCACCACCTGGCTGCGGCTGGCCCACCACGTCGACCCGGCCACCGGGGAGCACGAGTTCCGGGCCGCCTCCAGCCGGGACGGCGTGCACTGGACCTGGGGCGGGGTGTGGACCTTCCCGGCCGACACGACGCCCCGGATCGGCCTGGTCGCGCACGGCGGCGCCAACCCGCCGGTGACCGCGGTCTTCGACTACCTGCGGTTCCACCGCTGAGCGGCGCGGGGGCCGTCCGCCGTCGTGCGGACGGCCCCCGTCGGCCGGTTCAGCCCCGGATGCTGGCCGTGCCGTCGACCGCCATCAGGCGGCCGTCAGCTCGTGGACCGTCCGGGTCTCGCCGGCGCGGAGGCCGCCCGAGGAGAGCTGAGGCCGCCCGCCGGGTGGCGCGGGTGACGGTTGTGCCGGTCGGCGCGACGAGCCGCGGGCCGTGATGAAAGGCTTGTCCCATGAGTTCCGCACCAACACCGACCGACCCCACCCCCGCCGCCGACGCCGACGAGGCGACCGCCTTCGCGGATCTCGGGCTGCGCGCCGAACTGCTCGGCGCGCTCTCCGCGCTCGGCTACGAGGAGCCGACCCCGATCCAGCGGGAAGCGATCCCGCCGCTGCTGGCCGGCCGGGACCTGCTGGGGCAGGCGGCGACCGGTACGGGCAAGACCGCCGCGTTCGCCCTCCCGCTGCTGCAGCGGATGCCGGACGACCGGAGCGCCGGTGACCCGGTGTCGCTGGTGCTGGTGCCCACTCGGGAGCTGGCGGTGCAGGTCTCCGAGGCGTTCCACCGCTACGGCAAGGACCTCGGCACCCGGGTCCTGCCGATCTACGGCGGCCAGCCGATCGGCCGTCAGCTGCGCGCCCTGGACATGGGCGTGGACGTGGTGGTGGCCACCCCCGGCCGGGCGCTGGACCACATCGCCCGGGGCACCCTGCGCCTGAGCTCACTCGCCACCGTGGTGCTGGACGAAGCGGACGAGATGCTCGACATGGGCTTCGCGGAGGACATCGAGGCGATCCTGGAGCACGCCCCGGAGCAGCGGCAGACGGTGCTCTTCTCGGCGACCTTGCCGTCCCGGATCGACGGGCTGGCCCGTAAACACCTCACCGACCCGGAGCGCATCCAGATCGAGCGGGAGCGGCCGGTGGCCGGCGAGGCGCCCCGGGTGCGGCAGAGCGCGTACATCGTGGCCCGCGGGCACAAGCCGGCGGCGCTGGGCCGGGTGCTCGACGTGGAGTCCCCCACCGCGGCGATCGTCTTCTGCCGCAGCCGGGAGGAGGTGGACCGGCTCACCGAGACGATGAACGGCCGGGGCTACCGGGCCGAGGCGCTGCACGGTGGCATGAGCCAGGAGCAGCGGGACCGGGTGATGGGGCGGCTGCGCTCCGGCACCGCCGACCTGCTGGTGGCCACCGACGTGGCGGCCCGCGGCCTGGACATCGAGCAGCTCACCCACGTGGTCAACTACGACGTGCCGTCGGCGCCGGAGTCGTACGTGCACCGGATCGGCCGGGTGGGCCGGGCCGGCCGGGAGGGCGTGGCGATCACCCTCGCCGAGCCGCGCGAGCACCGGATGCTCAAGACCATCGAGCGGGTCACCGGGCAGCGGATCGCCATCGACAAGATCCCGACGGTGGCGGACCTGCGCACCCGGCGGCTGGAGCTGACCCAGGCCGCGCTGCGGGAGAGCCTGCTGGAGGACGACCTCGACCCGTTCCGGGTGATCGTGGAGACGCTGTCGGACGAGTTCGACATGATGGAGGTCGCCCTCGCCGCGGTGAAGCTGGCCCACGAGGCGACGCTGCCCGGCGCCCCCGACGAGGAGGAGATCCCGCAGGTCGCGGTCCGGCCGCAGCGGGAGACCCGGCCCGGGTACGAGGCGCGCGGCGGGGAGCGGCGCGGCGGCGGCGCCCGACCGCGTACCGGTGGCACCGCGCAGGTCTTCATCGGGCTGGGCCGGCGCGCCGGGGTCCGGCCGCAGGACCTGGTCGGGGCGATCACCGGGGAAACCCAGCTCAGCGGCCGGGACATCGGCTCGATCGAGATCGCCGACCGGTTCTCGCTGGTCGAGGTGCCGTCCGGGGTCGCCGACGAGGTGATCGCCGGGCTGCGCGGCAGCACCATCAAGGGCCGCAAGGCCACCGTACGGCGGGATCGTGACGGCGACGGGGGCGGCGGGCGCCGCTTCGACGGGGCGGACCGGCCCGAGCGCCGCGACCGGGACTTCGGCGGCGACCGGCGCGAGCGGCGCTGACGTACGCATGCCGAGGCCCCCGGTCGGTCGACCGGGGGCCTCGGTGCGTCCCGCCGGGGCGGGTGGCGGTCAGGCCGCGCTGAGCGTCTGGCCGCCGAGGGTCTCCGCGTCGACGTCGGCCGGGCGCAGCGCCAGGGCGAGCACGTCGGCGACGTCGGCGAGGGTGTGGATGGTCAGCGCCTCGCGGACCTCGGTGGGCAGGTCGTCGAGGTCCGGCTCGTTGCGGGCCGGGATGATGACCTCGGTCAGGCCGGCCCGGTGGGCGGCGAGCAGCTTCTGCTTCACCCCGCCGATGGGCAGCACCCGGCCGGAGAGGGTGACCTCGCCGGTCATCCCGAACTCGGGGCGGACCGGACGGCCGGTCACCAGGGAGGCCAGCGCGGTCACCATGGTGATGCCGGCGCTCGGCCCGTCCTTGGGCACCGCACCCGCCGGGAAGTGCACGTGGATCCGCCGCCCGGCGAGGGCGTTCGGGTCGATGCCGAGGCGTCGCCCGTTGGAGCGCAGGTACGACAGCGCGATGTGCGCGGACTCCTTCATCACGTCGCCGAGCTGGCCGGTCAGGGTCAGCCCGGGCTCGCCCTCCATGCTGGTGGCCTCGATGAAGAGCACGTCGCCGCCGGCGCCGGTGACCGCCAGGCCGGTGGCCACGCCGGGCACCGCGGTCCGCTCGGCCGACTCCGGGGTGAACTTCGGCCGGCCCAGGTAGCGGGCCAGGTTGCCGTCGTCCACCCGGACCGGCGCCGGGTCGGACGCCAGCGCGACCGCGACCTTGCGCAGGATCTTCGCCAGGGCGCGTTCGAGCTGCCGGACGCCGGCCTCCCGGGTGTACTCCCCCGCGATCCGGGCCAGGGCCTCGTCGGCGACGGTGACCTCGTCGGCGGTCAGCCCGGCCCGTTCCCGCTGCCGGGGCAGCAGGTGGTCGCGGGCGATGGCCACCTTCTCGTCCTCGGTGTAGCCGTCCAGGGTGACCAGCTCCATCCGGTCTAGCAGCGGGCCGGGGATGGTCTCCACCACGTTCGCGGTGGCCAGGAAGAGCACGTCGGACAGGTCGAGGTCGACTTCCAGGTAGTGGTCCCGGAAGGTGTGGTTCTGCGCCGGGTCGAGCACCTCGAGCAGGGCGGCGGCCGGGTCGCCGGAGTAGCCGGCGGCCAGCTTGTCCACCTCGTCGAGGAGCACCACCGGGTTCATCGAGCCGGCCTCGCGCAGGGCGCGGACGATCCGGCCGGGCAGCGCGCCGACGTAGGTGCGCCGGTGGCCGCGGATCTCCGCCTCGTCGCGGACCCCGCCGAGGGAGACCCGGACGAAGTTGCGGCCGAGCGCCCGGGCGACGGACTCGCCGAGGCTGGTCTTGCCGACGCCGGGCGGGCCGGCGAGGGCGAGCACCGCGCCGGAGCCGCGGCCGCCGACGACGCCGAGGTTGCGCTCGGCCCGCCGGTTGCGCACCGCGAGGTACTCCAGGATGCGGTCCTTCACGTCGGCCAGGCCGGCGTGGTCGGCGTCGAGCACCGCGCGGGCCGCGGCCAGGTCGGTGTTGTCCGCGGTACGCGTGTTCCACGGCATCTCCAGCACCGTGTCGAGCCAGGTGCGGATCCAGCCGGCCTCCGGGGAGGCGTCGCTGGCCCGCTCCAGCTTGCCGACCTCCCGCAGCGCCGCCTCGCGGACCTTCTCCGGCAGGTCGGCGCTCTCCACCCGGCTGCGGTAGTCGGCGGAGCCGTCCGGCTCGTCCTCGCCGAGTTCCTTGCGGATCGCGGCGAGCTGCTGGCGGAGCAGGAACTCCCGCTGGGACTTCTCCAGCCCCTCGCGGACGTCGGTGTTGATCCGCTCGGTGACCTCCTGCTCGGCGAGGTGGTCCTTCACCCAGCCGACGAGGAGCTCCAGCCGGGCGGTGACGTCCGGCGCGGCGAGCAGTTCGGTCTTCTGCGCCAGGCTGAGCCAGGGCGCGTAGCCGGCCGCGTCGGCCAGCTCGGAGAGGTCGGTCATCCGCTCCATGGCGTCGATGACCTGCCACGCGCCGCGCTGCTGGAGGACCGAGGTCATCAGCGCGCGGTACTCGCGGGCGAGTTCCCGGGCCTTGCCGGCCGGGGCGGGTTCGTCGAGCTCGGTCGCCTCGACCCAGAGGGCGGCGCCGGGTCCGGGGACGCCGGAGCCGATCCGGGCCCGGGACAGGCCGCGGACGACCGCGGCGGGTTCCCCGTCGGGCAGCCGGCCGACCTTCTCGATGGTGGCGACCGTGCCGACGGAGCCGTACTCCCCGTCGAGGCGGGGCACGGCGAGGAGCTTCTTGTCACCGGTGGCGCGGGCCGCGTCGACCGCGGCCTGGGTGGTCGGGTCGAGGGTCACCGGGATGACCATGCCGGGCAGCAGGACGGCGTCGGTCAGTGGAAGTACCGGAAGAGTTGCCATCGAACACCTGCTATCGGGTTGAGTTGAGCGTGACAGGCTCAAGTAACAAAGCGTTCCCTTTGTTCCTACCTGTGACCCACGCCACTCCCCCGGCC
>NZ_QGKS01000317.1 GCF_003172935.1 Micromonospora sicca | reverse complement strand
CGCCCGGCCCGACCCAGTCGGCCGGCCCGGCCGCCGCCCGGCCCGGGTCACGCGGGGCGGGCTGCCGCTTCCCATGGCGCGGTGGGGTACCGATCCGCTTGGCCCTGCCGGCCGCCCTCGCGGTGCTCCGCCCGGGCGCCGCGGGTGGACCTGCTGGTCATACCGGCCGGCGGGGCCGTCCTCCTCGCCGCCCGGGCGCTGGTGCTCGACGTGGTGGGCGCGGAGGCGCCCGACAGTTCGTCCGCGCTCTACCTGGCCCTCCGGCCCGAGCAGGCCCAGCGCGCCGTCGGCCTGCCCGAGGGGAGCCGGTTCGCCGTGGTCGTCCGGGCTGAACCGGGACGGGTCGATCAGTGCCGGTGCGGGTCAGTCCCAGTGCGGCGGGCGCTCGGCGAGCAGCCAGTCGTCGTTGCCGCCGGACCGCTCGCCCCAGCCACGGTCGGTGTCGTCCGCGGTCTGCTCGGGCAGGACCACGAAGTCGTCGCTGAGGTCGACCGTACGGTCGTCGTCGCCGCGCGCGCCCGGCACGCCGGGGTCCTCGGTGCTCACGACCGGCAAGGATACCGCCGTCCGGCGGACGACGTGCGCGTCCGAGCGGCGGAGGGCGGCCGGCAGCGGCATCATCACCGCCGACCACGTCGCCGTCTGCGATCAGGGCCACCGCGTCGGTCGCGAGCGGGTAGCGGACGGGCATCCGCCGGCCCGGAGATCGCCGGCCGCGTCGGTCCGCGAGCGGGTAGCGGACCGGTATGTGCTCACCGGGAGGACCGCCCCGCCGCGTCGGGCGGCCGGCCTGCCGGGTCGTTGGTAGCGTCGGACGGCGTGACGACGCCGAGCGGAGCCAGCCCCGGGGACGAGTTCTGGCGGCGCCCGCCGGACCAGCCGCCGACCGACGGGACCAGCCAGCCGACCGCGGACGCGGGTGCCGGTGGACCCACGGCCGGCCCGGGCGGCGGACCGGGTGGGTACGCCGGCCCGCCACCGACCGTGCCGCCGCCGCCCGGCTGGCGACCGTCGGTGCACGTGCAGGTACCCCCGCCGCGACAACTCCCGCCGCAGGACATGGCCGGCATCGACGGCGCGGAGCAGCAGGCCCAGCGGCTCACCTACGGCATCGGCGCGGTGGCCGCCGTGGTGGTGGTCCTCCTGGTCTGCCTGCTCTGCTCCCGGGTGATCTTCTGAGCGTGCGGGCCCGGGTCAGACGATGTTGCTCCACACCATCTTGGCGCCGCTGTCCCCGGTGCGATAGACGTACACCAGCGCGAACACCGCGAGGACGGCGACCACCCCGGTGAGCACCCAGGCGAGCCACGAGGGCAACCCGCGCACCCGTTCGAGTCCGCTGGTCAGGAGCAGCAGCACCAGGGCCGCCACGGCCAGGCCGACGGTGAGCCAGAGCAGGGTGTCGCCGTACTCGGAATGCTCGCGGATCTTCTGCAGGCCCTCCGGCGGGTAGCCCCGGCCCCTGAGCACCTCCTCCAGCTCCTCGCCGGACTGGGTGGCCACGAAGGTGACGATCGGGGTCAGCACCGCGAGTACGGCCACCGCCCAGCCGAAGCGGGACCGCCAGTGGGGCAGCACCCCGTACGCGACGGAGAGCAACGCCAGCAGCGGCACCAGCGCCACGACGGCGTGGATGACCAGGACGTGACCTGGCAGACCATTGACTTCCCTGAACACCGACACCTCCGGCAAGTGGACGGGCACCGCGGGCGATCAGCCTACGACGCTGTGACGGTCGTCGCTGTTCGTCACTCCGGTACACGCGAAGGTCGGGGTCGAGGTTCACCGAAACCACTCCACCGGTCGCTGTGTCCCGGGCCACCCAGGTCCCGGCTCCCTTGTCGCCCCGGTGAGCCCGTGCTGTCATTACGTCATGTCCAGTGGTGAGGAGCTGCTCCGGTCGAGGGGCCTGCGGGTGACCCGACCCCGCCTCGCCGTGCTGGACGTGCTCGCCGCCGGCGGCCACCTGGAGGTCGACGAGATCACCCGCCGGGTCCGCGAGCGGCTGGACTCGGTCTCCACCCAGGCGGTCTACGACGTGCTCGGCGCGCTCTCCCGGGCCGGGCTGTCCCGCCGGATCGAGCCGGCCGGCAGTCCCGCCCGGTACGAGGCCCGGGTCGGGGACAACCACCACCACGTGGTGTGCCGGGGCTGCGGCGAGATCGCCGACGTCGACTGTGCGACCGGCAGCGCACCGTGCCTCGACCCGATCACCGCCCACGGCTTCGAGGTGGACGAGGCGGAAGTGACCTTCTGGGGGCTCTGCCCCACCTGCCAGGCCCGCCGCTCCGCCGACGACTGACTCGTCCGGCCCGCCGGCCGGGTGCAGGCCCGGACAGGGCGGGCCGGTACGTGGCACTCTTGGTCGGTGGACTCCGATGATCTCGGCCTCTTCGGTCCCGGATCGGTCACGTGGAAGGTGCACGAGGAGCCGATCCTGATCGTCGCCGGCCTGCGTTCGCTCTACCTGCAGGCGCTGCACCCGCGGGCGATGGCGGGGGTGGCCCAGAACAGCAGCTACCAGACCGATGCCTGGGGTCGCCTGGTCCGCACCGCCGGCTACGTGGCGACCACCATCTACGGCACCACCGCCGAGGCGGAGGCGGCCGGCCGACGGCTGCGTACGCTGCACGCCCGGCTGCGGGCCCGCGACCCGTTCACCGGCGAGGAGTTCCGGATCGACGACCCGGAATTGCTGTGCTGGGTGCACGTCACCGAGGTCGAGTCCTTCGTCAGCACGGCCCGCCGGGCCGGGCTGGCCCTGACCGACGACGAGGTCGACGGCTACTACACCGAGCAGCGCCGGGCGGCGGCCCTGGTCGGGCTGGACCCGGCGGACGTGCCCGGCACCGCCGCCGAGGTGGACGACTACTACCGGCGGATCCGCAGCGGCCTGCGGATGACGCGGGAGGCGGCCGAGACGGCCCTCTTCCTGACCGTCCCGCCGATCCCCTGGAAGCTCAACCTGCCCGTCAAGCTCGGCCTGCACCTCGGTCCGCCCAGGTGGGCGTACCTGGGGATCGCCGGCACGGCGCTGGGGCTGCTCCCGGCCTGGGCGCGCCGGCTGTACGGCGGTCTGGGGCTGCCCACCACCGCGCTCTCGGCGGACCTGAGCGTCCGGGCGCTCCGGCTCGCACTGGCGGCGCTCCCGCGGCGCTACCGGGAGGGGCCGTTGCAGCAGGCCGCCAAGGAACGCGCCGCCCGCCTCACCCCCGCCGCCTGACGCCGGGCGCCCAGGGTGCGACGCGAGTTGCCGCAACTGGGCCCGTCCGGCCGCCTGGAGAACCCTGGTTGCCGCATCCCACGTCCGCCGGTCGCCGGAGTGGGCGACGTCAGTCCTGGTCGGGGGCCCGCTCCACGGCCGCCCATGGGTCCTTGCCCGGCGTCTGGGCCCCGGTCGGGCAGGTGCGGCGGTAGTCGCACCAGCCGCAGCGCGGCCCGGGGGTGGTGGGGAAGGCCTCGTCCGGGTCGGCGCCCTCGGCGACCGCCCGCTCGGCGGCCAAGATGTCCCGGGCCGTCTCCTCGGCCCGGGTGACCTGGCGGGCCAGCGACTCGGCAGTGTGGTCGTGCGCGGCGACCGTGCCGGTGGGCAGGTGGTGCAGCTCGACCCGGCGGCAGGGCCGGCGGAACACCCGCTCGGCCGCGTACGCGTAGAGGGCGAGGGCCTGCGAGCCGCGGGCGTCGTCGCCGTCCAGGCCGGTGCGGCCGGTCTTGTAGTCGACGATGACCAGCTCCGGGCCGTCCGCGCCGGGTCGGGAGTCGATCCGGTCGGCGCGGCCGTTGAAGGCCAGCACCCCGGTCTTGACCGCCACCACCCGCTCCACGCCGATCGGCTCGTCCCCGGGATCCAGGCCGGCGACGTAGGACTCCAGCCAGGCCAGCGCCCGGCGGTAGGCGTCCCGCTCCTGCTCGTCGTCGCGGTAGCCCTCCCGCACCCAGGTGCCGCGGAGCAGGGTGGCCAGGGCCTCCGGCCGGCGCCGCTCCGGGGCGAGCGCGTACCAGTTCTTCAGGGCGGTGTGCACGCTGGCGCCGAGCGAGTTGTGCGCCCACGGCGGACCCTTCGGCGGCGCCGGACGGTCGACATAGGAGTAGCGGTAGCGGCGCGGGCAGTCGGCGTACGCCCCGAGCTTGCTGGGGGTGCAGACGAAGAGCCGCTCCGGCATGCCCTCGAAGCCGAGCTGCTCGGCCTGCTCGGCGCGGGGTCGGGGGGCCCGGCCGCCGGTGCCCGGTCGTCCGGTCGGGGAGGGTCGTCGCACGCCTGAGATCCTGCCACCCCGGTACGACACCCGGGCGGGCGGCGGGCCCGGCGGTCAGCTCATGGTGAGGTACTGGGTCACGAAGGCGGCGATCGCGTCGGCGATGAGCTGCACCGCGATGGCGGCCAGCAGCAGGCCGGCGATCCGGGTCAGCACCTCGATCCCGCCCGGCCGGAGGATCTTGACGATCACGCCGGAGAAGCGCAGCACGACCCAGACCGCCACCATGACCGCGACGATCGCGGCGGCTATCGCGGTGTAGTCGCCCAGGGCGCCGGCCCGCTGGACGAAGAGCATGGTGGCGACGATGGCACCCGGCCCCGCCAGCAGCGGGGTGCCCAGCGGCACCAGGGCGATGTTGGAGGTCACCTGCTGGCTCGGGTCGTCCGCCTTGCCGGTGAGCAGCTCCAGGGCGACCAGGATCAGCAGCAGCCCGCCGGCGGCCTGCAACGCCGGCAGGTCGACGTGCAGGTAGGCCAGGAGCGTCTGCCCGGCCACCGCGAAGATTACGATCACCCCGAGCGCCAGCGCCACGGCCTGCCAGGCCGCGCGGTTCCGGTCCCGGGCGGGCAGCGGCCCGGTCAGCGCGAGGAAGATCGGCATCATGCCCGGCGGGTCGACGATCACCAACAGGGTCACGAAGACCTCGCCGAAGAGCTTGAGATCCACCCGGACACGGTAGCCGCGGCGTCCAGGCGGTTCAGCCTGAAGCGACCGGGGTCACCCCGCTGGCCGTGGCGACGATCCGCTCGTACGCCCCGGGGTCGGTGGTGTGCCCGCCGAGCCGGACCGTCTTGTGTGTGCCGTGGAAGTCCGACGACCCGGTGACCAGCAGCCCCAGCTCGACGGCGAGCCCCCGGACGTGGGCGCGCTCGGCCGGCGAGTGGTCCTCGTGGTCGGCCTCCAGGCCGGCCAGCCCGGCCGCCGCCAGCGCCACGATCAGCTCGTCCGGCACGATCCGCCCGCGGCGGGTGGCCCGGGGGTGGGCGAAGACCGGTACCCCGCCGGCCGCCCGGACCAGCGCCACCGCCCGGAAGACGTCGATGTCCTCCTTGGGCAGTCGGTACCGCTCCCCCAGCCAGTCCGGCCCGAACGCCTCGGAGGTGGTCGCCACCAGCCCGGCCCGGATCAGCGCCTGGGCGATGTGCGGCCGGCCGACCGTCCCACCGGCCGCTCCGGCCAGGATCTCCCGCCAGCTCACCTCGATGCCGTCGGCCTGCAGCAGCCGTACGATCCGCTCACCGCGCACCTCCCGCGCCAGCCGCACCCGGGCCAGCTCGGCGACGAGCTCCGGCTCGGTCGGATCGAAGAGGTACGCGAGCAGGTGCAGCGGGATCGCCGGCTCGACGCCGAACCAGCGGCAGGAGAGTTCCGCGCCGCGAATCAGGGTGAGCCCCGGCGGCAGCGCGCGTACCGCGGCCTCCCAGCCGGCGGTGGTGTCGTGGTCGGTGAGGGCCACGACGTCGAGCCCGGTGTCGGCGGCAGCCCGGACCAGCTCGGCGGGGCTGAGCGTGCCGTCGCTGGCGGTGGAGTGGGTGTGCAGGTCGATCCTGGGCGCCGCGGTCATCCGCCGACGCTACCGGTCCCGGCCGGCCCCCGCCGGGCGCCCCGGAGGGTCAGGAGGCGGTGTCGCTGACCAGGACGGGCCGTTCGCCGGGGGCGACGCCGCCGACCGACGCCGCGCCGGGGCGCTCGCCGGCCAGCACCCGCTCGACCCGTACCCGGACGAGCCCGCCGGCGCCGTCGACGTGCAGCGCGGTCCCGGTCGGCGTCCAGGCCACCACATCGGTCACCGCCGGCCCGGCGGACCGGGCCGACACCGTCGAGCCGAGCGTGTCCAGGTCGACCAGGAGCGCATCCTTCCCGGCCCCGTTCACCAGCAGCCACCGCCCGTCGGCCGACACCCCGCCCCGGCCGTCGGTGCCCAGCTCCGGACCGCAGCCGGTGCGTACCGGAGCCAGGCCGCGGGCCGGATCGAGCAGGGCCAGGCAGGGCCGTCGGGGCGTACCGGCGGAGACCTGGCCGACCACCCGGCCGTCGGGCAGCACGCCGTAGACGTTCAGCAAGCTCCGCTCGGCGGCGGCCGGCAGCGCGCCGGCCAACCGGCGCCAGACGGTGAAGCCGCCCTGCCCGGGCTGCCGGACCAGGACCGCGTCACCGACGAAGCCGACCGGCACCGCGCCGTCCGGGGCCGGCGTGCGGGTGGTCGCGAAGAGTTGGTCGCCGACCAGGGCGGCGGCGAGCAGTTCCCGGCCGTCGCGCCAGGCGAGCTGCCGTCCGTCCGGGGCCAGCGCGATCGCGTCCGCGCCGGCCAGCAGCACCTGCGGCGCGCTGCCGTTGGGCGGCACCCACCAGAGGGTACGACCGGCGGCGGTGGCCACCGAGGTGACCAGCCAGCCGCCGTGGTCGGCGACCCGCTGCGCCCGGTCCACCGGGCCCACATCGGTCAGCTCACGCCGCTCGCCACCGCTGCCCTCGAGCCAGGACCCGATGATCAGGTCCAGCTCGGCCCGGACCGGCCCCTTCGGCGACGGCGTGGACGGTGACGCGGTCGGCGGCGGCGCCGGGGTGCGCGGATCGCCGAGCACCACGATCGGGCTGCCCTGGTGGCCGGGCCGGTCGCCGAACTGGGCCGTGCCGGTGGTGACCAGCACCGTGGCCGCCCCGGCCAGGGCGAGACCGGCCAGCGCGCGTCGGCGTACCGTCCGGTTCGCCCGGCGGATGGCCAGCGCGGCCGGGTCGGCGGCGAGCGGGCCCGGCGCGGCGACCCGACGGGCGAACGTCTCCCGCAGCGCCCGCTCCAGCTCGTCCTGCGTCACGGCGAATGGACGCTCCGGACCCTCGGTCTGGTTGTCGCAGGGGTTCGGTGTCCGGCTCATCGGGTCTCCACCGGGACGGTGGCGGGCCGCACGGCGGCCGGACGGCCGGCCAGGGCGGCCGGCCGGACCGCGGGCGGGAGCGGGGCCGCCGCGCGGGCCGGCGCCGTCGTGGGG
>NZ_QGKS01000412.1 GCF_003172935.1 Micromonospora sicca | reverse complement strand
GGCCAGGTGCGCGCCGGTGGCCGAGGCGGCCCGGGGCCGCGCGGCTGCCGCGCCGGCGCGGACCCGCCGGAGGCGAGGTGTGGTCATCTGCCGATCCTCCGACGCCACCGGGCGGGCCGGGCCCGTCCTGGCTCGGCGTCCACCGCCCGGGTGACCGCTCCCGGACGTTGCGCGGCACGGCCGGGCTGACGCCGAGGGTCACCGGGCCGGAGGTGCCGAGTGCGTCGGTGGGCCTGCGTATCCTCCGGCGGGTGACCTCCGCTGTGCGCCTCCGTCCGGTACGCGACGCCGACCTGCCCGAGTTCTTCGCCCACCAGCAGGATCCGCAGGCCAACTGGATGGCCGCCTTCGGGCCGGCCGACCCGGCCGACCGGGCGGCGTTCGACGCGCACTGGGCACGCATCCGCGCCGACCCGCGCATCGTCACCCGGACCGTGCTGGTCGACGACGAGGTGGTGGGGCACGTGGCTGCCTTCCCGGTCGACGGGCGCACCGAGGTCAGCTACTGGATCGACCCGCGCCGGTGGGGCCGGGGCCACGCCACGGCCGCGCTGGCCGCGCTGCTGCGCGAGCTGCCGCGCGGCCCGGTGCACGCCCGCGTCGCCAAGGACAACCGCGCCTCCCTGGCCGTGCTGCGCAAGTGCGGCTTCGTCGTCGTCGGCGAGGACTCCGGGTACGCCGACGGCCGCGGCGCCGAGGTCGAGGAATGGGTGCTGGAGCTGCCCGCCGACGGCACTGAGCTGGGCGACCACTAGTCTCCCCGGGGTGAACTGGCTGGAACTCGTCGGCTGGGCCGGCTCCGCGCTGCTGGTCTGGTCCCTGCTGCAGACGCGCATCCTGCGGCTGCGCGCGCTGAACCTGCTCGGCTGCCTGATCCTGATCGGCTACAACGCGGCGGTGCACGTCTGGCCGATGGTCGGCCTCAACGTGGTGCTGGCCGTGGTCAATGTCTGGTACCTGCGGAAGATGCTGGCCACCCGGCACGACGAGCAGACGTACCAGGTGGTCGAGGTGGGCACTGGCGACGCGTTCCTGGCCCACACGCTGCGGGTGCACGCGCCCGACATCGCCCGGTTCAACCCGGATTTCCACTGGGACCCCGAAGACCGCCGACGCTCCGCCTTCCTGGTGGTCCGCGCCGACGAGGTGGTCGGCGTGGTGGTGTCGCACGCCGAGGCCGGCGGGGTCGCCCAGATCGACCTGGACTACGTCACCCCGCCGTTCCGCGACTTCACCCCGGGCGAGTTCGTCTACCGGCGCAGCAGCCTCTTCACCGACCGCGGGTTCCGCCGGGTGGTCAGCCCGCCCGGCATGGTCGCCCCCTACTACCACCGGCTCGGCTTCCGCCCGGAGGGCGACGCGTACGTCCTCGACCTGCCCGCGCCGGCCTGACGGCCCGCCGCCACCGGGAGGATTCAGCCACCCCGCCGCTGGGCACAGTGGGGCCTACGCCGACCGGGTTCCCGGCCGGCGGCGTCGGCCGGGCCGGCCGACGCTGGGCGCGGTGAGGGAGAGAACCGGGCGTGCAGAGCTACTGGAGCCAACTGGCCCTGGTCGGAGTCCTGGTCATCGTCAACGCGGCCTTCGCCGGTAGTGAGATGGCCCTGGTCTCGCTGCGGGACAGCCAGCTCCAGCGGCTGGAGCGGACCAGCCGCGCCGGCCGGACCCTGGCCCGGCTGGCCAAGGACCCGAACCGGTTCCTGGCCACCATCCAGATCGGCATCACGCTCGCCGGTTTCCTCGCCTCGGCCGCCGCGGCGGTCTCCCTGGCCAGGCCGCTCGTACCGCTGCTCGGGGTGTTCGGCGACGCGGCCGGGACGGTCGCCATCGTGGCGGTGACCCTGGCCCTGACCTTCGTCACCCTGGTCTTCGGCGAGCTGGCCCCGAAGCGGATCGCCATGCAGTCCGCCGAGCGGTGGGCGTTGGTGGTGGCCAGGCCGCTCGACCTGCTGGCCACCTTCACCCGGCCGGCCGTCTGGGCCCTCGGCGCCACCAGCGACCTGGTGGTACGCCTCTTCGGGCTGAACCCCGGGCACCAGCCCGAGGAGATCGGCCCGGACGAGCTGCGCGACATCGTCGCCGGCAACCACGGCTTCACCAAGGAACAGCGGACGATCATCGCCGGCGCGGTGGAGATCGCCGACCGGCAGCTGCGGGCGGTGCTCGTACCCCGGCTCCAGGTCTTCACGCTCGACAGTGGGACCACCGCGGAGGCCGCCCGGCTGGTGCTGGCCGCGACCGGCCACTCGCGGGCCCCGGTGGTCCGGCACGGCGGCCTGGACGACGCGGTCGGCGTGATCCACCTGCGCGACCTGGTCGGCGTGCCGGACGACCGGCCGGTCGACGAGTGCACCCGACCGCCGATGCTGCTGCCCGACTCGCTGCCGGTGGTCGACGCGCTGCGCCAGTTCAAGGCCGAACGGCAGCACATCGCCCTGGTGGTGGACGAGCGCGGCGCGGTCGACGGGATCGTCACCCTGGAGGACATCCTCGAGGAGATCGTCGGCGAGATCTACGACGAGACCGACCGCGACCTCAGCTCCGTCCGCACGGAGGAGGACGGCACGCTGCTGCTGCCGGGCACCTTCCCGGTGCACGACCTGGCCGACCTGGGCGTGGCGCTGCCCGGCCGGCCGGCCGGCGACTACACCACCATCGCCGGGCTGGTGCTGACCTGCCTCGGGCACATCCCCACCGTGGCGGGGGAGAGCGTCACCGTCGACGGCTGGGAGCTGGTGGTGGCCGACATCGACCACCGGGCGATCACCGAGGTGCGGATCCGCCGCGACGCCGGCACCGACGGGGCGACCGACGCCGACGCCCCGCTGCTGGAGGCCCGCAGCTGACCGTCGCGCCGGCGCCCGGCCGGCCCGCACCGCCGCCCCGGGGCCGGCCGTCAGTCCGTGCCGCCGGGCGGGCCGAACGGGAAGCCGGGTACCGGCGGGGAGAGCCGCACCTGGTCGGCGGGCAGTTGGTGGGTGCTCCGCCCGAGCATCCGGGCGATGACCCGGAGCAGCCACGGCCCCGACGGGTGCAGCTCCGGGCCGATCAGGCGGCTGGTGACCCGGGTCCACCAGTGACCGGCGACGATCACGTCGGTCAGCCGCAGCCGGTCGGGCGGGAAGCCACCCCGGACCACCACGTCCACCACCCGCCCGAGCCGCCGCCCGTGCAGGTCGTACGCGGTCCTCCCGAGCAGCTCACCCGCTCGCACGGTTCGCTCCCGGGATCCGGTCGATGAGGTGCCGGCGCAGCCAGCCCTCGACCGGCGGCGGCGGCAGGTCGGCCGCCCGGACGCGCAGCCGTACGGCGGTGTCCACCCGGTCGATCAGGGCGACCGGGATCCGTACCGGCGGTTCGTCGACGAACCGGTCGGCGAATCCGACCAGGAAGCGCCCGACCCGGCCGCCCATCCGCTGCCCGAGCGCGCCCTGCGCGGTGAGCAGGCAGTCCACGTACGGGAACCCCTCGTCGTCCACGGCGAAGGCGATGTCATCGACCCGGCCGACCAGCCGGCCGTCCCGGTCGACGATCTGCCGGTCGAGCAGTTGCTTGGCGAGCTGGACCCTCACTGTCCCATCCTCGTGATGATCGCCAACGGGATCGCCGCCACCGACACAACGACGATGAGCAGCAGGAACAGCGCGCCGAGCAGGTTGTTCCAGCGGCCGTTCACCCGGTCGCCCAGGTAGTTCCGGTCGTTCGCCACCACCAGGATCGGCAGGTACGTCAGCGGCAGCACCACCGCGCTGAGGACCAGCATGTACTCGGTGAGCCGGACCGGGTCGATCGTGGTCAGCAACAGCAGCACCCCGAGCAGCACGCTGACCAGCAGCACGGCGTGGAACCGGGCCGCCTCGCGCGGGCTGACCCGCTTGCCCCACTGCCAGCCGAAGTACTGCGACGCCGCGTACGCGGCCGACAGCCCGGTCTCCAGCGCGGCGCCGAAGGTCACCGCGAAGAACGCCAGCACGGCCGCCGCCAGCCCGATCCCGCCGAACGCCCGCACCACCGGCTGCGCCACCTGGTCGAGGGTGTCCAGCGCCTCCCCGCCGGGGTGGTAGACCACCGCCGCGGTGGCGATCAGCGACAGCGCGAGGAACCCGCCGACCGGGAAGCCGATCAGCACGTTCGAGCGGGCGTGGGCCAGGTCGGCGGCGCTCCACCGCTCCTCCACCCCGCCGGAGGAGAAGAAGAAGACCTCGTACGGGCTGACCGTGGAGGCGAAGAGCGCCACCGCGAGGAACCAGTAGGCGCTCCAGCCCTGCCCGGCGGCGCTGAGGTGCACCGCCTGGTGGCCGAGCCGCCCCCAGTCGGTGGGCAGGGCGAACAACGCCACCGCGAAGACCAGCAGGGCCATCCCGGCGAGCCCGAAGACCCGTTCCATCAGCTCGAAGCGCATCCGCCACAGCACCAGCCAGACGGCGAACGCGGCCACCGGCACCCACAGCAGGTAGCTGACCCCGGTGGCCAGCTGCACCACCAGCGCCACCCCGCCCAGTTCCGCCGCCAGGGTGACCACCGTGACGAGGTAGGACGCGACCAGGTTGAGCAGCGCCACCCGCGGCCCCAGCCGCTCCCGGACCAGGTCGAACACCGCCCGGCCGCTCACCGCCGCGATCCGTCCGGCCATTTCGGCGTACGCGCAGATGCCGAGCACACCGACGAGCAGCACCCAGGCGTGGGCCATGCCGAACCGGGCGCCGGCCTGGCTCGCCGCCACCAGGTCGCCGATGTCGACGAAGCCGCCGATGGCGGAGAGCACGCCGAGGGTGGCGGCGAGGAGCTTCCTCACGTCGGCGGGGCAGCGGCGGGTCTCATCGACGCGACGATATCCGCGTCAGCCCCTCAATTCAGGTCGAATCGGGCGCTCCGGCCCCGGGTCAGCGGGCGGTGAGGTTCTGCAGGCGCACCTGGCCCCGGGAGACCAGTCGCCCGTCGCCGTCGGTGATCTCCACCTGCCAGAGCTGCTGGCTGCGGCCCTGGTGCACCGGCGTGCCCACCGCGGTCAGCTCACCCTCGCGGACCGCCCGCAGGAAGTCGGTCTGGTTGGACACCCCGACCACCTGGCCCTTGTCGCCCAGCCAGAGCGAGCCGCCGATGCTGGCCGCCGTCTCGACCACCGAGCAGTAGACCCCGCCGTGCTGGATCCCGAACGGCTGGTGCAGCTCCGGGCGCACCTCCCAGCGGATGACCACCTTCTCGCTGCTGACCTCGTCGAACTTGAGCCCCAGCAGGGCGACGAAGCCCCCGGTCAGGTCCGGCATCTCCACGGCAGCCCCTCCTCGCCTCGTACGGAGCCGCCAGCCTAGCCGCCCCGCCGAGAGGCAAACCCGGTACGGCCCGGGGGGTGTGATGGGGGAGAATCGGTGACCGTGACCGACAGCAACCTCCCGCACGGGCGGGACTCCCTGACCGAAGACCTGCGGTGGCGGGGCCTGATCCAGGACTCGACCGGCCTCGACGAGCTGCGCGAGCTGCTCGACGGCGAGAGCGCCACCTTCTATGTGGGCTTCGACCCGACCGCGCCGAGCCTGCACGTCGGCCACCTCATGCAGGTCACCACGGCTCGCCGGCTGCAGCTCGCCGGGCACCGCCCGCTGCTGCTGGTGGGCGGCGCCACCGGCCAGATCGGCGACCCGAAGGAGAGCGCCGAGCGGACCCTCAACCCGCCCGAGGTGGTCGAGGGCTGGGTGCGGCGGATCCACGACCAGCTCGCGCCGTTCGTCTCGTACACCGGGGAGAACGCCGCCCGGCTGGTCAACAACCTGGACTGGACCGGCGAGATGTCGGTGGTCGAGTTCCTGCGCGACGTGGGCAAGCACTTCCCGGTGAACAGGATGCTGGCCCGGGAGGTGGTCAAGGCGCGGCTGGAGACCGGCATCAGCTTCACCGAGTTCAGCTACCAGCTCCTGCAGTCGCACGACTTCTTCGAGCTGCACCGCCGGTACGGCTGTCAGCTCCAGTACGGCGGCTCCGACCAGTGGGGCAACATCACCGCCGGCGTCGACTACATCCGCCGCCGGGGCGCGGGACCGGTGCAGGCCTTCACCACGCCGCTGGTCACCAAGTCCGACGGCACCAAGTTCGGCAAGACCGAGGGCGGCGCAGTCTGGCTCGACCCGGAGATGACCAGCCCGTACGCCTTCTACCAGTTCTGGCTCAACGCCGACGACCGCGACGTCGTCCGCTACCTGCGCTACTTCAGCTTCCGCTCCCGCGAGGAGCTGGAGGAGCTGGAGAAGGCGACGGCCGAGCGTCCCCAGGCCCGGCTCGCCCAGCGCGCCCTCGCCGAGGAGCTGACCAGCTTGGTGCACGGCGAACGGGAGCTGGCCCAGGCGGTCGCCGCCAGCCAGGCGCTCTTCGGCCGGGGGGCGCTGGACGAACTGGCCCCGGAGACGCTGCGGGCCGCCCTCATCGAGGCCGGCCTGGTGCACCTCACCGAGCTGCCGGACGTGGCCGGCCTGCTCAAGGAGTCCGGGTTGGTGCCCAGCACGAAGGAGGCCCGGCGGGTGATCGCCGAAGGCGGCGCCTACGTCAACAACACCCGGATCTCCGAGGTGGACGCCACCGTCGGCCCGGAGGACCTGCTGCACGGCCGGTACCTGGTGCTGCGCCGCGGCAAGCGTTCCTTCGCCGGGGTTGAGCTGCGCAGATAGCCGTACGTCGAGAGTGTGACGCGGGACGCGCCCAGCGGATTTGACGATCAATCCGCTGGGCGCGTAACTTTCTCTCTGCCAGCGCGGAACGGACGAAACAGGCGAAAGACCTGACAGGCCGGAGCGCGGGAATGACCCCCAGGGTCGGATGGTTACACTCATCAGGAACCTGGGACCGGGCGGTGCCCCGGATTCGCCGAGAGGCGGATTTGGCGAGGCGGAACCGACCGGGTAAGGTTATCGGCCGGCAGGGAAACGGGCGAGCGTGCGGGAGACCGCAGCGGCCGTCCTGCCGAAACCCACGAAGCGCCCGGCGCGAGCCGGTCGAACAGTGGTGCCCGGCAAAAAAGGTTGACGTACGACAAACCGCGAAACACCGGTTTGACACGGCAAAAACCCCCGGGTAACGTAGTAAAAGTGCCCGGCGCGAGAGCGGCGGGTGCGGACGGACGAAATGCCCCGGATGGAAGTCCTACTGGGTAGGGCTTCTGGATGGTGTGTGGTTGTTCTTTGAGAACTCAACAGGGTGCTTGATAAGCCAGTGCCAAATTGATTTATACCCCGGACTGGCAGTTCTCCTTTGGGGGGATTGTTGGTTGGGATTCCTTT
>NZ_QGKS01000407.1 GCF_003172935.1 Micromonospora sicca | reverse complement strand
CCTGGTCGACGAGCCACCGCGCCGACGACCAGGCAAGAGCCTTGTTGAGATGCCGGATCCGGGCGCACACCGCCGTATGCGCGGCCTGCAGGAGGGCGAGCTTCGTATTCAATGCCGCTGCGGCAGGGTGGTGGGTGGGCCGGCCGTCGCGCAGCCGCGCCAGGTGGTCGGCTTTGGTGTTGAGGTGTTCGCGGTGGCGGCGTAGTCGCACCAGTTTCGCCGACACGCCGGTCGCGTCGAACCGCAACGGGCGGCCCTGCACCACCACAGTGCCGTCCTGGTCGAGGTCGGCCACGGTCGCGGTCAGCAGGGTGTTCACACCCCAGTCGACACCAAGCGCACGAGTGTGGCCGTCCAACCGGGGTGGGGTGTGCGGGGTCTGCCAGGGCAGGTCGACGCGAACCTTGCCATCGCCGGGACGCAGCGTCGGAGTGCACACCTTCACCCCGGCTGGCACGACCGCCGGCAGCACAACATCGAAGGCATGCCACACCCAGTCGCGGTACGAGGCCGGCGCCGGGCACATCGGAAGCTGCGACCACACCCGCACCATGCTGTCGTCGACCCGGTCGACGGCGACCTGTTGCCGGTCGGCCGCAGCGAGGCTCACCTGCCGAGCCACGGCCGGCTGACCCTCCAACTCACACAGGTCCGCCGGCAGCCGGCCATGCCCGTGGACGTATCCGGTGATCTGTCGGGTGCGGCTGCGGATCGTCGCGCTATCGGTTGCGTCGGGCAGCGCCGCCCGCAACGCTGACCACTCGTCAGCGGTGCGAGCGGACGGATCGGCCGGCCACGTGGCCAGCAGCGCGGCAACGGTCGCACGACGGTGGCACGCCAGACGCAGAATGCGGGCCGCTTCTTCCTCGGCGATCCGACGAACCCGGTCCGACACCACCACACCCGCCGGCGGCACCGCACCCCAGCCGAGCCGGCGCAACGCCATCCACCCGTTGCCCGGCAGCCGCCGCCCCTCAGGGCCGACCCCACCGGCAAGCTCCGCAAGGTCAGCATCCGACCAACGCGCGCCGATCACCTCGTCGGCCATGCCCCGAACCAGGTCCGCCAGCCACCCGACCCGTTCGGCGAGCACCCGCCCCGTCACGGGCGCCTGCACCCCGGGCGCGTCGGGCTTACCGCCGCACACCGCCCGGTATGCGGTGCAGGTCGCGGTCGACGTCAACACGGAGCCAGCCACTACCCCACGCCTTTACCCGCGGCCGCCAGCAGTCGCCGCTTGGCCTCACGGGACCGCAGGCCGTACATCCGGCCGGCGAATATGGCGACCAGAGACATGAAGTCGTCCAGGAGTTCCTCGACCCCACCGGCCGAACCCTTCGCGTGCAGCACCTCGACGGTCACCCCGTCACGGGCGAGCAGAGCGGTCAGCCACGCGGTGCCGAACCGCGCCAGCCGGTCGCGGTGGGTCACTCTTACCACAGTGAACTCGCCGGCCGCCGCACCCTTCAACAGCCGGGCAAGTCCGGGCCGGTTCTCCCGCAGCCCAGACGCCTTGTCCTTGAACACCGCCACGACTTCGGCGGCAGCAGTAGCCCGCAGTTCCGCCTCTTGGGCCACCAGCGACGTCTCCTGGCCAGACGTACCCGACACCCGCACATACAACGCCTCACGGCGCGGCCGTTCCGCCTCACCCCGTCCGACGAACGCATCGAGCAACGCAGAGTCGAACCGACGCTCCCGACCAACCCACGTCACCGCCACCCGTCCCTCATCCGCCCACCGGCGCAGCGTCACAGGATGCACACCGATGTACTCAGCGGCCGGACCCAGACGCAGCAACGACATGATCAAGAACGTACCACATAGGTTCGCTTAGTTAATCAGCCAACAGCTGTACACCCTGCGTCCGGCCGCCGACGCCTGGTTCGGAACGAGGAGTTGGACGGGCGCGCAGGCTCTGGCGCCGACGGGAGTCCGGAGATACCGTGCGCCGATGACGACGCCAGCGCGGGGAGTGGCCGGGGCGGCCGTGGTGACCGGGGCGGCCGGCGGTCTGGGGCGGGCGATCGCCGCCGCCCTGCACGCCGACGGCTGGAGCGTGCTCCTCACCGACCTGGACGCCGACGCGGTGGCCGCCGCCGCGGCGCCGCTCGGCGGCTGGTCCCGCGCGCTGGACGTCCGCGACGAGGCGGCCTGCGCCGCGGTCGCCGCCGAGGCGGCGCGGGCGACGCCCGACGGGCTGAGGCTCTGGGTGAATAACGCCGGAATCCTGGTCACCGGACCGTCCTGGACGCACGACGCGGCGACCCGCCGCCGGCAGATCGAGGTGAACGCCCTCGGCGCGATGAACGGCACCCTCGCCGCGCTGGAGGTCATGCGGGCCCAGGGGAGCGGGCACGTGCTCAACGTCGTCTCGCTGGCCGGGTTGATCGCCGCGCCTGGCGAGACGGTCTACGCGGCCAGCAAGCACGCCCTGCTCGCGTTCAGCCTGGGCACCCTGGCCGACCTGCGGATGGCCGGGCTCCGGGGCGTACACGTGTCATGTCTCTGCCCGGACGGGATCTGGACGCCGATGCTGCACGACCGGCTCGACGACCCCGGCGCGCTGGCCTCCTTCACCGGGTCGCTGCTCACGCCGGAGCGGGTGGCCGCGCGGGCCGTGCGGCTGGCCCGGCGGCCGCGGCCGGTGGTCAGCCTGCCGCGCTGGCGCGGCGCCCAGGTCCGGCTCCTCGACGCGCTGCCCCGGCTGGCGCTCGCGCTGACGCCGGTGGTCCGGGCCGCGGGCCGGGCCGGGCAGCGCCGGCAGCGCCGCCGGGTCGGCCCGAACCCGAGCTGACCTCGCTTGTAACGTTGCCGACGTGACACATCTGGACCGGTGCGACGAGGCAGGCCGGACGTGGGTGACCGAGGCGATCGCCACGGTCGAGGCCGACGCCAACCGGTCCGCCGACACCCACCTGCTGCCCTTCCCGCTGCCCCGCGAGTGGGGCATCGACCTCTACCTGAAGGACGAGTCGGTGCACCCCACGGGCTCGTTGAAGCACCGGCTCGCCCGGTCGCTCTTCCTCTACGGGCTCTGCAACGGCTGGATCGGCCCGGACACCACCATCGTCGAGGCCTCCTCCGGCTCGACCGCCGTCTCCGAGGCGTACTTCGCCCGGATGCTGGGGTTGCCCTTCATCGCGGTCATGCCCGCCTCCACCTCGCCCGAGAAGATCGCCCAGATCGAGTTCCAGGGCGGCCGCTGCCACCTGGTGCAGGACCCGGCCAAGGTGGTCATCGAGGCGCGCTGGCTCGCCGAGGACACCGGCGGGCACTACATGGACCAGTTCACCTACGCCGAGCGGGCCACCGACTGGCGGGGCAACAACAACATCGCCGAGTCGATCTACGCGCAGCTCGCCCTGGAGCGGCACCCCGTGCCGGCCTGGATCGTGGTGGGCGCCGGCACCGGCGGCACCAGCGCCACCATCGGCCGGTACGCCCGCTACCGGCGGCTGCCCACCAAGCTCTGCGTGGTCGACCCGGAGAACTCCGCCTTCTACCCGGCCTGGCAGGCCGGCGACTGGTCGGTGCGGACCGACCGCGGCTCCCGGATCGAGGGCATCGGCCGGCCGTCCGTCGAGGCGTCCTTCCTGCCCTCGGTGGTGGACCGGATGGTCCAGGTGTCGGACGCCGCCTCGCTGGCCGCCATGCGGGCCGGCTCGAGGGTGCTCGGCCGCCGGGTCGGCGGCTCGACCGGCACCAACCTGTGGGGCGCGTTCGGGCTGATCGCCGAGATGCTGGCGGTGGGGCGCACCGGTTCCGTGGTCACCCTCATCTGCGACGCCGGTGACCGGTACGTCGACACGTACTACGCCGACGACTGGGTGACCCGGCAGGGGCTGGACCTCGCCCCGCACCTCGCCACCATCGACCGCTTCCTGGCCACCGGCGCTTGGCCGGCCTGACCGGACGAGCGCGGATCAGCGCGGGTCGACCCGTTCGGCGAGACCCGGGTAGCGCACCACGAAGCCGTCCGGGTCCACGTCCAGGTCCGCGGTGAAGGTGTCGCTGGCGAAGCGCACCCGGCCGGGCCCGAGCGGGGTGTAGACCTGCTCGGCGGGGACCACGGCCAGGCTGGGCACGAGCACCCAGGCGACGGTCACCCGGCGGGCCTGGTCCGCCGGCGCCCGGCTCAGCCCGAGGCGGCGTACGGGCAGGGTGTTGAACAGCGGGGAGCCGCCCAGGTCGAGGTCGAGCGCGTCGGCCAGCCGGCCCGGGTCGTCCGTGCCCGGCAGCCCGGCCGGGGCGTGCCCGGCCGCGCGCAACGTCGCGTCCAGGTCACCCTGCTCGCCGGTCCGCACCCGCCAGCCGTTCCCGGTGCGTTCCAGCCGTACGCTCCGCGACCAGCCGGCCCCCTCGGCCTCCGCCTCCAGCCGGGTGGCCGACCAGTCCTGACCGACGGTGAGCTGGTACCGGCAGGTGTACGGGATCGGGTCCACCGCCAGCGCCACACCCCGCGCGGCGAGTCCCTGTCGGCTGTCGAGGACGACGTGCTCGGCCCCGGCGGTGTCCGTCCTGGTCCAGAAGAGCGACTGCGGCATGGTCGGCATGAACCGGACGTTACGCGACGGCGCGGACATCGGCGCGGGATGCCAAAACGCCGCCGCGGAGCGGGTGCTCCACGGCGGCGTCCGGTGTTCAGGTCAGTGGGTACGCGCCGGCGGTCGCCCGCCGAAGCCCCGCCGGTCGTCGCGCGGCCGGTCGTCGCGCGGCCGGTCGTCCCGGCCCCGCCCCTCGGAACGGAACCCGCCCCGGGGGTCCGCCGACCGGAAGTCGCCGCCCCGCTCGCCGAACGTGCGCTCGCCCCGGGCGTCCCGGTCACCGAAGCGCCGCTCGCCCTGACTGCGGTCCTCGAAGCGACGCTCGCCGGTCGGCCGGTCCCCGGTCGGCCGCTCCCCGGTCGGCCGGTCGCCGAAGCGCCGGTCGTCCCGGCCCGCGCGGTCGGCCGGACGCCGGTCGTCGCGGTCGCCGAAGCGCCGCTCGCCGGTCGGCCGGTCACCGAAGCGCCGCTCGCCCTGACCGCGGTCCTCGAAGCGTCGCTCGCCGGACGGCCGGTCACCGAAGCGTCGCTCGCCGGACGGCCGGTCACCGAAGCGCCGCTCGCCGGTCGGCCGGTCCTCGAAGCGTCGCTCGCCGGTCGGCCGGTCCTCGAAGCGTCGCTCGCCGGAGGGGCGGCTGAAGCGCTGCTCGCCCCGGTCGCCGAACCGGCGCTCGCCGCGGCCGTCCCGGTCGAAGGAGCCGCGGTCGCCGAACCGCCGGCCGTCCCGGTCGCCGAAGCGGCGCGGGCCGGACGGGCGGTCGCCGTAGCGGCGGTGCTCCTGCGGCTCCTCGCGGACCGGCACCCCGCTGGGCTCACGCGCGCCGATCAGCTCGGCGAGGGCCGGGTCGCCGACCCGGACCCGGGTCTCCGCCGGAGCGACGCCGGCCTTCTCCAGCATGGCCAGGGTGGTCCGGCGCTGCTTCGGCAGCACCAGGGTGGCCACCGCGCCCGACTCGCCGGCCCGGGCGGTACGTCCCGCCCGGTGCAGGTAGTCCTTCGGGTCCTTCGGCGGGTCGACGTGCAGCACCAGCGTGACCCCATCGACGTGGATGCCGCGGGCCGCCACGTCGGTGGCGACCAGCACGTTCATCCGGCCCTCACGGAACTCGGCCAGGGTCTTGGTCCGCATCCGCTGGGTCTTGCCGCCGTGCAGCCCACCGGCGCGTACGCCCACCGCGGCGAGCTGCTCGACCAGCCGGTCGACGCCGAGCTGGGTACGCGCGAAGAGCATCGTCCGGCCGGAGCGGGCCGCGATCGAGGCGGCCACCGCGAACTTGTCGTGCGGCGGGATCAGCAGCAGGTGGTGGTCCATGGTGGACACCGACGCGGTCGACGGGGCGGTCGAGTGGGTGACCGGGTCGGTCATGAACCGCTTGACCAGCGAGTCGACGTCGCCGTCCAGGGTGGCGGAGAAGAGCAGCCGCTGCCCGTCCGCCGGGGTCTTCGCCAGCAGCTCGGTGACCTCCGGCAGGAAGCCCATGTCGGCCATCTGGTCGGCCTCGTCGAGCACGGTGATCTCGATGTCGTCCAGGTTGCAGACGCCGCGGGCGACCAGGTCGCCGAGCCGGCCCGGGGTGGCGACGATGATCTCCACACCCCGGCGGAGCGCGTCGATCTGCCGGTCGTACGGCACGCCGCCGACGGCGGTCTTGACGAAGATGCCGACGGCCTTGCCGAGCGGCATCAGCGCGTCGTTGACCTGCATGGCCAGTTCCCGGGTGGGCACCAGGACCAGGGCCCGGGGGTGCAGCGGGCGGGCCCGGTTGCGCTCCGCGAGCCGGGCGATCAGCGGCAGGCCGAAGGCGAGGGTCTTGCCGGAGCCGGTCTGGCCCCGGCCGAGCACGTCGTGGCCGGCGAGGGCGTCCGGCAGGGTGGCCCGCTGGATCTCGAACGGGGTGGTGATGCCCTGGCGGGCCAGCGCGGCGACCAGCTGCCGGGGCAGTCCCAGCGCGGCGAAGTCGGGGGCGTCGACGGCGGCGGGGTTCTCCTGCGCCGGGGTGTCGTGGGCGGACGGGGACGTGCCGGGGTCAGCGAAGGTGGTCAAGAAATGCCTTTCGAGCGGGGCGCATCTTCGCGATGGCCCGCTGCGGCTGAATGCCGCCGAATCGCCCGCAAGATCGCCCATGGGCGCGTGACAGGCGCGCCGGGTCAGTGATCCACCCAAGTGTACGGCGGCGCGGCGAAGCCGCCACCGCACCGCGAGGCCGTAGTGGGCGGGCTCACCATGCTTCCCAGAGCCGTCACCCGCTGATCATCGGCCGGTCATCCCGCTCAGCGCGTCGTTGGCTAGGAACACCACCAGCAGGCTGATCGCGATCAGCAGACCCAGCGACGCGGCCAGCACGATCACCACCTTCGTGTTGCTGGACCGGGTCGTCGGGGCGTCCTCGGCCCAGCCCTGGGCCAGGATGTGCCCGGTCAGCGAGCCGGAGTTCTCCAGCGGGTTGCCCTGCGGGAGCGCCACGGTGGCGAAGCCCGGCCCCTCGGTGCCGCCGTAGGTCGTGCCGCCGTAGGCGGTGCCCGCCAGGCCCGGGCCGTTCTGGTGGGGGAGGGGGCCGGGCCGCCCGCCGGGCAGCGTGCCGACGGGGCGGTCCGCGGCCGGTGGCGCGCTGGTCGGGTACGGGTGGGCGCCGGCGCGCCCGGACGCCGCGGTGGGATTGGTCGGCGGTGGCCAACTCGGCAACGCGGGCGCCGGCACCACCGGGGGTGCGGAGACCGGCCCGCCCGCCGGGGTGGCCATGGCG
>NZ_QGKS01000187.1 GCF_003172935.1 Micromonospora sicca | reverse complement strand
GGGTGGCGGCGCTCGCCGAGGCCGCTGCCGTGCCCGCGAACGGGGACAACAGCGGCGCGGCGCCGACCAGCCCTGCGGCGCGGAGGAAACCGCGTCGGTCCAGAGTGGCCATGACGTCTCCCTCAGCTCAGCCAGAACGTCGACTTGGAACCGGACGGCTTGCCGACCGTGAGGCTGCCCTTGTCGTGGCGGACGTACACGCCAGGACGGTCGGACAGCTCCAGCGAGATCCCGTTGCTGTTCGCCAGGCCCGGGATCCGGCGGAAGCTGGCCTGCGCCGCGTACGCGCTGCCGTCCTCCACCGGGTCGATCCGCAGGCTCGTGCCGTCCACCACCCGCCAGTAGCGGTCCGGGAAGTTCACCGACTGGATCGACACGGTGCCCCCGCCGGCCAGCCCGGGAACGAACCGGAACTGGGTGTCGGCGAGTTCCCGCCCCGCCGGGTTGACGCGCAGCACGTACGCGAAGTGGCGCACGAAGGTGGACGAGGCGTCTGCCGGCGACAGCCGCAGGATCGGCCCGCCCTTGCCGACCGGCACCCCGAAGAGGGGAGTGCCGTCCTCGTGCCAGTAGAGGCGCTGCGCGCGGGCGTGCCGGTTGGGGTCGTAGAGCGGGTCGCCCACGATGTCCCGGTAGTCGCGGGCGTGGTACACCATCACGTCGGTCTCGCCGTCCTCGGCCACGGTGAAGCTGTTGTGACCCGGGCCGTACTGCTTCGTCTGCTCGTTCGTGGTGAAGATCGGGTCCGCGCTCTTGCTCCAGGTGGCCGGGTCGAGCAGGTTCGCGCGGTCGTCGGCGGTGAGCAGGCCCATGCAGTAGCGGGCGTCGGTGGCGCTGGCCGAGAACGTCATGAAGATCCGGCCGTTGCGCTTGATCACCGCCGGGCCCTCGTTGACCCGGAAGCCCTGGACCTCCCACGACTTCGTCGGGGTGGCGATCCGCGCCGGGGTGCCGGTGATGCTGAACGGCGAGGTCATCCGCGCGATGTAGAGGCTGCTGTTGGCGTTGATCTCCGGCTCGCTCTGCGCCCAGACGAGGTAGCGCTGGCCGTCGTGCTCGAAGGTGGTGGAGTCGAGCGCGAAGCTGTCCCACGGCGTGACGATCTGCCGCGGGGACGACCAGCCGCTGACGTCGCGGGGGTCGGCGGCGATGGACTCGATGACGTACATCCGAATCCGGAAGACGTTGTCGGAGTCGCCGGCGGCGAAGTAGATGTACCAGCGGCCGTCGATCCGGTGCAGTTCCGGCGCCCAGATGTGGCCGCCCATCTTCCCGCTGGTCGGCCGCCGCCAGACGACCGTCTCGGCGGCGCTGCCCAGCCCCTCGATCGTGGGCGAGGCGCGGACGATGAGCCGGTCGTACTCCGGCACGGAGGCGGTGAAGTAGTAGAGGCCGTCGGTGCGCGGCGTGACGAACGGGTCGGCCCGCTGCCACATTAGCGGGCTGGTGGTCGGGGCGCCGTAGATCTCGGCGTCCGTGGGCCCGGGCGCCGGCGCCGCCCAGGCGCCGCGGGCCGTGGCGGGCAGGACCAGCCCTGCCGCCGCCACGCCGAGGCCGCCGCGCAGGAGGTTACGTCGGGTGAGGTGCATGCTCATCGGTGCTGCTCCTACTTGGTCTGAACTCGGATGAACGTCACCGAGTTCGGCTCGAAGGTGCGGGTGAAGGTGGGTGCGACACCCTTGATCGTGCTGGTCACCGGCTTGATCGGCTGCGCGGTGCGGGTGTTCAGCTGCTGCGGGTCGCCGCTGATGACGGTCATCTCCGCCTTGTTCACGACCCGGGCGCCAGCACCGAGGTTGATGGTGGTGCGGGCCGGGGCGTCCTGGGCGTTGACGACCTTGATGATCAGCTGCTTCGCGGCGACGTCCCGGGTGACCACCTGGGCGAACGGCTCGGTGACGGCGTTGTCGTCGAAGCTGCCCCAGACCTGGCCGTCGAGCAGCAGCGTCACCTTGGTGCCGCGGATCTGGACCTTGACGTCGTAGGTGCGGCCGGTCTCGATGGTGTTGGGCTTGGCGATCAGCGTGGTCTTCCCGCCGTTGACGGCCTTCTCCACCGCGCCCTGGGTGTTGTTCCAACCGCCGAGGTTCCACCAGTAGTAGTTGCCGGTGTCCTTGACCCCGAAGCCGACCAGGAAGCCCTCGGCGCCGGAAATCTTGGTGGCCTTCACGTTCAGGTCGTAGTCGTGCCAGTTCACGTCGCCCGCCTTCACCATGGTGTTCTCCGCCGTGGTGCTGGACTGGACGTACGCGCCGTCCTGCACCGCCCAGCTGCCGAGCCCGGTGAGCGGGGTCCACTGACCGGCACCGTTGGAGAAATCGTCATTGAACAGGGGCGTGCCGTCGGCGCCGGTGACCACGACGTCGTCGTACTTCGCGGCGGTCCGCCAGGTGGACAGCCCGATCGCGCCGGTGACCGGCGAGGGGGTCTTCACCGCGCCGGCGGAGGTGCTCGGGACGACCTGGTCGCCGACGTTGCTCATGAAGAGCTTCTGCACCTCGTAGTTGGCGGAGCCCCACGACTGGTCGTTGTCGAACCAGATCATGTCCGGCCGCCACTGGACGTAGTCGATGTTGGCGAGCAGGGGAGCGTAGGAGGCCATCTTCACGACGTCGGCGTTGCGCTCCAGGCCCGTCATGTACGCGCCCTCGGTCAGCGCGTTGTAGAGCTTGTTGTCCTGCGAGGCGTACTCGCCGAGCCAGACCTTCGCACCGGAGCGGTCGTAGCCGTCGTAGCGCTTGTTGTTCTGCAGGAACCATTCCGGGCTGTTGTAGTAGTGCTCGTCGACCATCTCCACGCCGTTGGCCCGGTTGAGGTCCCAGGCCCGGTCGAAGGTGACGCCGGTGTCGTCCGGCCCGGAGTTGCTGATGACGGTGATGTTCGGGTACTTCGCCTTGATCGCGTCGCGGAACTTTACGAAGCGGGTCATGAAGGCATCGGGAAGGTTCTCCTCATTGCCGACCTCGATGCGGTCGAGGCCGAACGGCTCCGGGTGGCCCATGGCCGCCCGCTTGGCGCCCCACGTGGACGTGGCCGCGCCGTTGGCGAACTCGATGAGGTCGAGGGTGTCCTGGATGTGCCGCTGCAGCAGCGCGTCGTCGTCGACGGCGCGGTTCTGGCCGCAGCCGGTGACCAGCGCCGGCACGACGGGCACCGGCTTGGCGCCGAGGTCCTCGGAGAACTGGAAGTACTCGTAGTAGCCAAGGCCGTAGGACTGGTTGTAGCCCCAGAAGTTCTTGTTGGTGGCGCGCTCCTCGACCGGGCCGATGGTGTCCTTCCACTGGTACGAGCGGGCGCGCTGGTAGCCGTCCTCGGCCGTGTAGCCGTACATGCTGCCGGTGTTGACCAGGCACCCGCCGGGGAAGCGGACGAAGCCCGGCTTGAGAGCGGCGATCTTCTCCGCCAGGTCCTTGCGCAGGCCGTTGGGGTGGCCCTTGAAGGTGTCCCGGGGGAAGAGCGAGACCATGTCGAGGCGCACGGTTCCGGTACCCCCGGCCTCCACGGCGAGGCGGGCGGCGTCGGTGGTGCCGGTGGCCACGAACGTACCCGTGTACTTGCGCCAGGTGTCACCCTGGACCGTCAGCTGGACCGGGGCGGCGTAGGTGGCTATCCCGGCCTGGTTGCGCAGCGTGACGGTGAGGGGGGTGCCGTCTGCGGCATCGGTCCGGGCCCAGACGGAGAAGTCGTAGGTCTTGCCGGCCTCGACCGCGATGCCGGTGTTGTAGCCGGAGTTCATCACGCCGTAGGTGCCGGCGCCGGCGTTGCTGAGCGTCATCTTGAGGTAGGTGCGGTTGCGCTCGTTGAGACGGGCCTCGTCGTTCACGGTGGCGATGGTGCCGCTGCCGCCAGCGGAGGAGACGGCGCTCCACGAGGTGAGGCCGGTGTAGGAGCCGTTGTCGACCGGCAGGTACTCGAAGGAGCGGTTCTGCACGAGCTCGGCGTAGAGGCCGCCGTCGGCGGCCCGGTTGATGTCCTCGAAGAAGACGCCGTACATGGCCGGGTCGATGGCCGGGCCGGCGCCGTTGGCGTCCACGTTGATCGTGTAGTCGAGGGCTGCGGGCGTCGCGGCACCGAGGGCCGGGGCGCTCGCGTACAGCGCGGTCCCGACGAGTCCGGCGACCAGGCCCGCGGCGAGGCGGTGGGTGCGCATGGGGGATAAGCCTCCCTGTGACGGGTGGATGTGGTGATCGGTGCGGGCGAGGCGGACGCCGCGAGGCGCCGTGGCGTCCGCCTCCAGGAGAGTCAGGGCGCCAGCGGCGGGACGCTCTCCAGCGTGGGGACGACCTTGGCGATGGTGCCGTCGGGGTTGAAGCGGAGACGGTCGATGGTGACCTCGCGGTGCGTGCCGTCTCCGCCAGGGATGGCGAAGCGGTGGTACGCGATGTACCAGTCGTCGGTGCCCGGCACCTGGATCATGCTGTGGTGCCCGGTGCCGAGGATGCCGAGGCTGACGTCCTTGATGAGGATCTCGCCTCGGTTGACCAGGCCGTCGGCCATCGGGCTCGTCGCGGTGGCATAGCCGACGCGGTAGTTCTCGCTCCGGGTGTCGTCGATCGACCAGCTGAGGTAGTAGGTGCTGCCCCGCTTGGCCATGAAGAGGCCCTCGCGGAAGTTGGTCAGGCCGGTGATGCGCTTGACCCTCGCCGGATCGAACGAAGTCATGTCCGCGTTGAGCGGCACCACGTACGCGTTGCCATTGCCCCAGTACAGGTAGCTCTGGCCGTCGTCATCGGTGAAGACGGCGGGGTCGATCGCCTGGCCGCCGTTCGGGTTCGACGCGACGAGTGGCTTGCCGAGAGCGTCGACGAACGGGCCGGTGGGCGAGTCGGACACCGCCACGCCGATCTTGGCGTCGGCGCAGAAGTACAGGTAGTACTTCCCGTTCTTCTCCATCGCGGCCGGCGCCCAGGCCCGCCCATCGGCCCACGACACGTCCGGTCCGAGGTCGAGGATGGTCGGGTGCTCGGTCCAGTGCACCAGGTCCTTGCTCGACCAGGTCTTGAACGTGGTGCTGGACCAGCCCGGGTAGCCGTCGGTCGTCGCGTAGACGTAGTACGTGTCGCCGAAGCGCACGATGTTCGGGTCCGCGTTGTAGCCGGGCAGGACCGGGCTGTTCATGACGGCGGCCTTCACGGTCCAGGCCCGGCTGCTGCCGTCCTCGCCGGTGACCCGGTAGGTCACCGGATTCGTGAAGTCCTGCGTCGAGCCGTTGCCCGGCGTGACGCGAGCCTCGCCGCCGACCCCGAGGACGGGCGCCAGCGCTCGCACGTCGGTACCCGGCTTGACGGGCAGGGTGACGGTGTTCGTGTCGCTGTTGATGATGGCCGGGACCTTGAGGGAGTCCAGCTTCACCGAGCCGATGGCGGTCTCGTTGCCGGGGAGGGAGAGCACCTCCTTGGCCGACAGGCCGCGGTTCCACAGCGTGAAGCTGCGCATCGCGCCGTTGAAGTAGCGGTCGCCGGAGTAGAGCGAGCGGCCCAGGTAGTTGGCGGTCGTGATGCCGCCGCCGAGGTCCCCCGGCTTGGTGGTGACCGCGCTGTTCTTCGCCACCTCGACGCCGTTGTCATAGAGCCGGGCCACCCCACCGGAGAGCGTGTAGGTGAGGGTGTGCCAGCCGCCCCGGCTGAGGTCGCGCGCGGCGTCGGTGTTCTGCTCGGTGGTCCAGTTTCCGCTGGCGATGGCGGTGCGGTAGGAGTTGCCGGTGGTGAACAGGTAACCGTTGCCGGACCCGTTCGTGCTGTTTCCCATGCCCCAGATGAAGTACGGGGTGGCCTGCGCCGGGTCGACCCAGACCTGGGCGGAGACGCTGGCGTCCGCCAGGCCGGTCAGCAGGTTGTTCGGCAGCTTCAGGTAGCCGTCGGTCCCGTTGAAGACCATACCGTCGTCCGAGCGGGTGACGCCGCCGTGCAGGACCGCATCCTGGGCGTTGCCGGCGCTGTCGGCCACGGTCGTGCCGGTCCCGCCGCCGAGGCGGTAGTCCGCGATGACGCCCTTCTTGGTCGTCGGTGCGGGCGTCGGGCCCTGGTGGAGCCGGTCGAGCTCGGCCTTGGTGACCGGCAGGACGGTGCCGTGTCGCGGGTGCGCCGGCAGGTCGTAGCCGGTCGACATGGTGAACGTTCCGCTGTCGAGGTCGGTGGTTTCGAACGGTACGTAGCCGCGCCCGCCGAACTCGTCGATGAACACGTACCACTTGTCCTCGGTGTTGCTCTTGAACACCGTCGGGCCCTCACCTTGCGAGATGCCCGGGGAGGTGGCCGTCGCCTTGCCGATGCAGTCCCGGACGAAGTCCCAGTTGGTGCTGCGCAGGTCGGTGGACTTCTGCTCCAGGATGAACTTGCTGCACGGGGTGCTGGAGGTGTTGTTCCGCTCGTCCTTGGTGAAGCGGTAGTAGCTGCCGTTGTGCTTGATGACGGTCGGGTCGATCACGGAGTAGCCGGGGTCGACCCATACCTTGGGCTCGCTGAAGGTCCGGAAGTCGCGCGTGGTCACGTACAGCATGCGGTTGTACGTGTTGCCGGTGTGGGCGGTGTCCTCCGGGGTGTAGAGCTTGGAGGCCCAGAACACCACGTAGGCGCCGATGCTGTCGTCGTAGTAGGCCTCCGGGGCCCAGGTGTTGCCGGCCGTGTCGGGGGCGACCCGCACGTGCCGCTGCTGCGACCAGTTCACCAGGTCGGTCGACTCCCAGACCTCGATGTACTTGCTGCCGGTGCGCTGGCTCGCGTCCCAGTCGCCGTTGCCGTTGATCTTGAGGTCGGTGGCGATGAGGTAGAACTTGTCGCCCTCCGGGCTGCGGATGATGAACGGGTCCCGCACCCCCTTGTCGCCCTCCGTGGAGGTGAGGACGGGGCGGCCGCCGTTGAGCTCGTCGTACTTGAGCGGGTCGTTGCCGCGGCTCGCCGCGAAGTAGATCTGCTCGCCGTCGGCGGTGCCCTCGCCGGTGAAGTACGCGAAGGCGTACCCCTCGAGCGGCTCCTTCTTCGGCAGCGGCAAAACGGTCAGGCTGACGTTGCGGACCGCGCTCGCCGCGCCCTTGGTCGCTCGCACGCCGAGCCGGGCCCTGACCGGGCTCGACCCGTACGGCGGGCGGGTCACCTCGCCCGTGCTGGTCATGGCGTCGGGGTCCTTGGCGGTCCAGGTCAGCGCGACGTCGCGGGCGCCCTTGGTGGGCAGCGTGAGGTTGCCGCGGACGGCGTTCTGGTCGTGGATGACGATGGCCGCGAGGGCGTTGTCGACCTTTTCCTGATCGGTGATGTCCTCGACCACCGTGACCGCGAAGGCTCGGCTGACCGTGAAGCCGGCGTAGGACACGGCGGCGGTCAGCGTGACGGTCGCGTTGCCGGTGCCGGGGGCGGGCCGGGTGACCACACCGGCGTCCGACACGACGGCCGGGTTGCTGGAGGACCAGGTCACCGTGGAGCCCCCGGCGGCCTGGGTGGGCAGGGTGAGGTTCTCCGTCACCGCGGTGGTGTCGCCGAGGTCCAAGGCCGCCGCATCCGCCGCAGCCCGTCCGGAAGCGGTCTGTTCCCCGAGGGCGTGCGCTTCCTCGGCGCTCACCGCCCGGTCGTAGATGCGGAAGTCGCGGACCTGTCCCTTGAGGTACTTGTCCGAGGTGTAGACCGAGCGGCCGAGGTAGTTGGCCCTGGTGGTGCCGCCGCCGATCGAGCCGGGGGTCAGCGTGATGCCGGTCTTGCGGGCGACCTCGACCCCGTCCTCGTAGAGCACGGCGGTGCCGCCGCCGAGGGCGTAGGTGAGGGTGCGCCAACTGCCGCGGCTGAGGTTGCGGCCCGTGGTCACGGTCTGCTCGGTGGACCAGTTGCCACTGGCGATGGAGGCGCGGAAGGCGTTGCCGGTGGTGAACAGGTAGCCGTTACCGACGCCGTCGGAGCCGGTGTTCCCCAGGCCCCAGATGACGTACGGCGTCGCCTGGTCCGACGCCATGTTGACCTGCACCGAGACGGTGACGTCGGTGAGGCCCCGCAGGACGTCGTTGGGCAGTCGGACGTGGCCGTTCGTGCCGCCGAGGCGCAGGCCGTCCGCGCCCTGCCAGCTCGCGTCGCCGCTGAGCGTGCCGTTGCGCCCGTGGCCCGAGCTGTCGGTCACGGTCGTGCCGCTGGCCTGAGTGAGGTCGTAGTGCAGGACCAGCCCGTCGTCGACAGTGGCCGCCGCGGGCGTAGCCAGGCTGACGACGCCGGCCAGTCCGGTGACCAGCGCGGCCAGGCCGGCGAGCAGAGGCCGGGCGCGGTGCGCCGGGCGGGAGAAGGACAGGGACATTGCCGGGCTTCCTCCAGGGATTCTGCCGAGGTCGGGCAGGGCGGTTGGTTGGCGTGGCCGGGGCGTTCTCGGGGGCAGTTGGTGCCCCCGCCCGGGCGCTCGGCAACGCATGTGAGCGTTAACAAGCCGAGAAGTTAGCGCTAACATAAGCGGCCTCATCAGGCCCTGTCAATCCCCTCTACCTGCAATGACATCTGGCGTTGACAAGAACGACATGGGGGGTTGACACCACTGTATGTTAGCGCTCACACTTCCGGCCAGATGGGCAGTGGCTGCCAAGGCGATGAGCCAGGAGCCGGCCGCCGCACGGGCCCAGCAAGGCGTCAGAAAGTTGGAGGAAAGTCCAATGTCGAAGAAGTTCCTCACGGCCGTCGCCGGCATGGTGCTGGCCGTAGGCCTCACGGCATGCGGCGGAAATTCGTCCGCGTCCGGCGGAGGCAACAGCGGCAGCGACAAGATCACCGTGGGCTTCGCCCAGGTCGGTGCCGAGTCCGGTTGGCGTACCGCCAACACCAAGTCGGTTCAGGAGTCGGCCAAGGAGGCCGGCATCGACCTCAAGTTCTCCGACGCGCAGCAGAAGCAGGAGAACCAGATCAAGGCGATCCGCAGCTACATCCAGCAGAAGGTCGACGTCATCGCCTTCAGCCCCGTGGTCGAGACCGGTTGGGACGCGGTGCTGCTCGAGGCCAAGCGGGCCAACATCCCGGTGATCCTCACCGACCGCGCGGTCGACTCCCAGGACACCTCGCTCTACAAGACCTTCCTCGGGTCCGACTTCATCGAGGAGGGCAAGAAGGCCGGCGAGTGGCTGGTCAAGGACTCGGAGGGCAAGAGTCAGGTCAACGTCGTCGAGCTGCAGGGCACGACCGGCGCCGCCCCCGCCATCGACCGCCAGAAGGGCTTCGCCGACGTCATCAAGTCGGCCCCGCAGATCAAGGTGATCGCCTCGCAGACCGGTGACTTCACCCGATCCGGTGGCAAGCAGGTCATGGAGGCCTTCCTCAAGTCCAACCCGAAGATCGACGTGGTCTACGCCCACAACGACGACATGGGCCTGGGCGCCATCGAGGCCATCGAGGCGGCCGGCAAGAAGCCCGGTGTCGACATCAAGATCATCACCGTCGATGCGGTGCACGACGGGATGCAGGCGCTCGCCGACGGCAAGATCAACTACATCGTCGAGTGCAACCCGCTCCTCGGCCCCCAGCTGATGGACCTCGCCAAGAAGGTCGTCAAGGGCGAGCAGGTGCCGCAGCGCGTGGTGACGGAGGAGACGACGTTCACCCAGGAGCAGGCGAAGACCGAGCTGCCCAACCGCAAGTACTGAGACCGGTCGATATCCTGATTGGCACACCCCGCCGTCCTAACGGGTGGCGGGGTGTCCAGCCCCAGCATCCGGCCGCCCCGTCGGCGACGGCTCGTAGCAAGTGATGGAGGACCACCATGTCGGTGGACGCGAAGCAGGCACCGCGTGAGGCCGGACGGGCCGCGGTGGTGCAGATGCGTGGGATCTCGGTGGAGTTCCCAGGCGTGAAAGCCCTGCAGGAGGTGGACTTCCGACTTCTCCCCGGCGAGGTGCACGCCCTCATGGGAGAGAACGGCGCCGGCAAGTCGACCCTCATCAAGGCGTTGACGGGCGTGTACACCCCGACCGCCGGAGTCACCCTGCTGGACGGTCGTGAGGTCTCGTTCTCCGGCCCCGCCGACGCTCAGGACTCGGGGATCAGCACGGTTTACCAGGAGGTGAACCTCTGCCCGAACCTCACCGTCGCCGAGAACATCCTGCTCGGTCGTGAGCCGCGGCGGTTCGGCGCCGTCGACGGGCGGGCCTGCCGAGCCCGGGCGGCGGAGCTGCTCGCCGACATGGGGCTGCACATCGACCCCGGCTCCGTCCTCGCCGAGCATCCCATCGCCATCCAGCAGCTCGTGGCGATCGCCCGCGCGGTGGCCGTGGACGCCAAGGTCCTCATCCTCGACGAACCGACCTCCAGTCTGGATCAGGACGAGGTCGCCGAGCTCTTCCGGATCATGCGCGTCCTGCGGGACCGGGGAGTCGCCATCCTCTTCGTGTCGCACTTTCTCGAGCAGGTCTACGAGATCTCCGACCGCATGACGGTGCTGCGCAACGGGCGGCTGGTGGGGGAGCACCTCACCGCCGACCTCAGCCGACTCGACCTGGTCTCCCTCATGATCGGTCGCGAACTCGGCGCGTTGGCGGAGGTGGAGCGGCTCGCCGGACAGGCCGGCGAGGAGGCCTCCACCGTCCCCGTGCTGCAGGCCACCGGAGTCGGCCGCAAGGGCTCGGTCGCGCCGTTCGACCTCCAGATCAACCGCGGTGAGGTGGTCGGCCTGGCCGGACTCCTCGGTTCCGGTCGTACCGAGCTGGCGCGGCTGCTCTTCGGGGCGGACCGCCCGGACAGCGGCCAGGTGCGCATCGACGGCAAGGCCCTGCACCTGCGCAGCCCGCGCGCGGCCATCGCGGCCGGGATCGCCTACTGTTCAGAGGACCGAAAGGGCGAGGGGGTGGTGGCCGACCTCAGCATCCGCGACAACCTCATCCTGGCGATGCAGGCGGCCAACGGCTGGGCCCGGCCCATTCCGCGTAAGACCAAGGACCAGCTGGTCGAGAAGTGGATCAAGGCGCTGGACATCAGGCCGGCGGACCCCGACGCGCTCGTGGGCAAGCTGTCCGGGGGCAACCAGCAGAAGGTGCTGCTCGCCCGCTGGCTGATCACCAAACCGAAGGTGCTCATCCTCGACGAGCCCACCCGCGGCATCGACATCGGGGCCAAGACCCAGATCCAGAAGCTCGTCGCCGAGCTCGCCCAGGAAGGCATGGCCGTGGTCTACATCTCCGCCGAACTCGAGGAGGTCGCGCGCCTGAGCCACCGCGTCGTGGTGATGAAGGACCGCAGCAAGATCGCCGAGCTCGACCAGCATGCGACCGTGGACGACATCATGCGGCTCATCGCCCACGTGGACGAGCGCTCCGAGGCGGTGGCGGCATGACGTCGACGCGCCCCCTGGACCGCTTCCGCAGCAGCCCTCTGCTCTGGCCCCTGGTGGCCCTCGTGGTGCTGCTGGCGGCCAACGCGGTCGTCCGCCCGTCCTTCCTGGCCCTGCGTTTCCAGGATGGCCACCTGTACGGGAGCCTCGTCGACATCCTCAAGAACGGCGCGCCGACCCTGCTCATCGCCCTGGGCATGTGCCTGGTGATCGCCACCCGGGGGATCGACCTGTCCGTGGGCGCGGTCGTCGCCATCGCCGGTGCCGTCGCCTGCTCTTCGATCGTGGGCGCGGGCGATCCCACCAGCGCCAAGGCCGCCTTTGTCGGCATGGGACTGGCGCTCGCCCTGTGCGCCGTCCTCGGCCTGTGGAACGGCTTCCTCGTCGCCGCCCTCCGCATTCAGCCGATCATCGCGACGCTCGTCCTCATGACGGCCGGCCGGGGCATCGCCATGCTGATCACCGACGGCCAGATCATCACGGTCCGCAACCCCACGTTCCGCACCGTCGGCGCAGGCTTCCTGTTGCTGCCCGTCTCGATCCTCATCGCGGTGGCCGTGTTCGTGCTCGTCGCCATCGTCACGAGGAAGACGGCCCTGGGCCTGCTGATCGAGTCGGTCGGCATCAACCCGGAGGCCAGCCGGCTCGCCGGCCTGCGCTCGCGCACGATCCGGTGGACCGTCTACGTGTTCGCGGCGATCTGCGCGGGCATCGCCGGCCTCATGATCAGCTCGAACGTCAGCGCTGCCGACGCGAACAACGCCGGCCTCTGGATCGAGATGGACGCCATCCTGGCGGTCGTTATCGGCGGCACCTCCCTGGCCGGCGGCCGCTACAGCCTGGCCGGGACCCTGCTCGGCGCGCTCATCATCCAGACGCTCACCACGACGGTGTACAGCATGGGCATCGCGCCGGAGATCACCCTCGTCTTCAAGGCCGTCGTCGTCATCGCCGTGTGCCTCCTGCAGGCGCCCAAGGTGCGGGCCGTCCTGCTACGGCGCACCCCGCGGCGTCCCGCCCGGCCCGTTTCCGACGCTGAGCCGGCGGCCGCGCAGCACGCCCAGACCCCGACCGCATCCATGGTGGAGAAGGTGGCCCAGTCATGACGACGTCAGCAACGCCGGTCAAGGGCAAGGCCCCGCTCGGGGCGATTCTGCGCGGCCGGTCCGTTCCCGGTCGGGTCGTGCCCGTGATCGCCACCTTCGTGCTCTTCGTCCTCCTCTTCGGGGTCGGTGCCGCCCGCTACGAGGGGTTCACCTCCGGGCAGGTCGTGGCGAACCTGTTCATCGACAACGCGTTCCTCATCGTCATCGCGGTCGGCATGACCTTCGTCATCGTCACCGGCGGCATCGACCTGTCGGTGGGCGCGGTGGTCGCGCTGTCCACGATGGTGGCGGCGGCCAGCCTGCGGGCCGGACTCCCGGCGCCGCTCGTGGTGCTGCTGGTGCTGCTCATGGGGTCGACGCTCGGCCTGCTCATGGGCCTGGTCATCCACTACTTCGAGATCCAGCCGTTCATCGTCACGCTCGCCGGCATGTTCCTCGCCCGGGGGCTGTGCTTCGTCGTCGGCGTCGAGTCGATCTCGATCAAGGACCCGACCTTCCGCAGCTTCGCCACCGCCGCCATCCCGCTGTCGCAGAACGTGTCGATCACGTGGAGTGTGGTGATCGCCCTGGCCCTCGTGGCGGTGGCGGTCTGGGTCCTGCACCGGACCCGCTTCGGGCGGACGGCGTACGCGGTCGGCGGCAGCGAGAGCTCGGCCACGCTCATGGGCCTGCCCGTCGCCAAGGTCAAGATCGGCGTCTACGTCATCAGCGGGCTCTGCTCCGCCATCGCCGGTCTGCTCTTCTCCCTCTACATGCTCTCCGGATACGGGCTGCACGCCGTCGGCATGGAGCTGGACGCCATCGCCTCCGTCGTCATCGGCGGCACGCTGCTCTCCGGCGGCGTCGGCTACGTCCTCGGTTCACTGCTCGGCGTACTGGTCCTGGGTGTCATCCAGACATTGATCTCGTTTCAAGGCACGCTGAGCTCGTGGTGGACGAAGATAGCGATCGGAACCCTGCTGCTCCTCTTCATCGTGATGCAGAGGGTCTTCATGCGGAGGCAGCCGTGACGGCTGCCTCCAGGGCGCCGGTGATGGCGGATGTCGCTCGACTCGCGGGCGTGTCGCACCAGACCGTGTCCCGGGTGATCAACGGTTCGCCCAGCATCAAGCCGGAGACCAGGGAGCGGGTGCTCCAGGCGATCGAGCGGCTGGGCTACCGCCCCAACATCGCCGCCCGCGCGCTGGTGCGCGGACGCTCCGGGATGATCGGCATCATCGGCACCGCCAGGACGTTCTTCGGTCCGACGAGCATCCACCGCAGTGTCGAGGACGCCGCCCGCGAGGCGGGCTACTTCGCGACCTCGGTGAGCCTGTCGGACGTGACGCGCCGGGCCCTCAGCGATGCCACCGAGCACCTCATGCGGGTGGGCGTGGAGGGCATCGTGATGATCGCCGGCCACGACGAGGCGCTCGAGGTGGTTCGCATGCAACCCGCTCGGGTCCCCTTCGTCGTGGTGGAGGGGGACCTGTCGAAGGCATCCCTGACCGTCGGGGTGGACCAGGTGCGCGGCGCGCGGATGGCGACGGAGCACCTGCTGAGCCTCGGGCACCGCGAGATCGTGCACGTCAGCGGCCCGCTCAACTGGGCGGAGGCCCGGGCCCGGGTCGAGGGCTGGCGCCTGGCGATGAGCGAGTCGGGACTGCGGCCGGCGGAGCCGGTGCGGGGCGACTGGAGCTCGGAAAGCGGGTACACCGCCGGCGAGCGGATCTGCGAGATGCCCGGCGCCACCGCGGTGTTCGCCGCCAACGATCAGATGGCGATCGGAGTGCTCCGCGCGCTGCATGAGTGTGGCCGCCGGGTGCCGGACGACATCTCCGTCGTCGGATTCGACGACGTCCCCGAGGCGGCCTACCTCATCCCGCCGCTGACCACGATCCAGCAGGACTTCGACGCCGTCGGTCGCCGGGCGATCGAGGTCGTCACGCAGGCGATCAAGGGCACCGAACTCCAGCCCTCGCCGTTGGTCATTCCCAAGCTTGTGGTGCGCAAGAGCACCGCCCCGCCGACAAGGACCAGCACATGAGCAACGACAAGTACGTGGTGGGCGTCGATTTCGGGACCCTGTCGGGACGGGCCCTGGTGGTCCGAGTGGCAGACGGGGCCGAGTTGGGGTCGGCCATGCACGAGTACCCGCACGCCGTGGTGACCGACGCGCTGCCCTCCGGTCGGGCGCTGCCGCCCGAGTGGGCGCTGCAGGTCCCCCAGGACTACCGCGAGGTCCTCCAGGTCGCGGTGCCGCAGGCCGTGCAGGAGGCCGGGATCGACGCCGCCGACGTCATCGGCATCGCCACCGACTTCACGGCCTGCACCGTGCTGCCCACCACTGCCGACGGCACGCCGCTCTCCGAGCTGCCGCAGTACGCCGACCGGCCGCACGCCTACATCAAGCTGTGGCGCCACCACGCCGCGCAGGGCCAGGCCGACCGCGTCAACGAGCTGGCCCGCAGACGCGGCGAGACCTGGTTGCCCCGCTACGGCGGGCTGATCTCCTCCGAGTGGGAGTTCGCCAAGGCGCTCCAGGTCCTCGAGGAGGACCCGGAGGTGTACGCCGCGACCGAGCGCTGGGTGGAGGCCGCGGACTGGATCGTGTGGCAGCTCTGCGGCCGGTACGTCCGCAACGCCTGCACCGCCGGATACAAGGGCATCCTCCAGGACGGGAAGTACCCGTCACCGGAGTTCCTCGCCGAGCTCAACCCCGGCTTCGCACGCTTCGTGGTCGACAAGCTCGAGCACCCCATCGGCCAGCTCGGCGAGGCCGCCGGCCGGCTGACCGCACAGGCGGCAGCCTGGACGGGCCTGCCCGAGGGCATCGCGGTGGCCGTCGGCAACGTCGACGCCCACGTCACCGCGCCCGCCGCCCAGGCGACCGCACCCGGCCAGATGGTGGCGATCATGGGCACCTCCACCTGCCACGTCATGTCCGGCACCGTCCTGCGGGAGGTGCCGGGAATGTGCGGCGTCGTGGACGGCGGGATCATCCCGGGGCTCTGGGGTTACGAGGCCGGCCAGTCCGGGGTGGGTGACATCTTCGGCTGGTTCACCCGGACGGGCGTGCCGGCGGCGTACGCCGCCGAGGCGAAGGAGCGCGGCATCTCGGTGCACGAGCTGCTCACCGAGCGGGCCGCCGGCCAGGCGGTGGGGGCGCACGGGCTCCTCGCGCTCGACTGGCACAGCGGCAACCGGTCGGTCCTGGTCGACCACGAGCTCTCCGGGGTCGTCGTCGGGCAGACACTGGCGACGCGCCCGGAGGACACCTACCGCGCGCTGCTCGAGGCCACCGCGTACGGCACCAGGGTGATCCTCGAGACGTTCCGCGACAGCGGGGTGCCGGTCGAGGAACTCATCATCGCCGGCGGCCTGACCAAGAATCGCCTCCTCATGCAGATCTACGCCGACGTGACCCGGATGCCGCTGTCGGTCCTCGGGTCCGAGCAGGGCCCCGCGCTCGGCTCGGCGATCCACGCCGCGGTGGCCGCGGGCGCGTACCCCGGCATCACGACCGCGGCCAAGGCGATGGGCCGGGTCACCCGGGGCGCCTACGTGCCCGACGAGGAGCGGGCGAACGCCTACGACGCGTTGTTCGCCGAGTACCTGGTGCTGCACGACTACTTCGGCCGAGGCGCGAACCCGGTGATGAAGCGGCTCAAGGAGATCCGCCGTTCCGCCACTGCCGCCGCCGGCCGAGAGGAGGCCTGACCGTGACCGTCCTGGCCGACGTGAACGCGACGATCCGCAGCCTGCGCGAGGAGGTGTGCCGGCTGCACGCCGAGCTGACCCGCTACGAGCTGGTGGTGTGGACGGCGGGCAACGTGTCCTCGCGGGTGCCTGGGCGCGACCTCATGGTCATCAAGCCCAGCGGGGTCGCGTACGACGAGCTCACTCCGGACAACATGGTGGTCTGCGACCTGTACGGCAGGGTTGTGGACGGCGATTACGCGCCGTCGTCCGACACCGACGCCCAGGCGTACGTCTACCGCCACATGCCGCACGTCGGCGGCGTCGTGCACACCCACTCGACGTACGCCACGGCGTGGGCCGCGCGCGGTGAGCCGATCCCGTGCGTGCTGACCATGATGGCTGACGAGTTCGGGGGAGACATCCCCGTCGGCCCGTTCGCCCTCATCGGCGACGACTCGATCGGGCGGGGGATCGTCGAGACCCTCTCGCAGAGCCGGTCCGCGGCGGTGCTCATGCGCAACCACGGCGTCTTCAGCATCGGGCGGACGGCAAGGGCCGCCGTCAAGGCCGCCGTGATGTGCGAGGACGTCGCCCGCACCGTGCACGTCGCCCGTCAGCTCGGTCGACCGATACCGATCGGGGAGGGCGACATCGACGCCCTCTACGACCGCTACCAGAACGTTTACGGGCAGCGCTGACCCCGCTCCCGCTACTCGAGGAGATCCACCATGCCTGCTGACCCCCAGAATGCCCCTGAGCTGTGGTTCCTGACCGGCAGCCAGCACCTGTACGGCGAGGAGACCCTGCGCCAGGTGGCCGACCAGTCGCAGGCCATCGCCAAGCAGCTCGACGCCAGCGGGGTCCTGCCCGCCAAGGTGGTCTGGAAGCCCGTCCTCATCGACGCCGCCGCCATCCACGCCCAGGTGCTCGCGGCCAACGCCGCGCCGGGGTGCATCGGTGTGATCACGTGGATGCACACCTTCTCCCCGGCCAAGATGTGGATCGCGGGCATGGACGCCCTGCGCAAGCCGATGCTGCACCTGCACACCCAGGCCGGCGCGGAACTGCCCTGGTCCACCATCGACATGGACTTCATGAACCTCAACCAGGCCGCCCACGGTGACCGCGAGTTCGGGTATCTCACCGCCCGCCTCGGCGTGGCCCGCAAGATCGTCGCCGGCCATGTGAGCAACCCGGTGGTCGTGGAGCGGGTCGCCGTCTGGGCTCGGGCCGCCCTCGGTGCGCATGAGCTTCGGACGCTGCGCCTGGCCCGGTTCGGCGACAACATGCGCGACGTCGCCGTCACCGAGGGGGACAAGGTGGAGGCGCAGCTGCGCTTCGGGGTGTCGGTCAACACGTACGGCGTGAACGACCTGGTGAAGGTCGTCGACGAGATCTCGGATGCGGCGGTCGACGACCTGGTGACCGAGTACCTCGACAGCTTCGACGTCGCGGCCGAGCTGCGCCCGGGCGGGGACCGCCACGAGTCCCTGCGCTACGGCGCCCGGATCGAGGCCGGCCTGCGGAGGTTCCTCAGCGACGGTGACTTCAAGGCCTTCACCACCAACTTCGAGGACCTCGGCGGCCTGCGCCAGCTGCCCGGCCTCGCCGTGCAGCGGCTCATGGCCGACGGCTACGGCTTCGGCGGCGAGGGCGACTGGAAGACCTCGGTCATGGTGCGTACCACCAAGGCCATGGCGGCCGGCCAGCCGGGCGGCACCAGCTTCATGGAGGACTACACCTACCACCTGGTGCCCGGGCAGGAGAAGATCCTCGGCGCCCACATGCTCGAGGTCTGCCCCAGCATCGCCGGGGGTAAGCCGACCCTCGAGATCCACCCGCTCGGCATCGGCAACCGGGAGGACCCGGTGCGGCTGCGCTTCACCGCCGCGCCCGGCCCCGCCGTGGTCGTGGGCATCAGCGACCTGGGCGACCGCTTCCGCCTGACGCTCAACGAGGTCGACGTCGTCGAGCCCGACGAGGCGCTGCCGAAGCTCCCGGTGGCCTGCGCGGTCTGGGAGCCGCGCCCCAGCCTGTCCACCTCGGCGGAGTGCTGGCTGCTCGCCGGCGGTCCGCACCACACCGTGCTCTCCAAGGCGGTGCGCACCCCAGAGTTCCGCGACCTGGCCGAGATGCTGCGTACCGAGCTCGTGGTCATCGACTCGGCCACAACTCCGGAGGCAATGCGGCGGGAACTGCGGTGGAACGCCGCATACCACCGCCTCGCCGCCCAGCTGTAGTACTCCGCGCCCCGCTCCGGTGGCGCTGGTGTCCGGAACCCCACCAGCGCCACCGGTTCCACCTGCCCACGGGGGGACCACGTGCGGCACGACCGGGTTGCGCCTTCCAGCCTCAGGAGACCTCATGGCCCCCGTACGATTCGGGACAATGCCGGACGGGCGCGACGTCATGGCCCACACCCTCCGAGCGGAGCCCGGGGTGGAGCTGACGGTGCTCGACCTTGGCGCCACCGTGCAGCGGCTACGGGTGCCGACGCGAGACGGGCACCCTCTGGACGTCGTCCTCGGCTACTCCGACGTGGCCTCGTACCTCTCCCCGACCAACCCGTATGTCGGCGCGACCGTGGGCCGCTACGCCAACCGCATCGCCGGCGGTCGCTTCACCCTCGATGGGAAGACGTACCCGCTGACGACGAACGAGGCGGACACCTGCCTGCACGGCGGCACGGAGGGCTTCCACCTCCGCCTCTGGACCGTCGTCGACCAGGCCGCCGATTCACTCACGCTGGAACTCGTCAGCCCCGACGGGGACCAAGGGTTCCCCGGCGAACTGACGGCCCGCGCCGCGTACCGGGTGGCGGGGGACACGGTCACCATCGAGTTGTCCGCCGCCTGCGACGCACCGACCGTCGTCAGCCTGACCAACCACGCCTACTTCAATCTCGGAGGGCCCGAGTCCGGAAGCGCCGAGGACCACCTGCTGGCCGTCGACGCCGACACCTACCTGCCGGTCGATCCTCGCGCCATTCCCCTGGGGCGGCTGGATCCGGTCGCCGGAACGCCCTTCGACTTCACGACGCCGGCCGCGATCGGCCACCGGGCTCGTCACCACCATCCACAGGTACTGCGGGTGGCCGGTATCGACCACGCCTACCACCTGCGCGGCGAGGGCCTGCGCCGAGCGGCGCGGCTGGAACATCCGGACAGTGGACGCTTCCTGGAGATCAGCACCGACCAGCCGTCGCTGCAGGTCTACACCGGTAACCGCCTCGACGGCACGCTGAATGGGCGCGACGGCAGGCTGCTCCGGCAGAGCGACGGAATAGCCCTGGAGACGCAACGGCACCCGGACGCCCCGAACCAGCCCGCGTTCCCCTCGCCGGTGCTCAATCCAGGCGAGACGTACCGCTCGATCACCACGTGGCGGCTGGGTAGTTCCTGAGGGCGGCGGCCCCGACTCGCCGCACGGCCGTCCCCACAAGGACCAGGACCTGGATCGGGACGCAGCGAACACTTCCGGTGCCCACCGTCGAGGGTGGGCACCGGAAGTGGTCGGTGTTGACTGGGTTCAGTTGCGCCGTCGGTGCGTCACGGTGCCGGGGCCCACGGCGAGGCGGCCAGCCAGCTCGTGTCGTCGGCATACGACACGCTGGTGTCCCACTCGTTGGTGCCGGGCGGGCCGGCGAGGTACACGCCGCCGTTGTAGGCGCGGAGGTACCGCGTCGAGTAGTTCACCGATTGGAACGACACGCCCTGACCGCTGTTACCGGCCACCTGGCAGAAGGTGGCGTCCTGGGAGAACAGCGTGCTGCCGTCGTCGGGCTGAAGGGAGACCACGAAACCCTGGTGCCGCAGGTAGTTTCCGGGCCGGTTGACCGCCTCGAACGAGAAGCAGTTCGGGTTGGCCAGGCCGGCCGCCTTCACGAAGGTCGCGTTCTGCTTGTCGGCGGTCGAACTGGCCGCCGTCACCGCGGCGGTGACCACGCTGGTGGTAGTGGAGCTGTGCTGCATGTAGTTTGATGAGCCACTGGGCGTCGTCGTCTGCAGCGAGACGCGGGGACCCGGGGAGAGGGTGAAGCTGACGTCGTTGGACGCCCCGGGCGTGGGCCCGCTCGCGGTCTGGAAGTCTCCGCAGTTGCTGTCGGTGTCGTTGCCGTCAGGGAAGCGGGCAGCGCTTCGCCCGTTAGCACCCGTAGTGCCCGGGTTGGTCACTCGGCAGCCGCTCTGCCCCGCCCCAGAGGTCGCTTGGTAGCCTTCGGCGGTCCACGGGTCGACCATGGTTCCGTAGTTGAGGCTGTCAACTACCAGGTCCTGGGCGTCACGCAGGACCATGTTGCCGGCGGTGGCGAGGGCGGGGCCCCCGAACCATTGGTTCGGTGCCGTCGTGCCCTGGTAGCCGGCGTTCGTGACTGCGGTGTCACGCACTGGCGTGTTGACGGCGTGGCCGTTGTCGAGGGGCTTGTCGAGGGTGACCCCGCTGCCCAGTGCCTGCACCGGCTCGTTGCTCGAGTGCGGGAAGCGGGTCGCCGGCGTGAAGCTGACCCCGGTCCCCCACACGCTGTAGGGGAGGTTGGACGCGTGGTCGAACTGCAGCGGGGCGGCGATGGTGATGCCCGTGCCGTTCGCGCCGGAGGTGCCGACCGCGGTGACCGTGACGTTGTCGATCCCGTGGCCGGGGCTGTCGATGTCCAACCTGATCTTGTCACCCACCGAGATGTTGGCGGTGGACGACATCTTGATGTTGGTGGCACCCGCGCGCGCGGCCGCCGACAGGCGCCCTTGCGTGCCCGGCCTGCCGACCGCGGTGACCGTGGCCACCTCGTGGTCAGCGCCGTAGCCGAGGCCGATCTTCTGGCCGACCGTGAAGCCGGTCGTGCTCGTGACAGGCACGTTGGTCGAGCCCGCGGGGACCGTGATGACCGGCCCGTCGGGGACGGGCTGCCACAGGGTCGTACTGGCGGTGGCCGCCGTTCCGACGCTGACGATCGTCCGATTTTCCACGCTGGAGCCGGTGTCGATGGCGATCTGACGGCCTGCCGCCAGCCCGGTCGTGCTTCTGACATTGATGGTGGCGTCGCCGGCGGCGGCGGGGGCCGCCAGTCCGGAGTTGGCCAGGCCGAGCACGTAGAAGCTGTGGCTCGCGAGCGTCGTTCCGGCCGGCACGGTCACCGTGGAGAAGGTGGCCTGCTGGGTCGGGTGCTCGGTCAGGGTCCAGTTGGAGATGTCGACGTCGGTGGCGCCGGCGTTGTAGAGCTCGATGAAGGCGTTGGTCGAGTTGCCATTGCTGCCCGTACGGAATTCATTGATCTTGATCGGGCTGACGTTCCGCACCTTCTCGGCCGTCGTCTCGAACTGCCTCCCACCCTTCGTCGGGTTCGTCCACCAAGCCTTGCCGATCAGGTCGCCGTTGAAGGGCGCCGGTCCCGAGGTGACCTTGAAGGTCGCGCTCACGGTCGCGCCCGGGGCAACCGGATCCTCGAACGTCACCGACGTGTCGGTGGTGCCCGGGACGACGGACGTCCACTGCTTGTTGGGCAGGGAAATGCTCAGCTTCACGCCCACCGCGGGGGACCCCGTGGTGTTGGTGAACGTCACGGTGGTGTCCTGCGAGGACCCCGGGACGAACGTCTGGAGACCGGGCGGAGTCGCAACTGCCGACGCCGGCGCGATGCTCAGCCGCTGCACGTCGTACTTGGTCGCCACGACGTTGGCCTGAATCTGCTGGTCAACGGCGTCCGACGGGTACCCGGTCGTCATGGCGCCCTCGTAGAAGGTGCCCTGCGAACCCACGCTGTTGTCGCCACCGTTGCCCAGGAGGATGGCCCCCTGCTTGCGCATCGGGTCGTAGCTGGAGTCGATGCGTGGCCCGTCGAACATGGTCGACAGGGAACCCTGCTGCGCGTCGCCGCCCAGGGAGGCCCAGTGGTGCGGCTCGCCCTTGGCCATCGCGGTCACGAACCGCCAGTTGATGCTCGGCAGGTCCGAGCAGAGCTTGGACGTACTACCGGGGTTGACACAACCAACCAGGTTGTTCTCCTGGTCGGTCATGATCCACGGACCGGGCCCGCTCCCGCGGTACCAGGCGGTGGCGTTGCCGTAGTACGTGGTTTCCATCGTGCCGTTGCCGTCGTCACGGCTGTCGATCTCGGCGTTGCCGTAGTCGTAACAGCAGCCGTTGTTGTAGTGGTGGCCGTTGATGACCCAGTACTGTCCCTCGGGCTGGTCGTCGACCGCGACGCCCTTGGTGTCGTTGTTGCGGAGGCCCATGCCGGGCTCGATGAAGATGCCGTATGCCTTGTGCCCACCGATAGTGATCGGCGCCATGTCCGCGATCGGCAGGTTGTTGAAGCCACCCATGGCCGGGCCGCTGAATCCGCCGCGGGGCGCCTGGGTGAGGTCGTTGTGCATGGGCGACTGGTCGTAGAGCTTCGTGATGAAGCATGTCGTGTCGGCACAGAACTGGTCCTGCGCGGCGGCGTCGGCGTATCCGCCCGCATCCGGGAACGGCCGAGCAACGGGTTGGACGATGCCAATGTCCTTGACCGCGTCGTCCGACAGGCGCCGGACCTGGTAAAGCGGGCCGTCGTAGGAGGCGTACATGGCCCGTGTGGTGCTGTGGGCGGCTACGCAGGGGGTGCCGCCCGCGGCGTAGATGTCACATGGCCCCTGCGGTCTGGCCGGGGGCTCCGGTTGTGCCGCCTGCGCTGACGGTGCCACCGCGAACGTGGCGCCAATCATGGTCAGCGCAATCGCCGCGCGAGAGGCGAGGGTCCGGCCGCGTACGCGGCGAGTGGGGGATCTGAACATGTGCATGTGCTCCGATCGTTCGTCTGCTGACCGAGCCGAATTGGTTAGGTTTGCCGTGACGAATAGGGGGAACTCTGCGCGACACGGGTGTCGCTGATCCGGCGAGCGCCGAGCGCCGTGACCGGGCCTGGCAGTTCTGACCACGAGAGGTGTGGTCAATCGGGCTGAAACCGCGGATCGCTCGCTGGAGGACCGTGAGCTGGCGGCGTCGGGAGGGGACAATCTGCCGACGCCGTGCAGTTGCGCGTCTGCGCCGGCGGAGGCCCTCGTGTCCGCCCCATACCGCCCGGCGTTGGTGATGGTGCCTGCGGGGCGCGCCACTTCCCGATTGCCCCCGGGCTGGCTCGGCGACTTCGAGCGCGCCTCAGTCCGATCACCGGGACCACTCTCCCTTGTGCAGCTAGCCGTTCAGAATCGTGTTAGCGCTAACAAGATTCATCGACGCCGCCCCCGGCCGAAAATCCGCGCATAAGGTGGAAGCCCCGATAGTTCAAGGGTGATTGACAAGGCAGGCTCGTCATCGACGGCCATGTTAGCGTTAACATCTCGGGCCAATCCATTGAAACATCGATGACACATCAATGTCAATCAACCCGACCGACCGAGTGGGACGTAACGACGTCAGCGGCGCCGGAGTCCACCGGCCATCGCTGCCGGCGATCGCTCGCCGACTTCGGGCGACGTCAGACCTGAAGCGGTAACCCGTTCTGGTGCAGCCGGAAGGAGTCGAGCTCGTCGGGGTCGGCCGCGAGCCGAGGACCGGGGAGCTGCCGGGCGATCCGTTCGAACATGATCCGGCTCTCCAGCCGGGCCAGATGGGCGCCCAGGCAGAAGTGGATCCCGTAGCCGAAGGCGATGTGCCGGCGAACGTCGGAGCGGTGGATGTCGAATGCGTGCGGCCGGTCGAACACCGCGGGATCGCGGTTGGCTCCCCACAACGACAATCCGACCCGATCGAACGCCGGGATACGTCCACCGCCGAGCTCGATGTCCTGGAAGGCGAACCGTGGCGGCACGATCTCGACCGGTCCCCGGAACCGGAGGGTCTCCTCGACCACCGCAGCCGACAGCGACGGATCCTCCCGTACCGCCTGCCACTGCTCGGGGTGGGTGAGCAGGAGGCGGATGCCGTTGACGATCAGGTCGACGGTGGTCTCCTGGCCCGCGATGAGCAGCAGTTGCACCAGGGCCACCAGCTCGTCGCGGTCGAGCTGCTCATCCTGGTCCGCCCGGGCCACCAGTTCGGAGATCAGGTCGTCTTCCGGGACCGCTCGGCGCCGGGCCGCCAGCTCATCGAGGTACGCCGCGAATTCGAGGGTGGCCTCCGGGCCGTCCGGGCCGGCCGACACGATCGCGGCCGACCAGGCGCGGAAGCGCGGCCGGTCGGGCTCCGGAATGCCGACCAGCTCCGCGATGACGTTGACCGGCACGGGGTCGGCAAGGTGCGTCACCCCGTCGATGCGTCCCCACCGGCGCGCCTCCGCGACCAAGCGGTCCGCGAGGTCGCCGATCCACGGTTCCAACCGGGCCACTGCGCGGGCCGTGAAGCCGCCGCTGACCAGCCCCCGCAGCCGGGTGTGGTCCGGCGGATCGAGGCTGATGAGCTGGCGGGCCTCGATTCTCGCCACCTCTGGCAGGTGATGCTGAGCCTGCTGCTGCATATCCGGGCAGTGGCGGTGGACCTCGTGCCCGATCGCCGGGTGGCGCAGTCCGGTCAGGACGTCGGCGTATCCGGCCACCACCCAGAACCGGTTACCCGCGGGATCGATCTGGAGGACGGGCCGCCCGGTGTCTCGTACCCGGTCGTAGAACTCGTGTGGATTTCGGCGGACCGCCGGGTCCCACAACTCGGACAAGTCGAATGTGGCCGTCACTCCGACTCCTCCATCAGGACGTTGGCCCCTGTCACGGGCGCTGGCCTGGCCGCCCCGTCGGGCATGCCGACCCGGCCGAGCCGCCGCCGAGTAGGCGCGGCAAGGGCAGCCCGCGAAGCGGGGCTCGGCGCACAGGTGAGCGCTAACATATTTACGTTTCCGAGAAGTGTCAAACCCCGGACCTACTTGTACGTAGGCATTGACGACGGCTCTGTTAACGCTCACACTCCTCGCATCAGCTCAGCCGGTTACCTGCGGCGTACGGGGCGCTCCGGCACCCCCGCCAAGGCCGGTCTGCATGCGCAAGCCCGACAGTATATGGAGGGTTGTCGATGTGGTGTCTGACGTCCCGGGCGACGAGCGCCGTGCCGGTCGACAAGCAGGAACGGCAGAGGCGCCGACGGGCGGCAGGTGCAGCGAGGTGCCGGCAGCGGTCCCATGAGCCGGCCCTCCTTACCGGACCCGCATGAGCACGATGCGGCCGTCCGACGCGGCGAGCGCGGCTCGCTCATCCCCCGATCCGGATACGTCGATCAGCCGTCTGGCCAGGCACCTGGCGCAGATATCCACGTGAAAGGACTAATCCAAAGTGGCCCAATCCGAGAAGCTCGCCGTCAATCGGCGCCAACTGCTTCAAGCGTCGGCGGCCGGTGTGGTTGCCGTCGCCTCCACCACCGCGCTCCCGGCAACGGCCGCCCAGGCAGCACCGGAAGCCGAAACAGCAGCCGCACCGGCGGCGCTCAGCTCGATTCCGGCCGAGCCCGGGCCCGGCGGTACCGCCCCGGTCCGGCCGTTCCAGCTGCACGACGTGCGGCTGGGCGACGGCCTGCTCCAGGAGAAGCGCGACCGGATGAAGAACTTCCTCCGGCAGTACGACGAGCGCCGCTTCCTCGTGCTGTTCAACAATCAGGCGGGTCGGCCGAACCCGCCCGGTGTCGCTGTCCCCGGCGGCTGGGAGGACGGCGGGCTGCTCAGCGGCCACTGGGCCGGCCACTTCATGACGGCTCTGGCACAGGCCTACGCCGACCAGAGCGAGCCGATCTTCAAGGGCAAGCTCGACTGGATGGTCGGCGAGATCGCCGCGTGCCAGGACGCGATCACCGCCCGGATGGACGACGGGTCGGGCGGGGATCCGCAGCAGCCGCCGCAGCCGCAGATCGGCCGGGTGCCGGGCAAGTTCGGCAACGGGCTCCGGCTGAACGGCACCACCGCCGCGCAGTACGTGACCCTGCCGCAGGAAGCGATCAGCCAGCTCAGCGACTTCACCATCGCCACCTGGGTGAACCTCGCCTCCGCCCAGAGCTGGAGCCGGCTGTTCGACTTCGGCCAGAACACCACGGTCAACATGTTCCTGACCCCGCGCGCCGGCGTCACCGGCAACGTGCCGCGGTTCGCCATCACGGTCGGCGGCTCCGGCGCGGAGCAGCAGATCAACGGCAACGCGGCGCTGCCGACGAATCAGTGGGTGCACCTGGCCGTCACGCTGTCGCGGAACACCGGCACGCTGTACGTGAACGGCGAGGAGGCCGGCAAGAACTCCAACATGACCCTCGGCCCGGCCAACCTGGGCAACCCGGGCAACCGGTGGATCGGGCGGTCGCAGTACGGCGACCCGCTCCTGGACGCGACCATCGACGAGTTCCACGTCTTCGACCGGGCGCTGAGCCAGCAGGACGTCCGGTCGCTGCTCGACTCGCCGGCCGGTAGCACCGGCGGCGGCACGATCGCGTGGTACCGGTTCGACGAGGACGGTGGCACCGTCCTCAAGGACGCCTCGCCCAACGGCCGCGACGCCGGAGTGGTGGTCAAGCAGGACACCGGGAAGCTCTGGGTGCCCACCCACCCCGGTTACGTGGGCGCCCTTCCGGAGGACGTGGTGCTCCGCCTCGGCCCGCCGAGGTGGGCGGTCTACGGCGGCAACAAGGACACCAACACGTGGGCCCCGTGGTACACCCAGCACAAGATCATGCGCGGCCTGCTCGACGCCTACTACCACACCGGCAACCAGCAGGCGCTCGATGTGGTCGTCAAGATGGCCAACTGGGCGCACCTCGCGCTGACCGTCGGGGACAAGAACCACCCCAAGTACACCGGTCCGATCACCCGGGACAACCTGAACTACATGTGGGATCTCTACATCGGCGGCGAGTCCGGGGGCGCGAACGAGGTGTTCCCGGAGATCTACGCGCTCACCGGCGACGCGAAGCACCTGGAGACCGCCAAGTGCTTCGACAACCGGGAGTCGCTGTTCCAGGCCTGCGTGGAAAACCGCGACATCCTGGTAACGACGCCGCAGACGCGTCCTGGCCGACGCCGCCCGGATCGGCTGCACGTCAACCAGCACGTACCGCAGTTCGTCGGATACATGCGCGTCTACGAGCGCAGCGGGGACTCCGAGTACTTCCAGGCCGCCAAGAACTTCTTCAAGATGGTCGTCCCGCACCGCTCGTTCGTGAACGGCGGTACGGGCGGCAACTTCCCCGGCTCCAACAACAACATTGAGATGTTCCAGAACCGGGACAACATCGCGAACGCGATCGCCCAGGGCGGTGCGGAAACCTGTAGCGCGTACAACTTGGGCAAGCTGGCGCGCAACCTCTTCCTGCACGAGCACGACCCGGCGTACATGGACTACTACGAGCGGGGCCTGCTCAACCAGATCGCCGGCTCGCGGGTCGACTCCTCCAGCGTCAGCAACCCGCAGGTCACCTACTTCCAGCCGTTGACCCCGGGCGCCAGCCGCAGCTACGGCAACACCGGTACCTGCTGCGGCGGGACCGGCCTGGAAAACCACACGAAGTACCAGGACACGACCTACTTCAAGTCCGCCGACGGCAGCGCCCTGTGGGTCAACCTGTTCGTGCCGTCGACGCTGACCTGGGCCGAGAAGGGCTTCACCGTCACCCAGGAGACGAGCTTCCCCCGCAGCGACCGCACCAAGCTGGTCGTGAACGGCAGCGGCCCGCTCGACCTCAAGGTGCGCGTACCGGGCTGGGTGGAGAAGGGCTTCTCCGTCTCGGTCAACGGCGCTCCCGTCCAGGTCGACGCCAAGCCGGGCAGCTACCTGACGTTGAGCCGGACCTGGGCGCCCGGCGACACCGTCGACATCCGGATGCCGTTCAGCATCCGGATCGAGCGGGCGCTGGACCGTCCCGACACCCAGGCGATCTTCTGGGGTCCCGTCGTCCTGCAGATCCTGGGCAATCCGGGGGGCGGCAGCTACCGCGAGCTGTCCCTCTACCGGTACCTGAAGCGGGACGGCAACTACGCCCGCGCGGCGATCACGCAGGCGGGCACGACCGCCGCTGGTGATCCGCTCTTCACCACGCACGGTTTCACGCTGCGGCCGTACTACATCAGCGATTCGCAGGCCGTCTCGTCGTACTTCCGCCGAGTCGAGCCGACGATCGTGTTCGGGTCCATCGACACGGGCGTGCCGAACCGCAAGCGGAACGACGGGCTGCCGAACTACGACGTCCCCGTGACGGGCATCACGTCGCCCGGTAACGACGGCCCGACCTTCCTCGATCTGGTGTGGGACCAGGCGCCCTTCGCCAGCCACGGCCAGTTCGTCTCGGCCGTCGCCCGCACCGCCGAGGCGTTCGTCGCGGCGGGGGTCTTCACCGACGCGGAGAAGGACGTCGTGGTCTCGAACGCCGCCCGCGCCAGCAAGGAACTCGCCCCGTAGTAGTACCGCGGCCGCCAGGAACCATTGACGGCCGATGTACCTGAGCCTGACGGCGGCCTGACCGACTCGAGTCGGTCAGGCCGCCGGGCAGGCTGTTTGACGTGGCAGTCGCCGCGGGATCTCCTGCACCGCTCGAGCGTGTCGGACTGCCACTCCGCCCCCGACCTCCTGCCCGGCGGCGAGCTGGGCAGCCCACGCCCCTCTCTTCACGCGGCCTCCGGCAGGAAATGGGGTCGAGGGCTCGCGCATGTGAACGATGACGCCAGCCTGGTCGCCGAGTGGACCGCCGATGCACGCACGCTGAGCCCCGGCCCGCAGGGCCGTCAGCACGACCAGCGTCTGCGCGGCCTCCGGGACTGGTGGGAACCCCTGTCAATCTGCACCCCACAGGAGTGTGAGATGAGCAAGCAGTACTCCCGCCGGGCGGCCCTGCGCCTCGGTGCCTTGGCCGCCTCCGTCCCAGCGGTAGCGTCGGTGCTTCCGGCCACGGCCGCTCAAGGGGCAGGATCCACCGCAAGCCCGGGCGGGGCCGCCGCCCGGCCCGGCTGGGTCGGCCCGAACTGGTCGGTCAAGCCGTTCGCCCTCAACCAGGTGGCGCTGCATGACGGCATCTTCCAGCAGAAGCGCGACCGGATGCTCAACTACGCCCGAAACTACCCCGGCACGGGAGGCGTCTTCGACGGGCCCGACCGGATGTTGAACCTGTTCCGCGCCAACGCCGGTCTCCCCGCTCCCGGCACCTACCCAGGTGGTTGGGACACCCCGCGGCATCTGCTGCGCGGCCACTTCAGCGGTCACTACCTGACGCTGCTCTCCCAGGCCTACGCCGCCACCGGCGAGGAAGTCTTCCTCGACAAGCTCGACTACCTCGTCGAGGAACTCGGCAAGTGCCAGCGGGAACTGGACAAGCGGGAACTCGGCCGGGTGCCGGGCAGATCCGGCAAGGCGGCCCGGCTCGGTGACCCGCACCCGAACCAGTACGTTCTGCTGCCCCCGAGGACTCTCGACGGCGTCACCGAGCTGACCATCGCCGTCTGGGTGAATCTGGCGACGGCACAGGCCGGGGCCAGGATCTGCCACTTCGGCGCCAGTTCCAGCTCCTACCTGTCCCTGACCGCGAGCGACGGCGGAGGCCCGCGGTTCGCCATCACCAACGCCGGCAGCGCCAACGAGCAGCGGATCACCGGCAGCACCGAAGTGCCCGTCGGCGAGTGGACGCATCTCGCGGTGACGCTTTCCGCAACGGGCGTGGGCCGGCTCTACGTCAACGGGGTCGAGGCTGCCGGCAAGGTTCTCGCCCTGACCGCCGCCGCGCTGGGAGCGACGGTCGACAACTGGATCGGACGATCCCAGAACAGCAACGATCCCTTCCTCAACGCGACCGTGGACGACTTCCGGATCTACCGCCGCGCGCTCGACCCGGCAGAGGTCCGGGCACTCCAGTCGGACGGCACACCGTCGCCGGTCCCGTCCGACCTGGTGGCGTGGTACCGGTTCGAGGACGAGGGCGAAACGGCCGCCGACCACTCGGCCAACCATCGCGACGCGCGCATCATCGGCACGGGCTACCCCGGCTTCCTGGCTGCGTTCCCGGAGGGCCAGTTCGTCAGGCTCGAACCGCCCACCTTCCAGCCAAACAGCGGCCCGAACGCGGTATGGGCCCCGTGGTACACCTGCCACAAGATCATGCGAGGCCTCCTGAACGCCTACGACCTGACCGGCAACGAGGAGGCGCTCGACATCGCGTTCCGGATGGGCGACTGGGCCCACGAGCGACTGAGTCGCATCAGCCGGGACGACCTGAACCACATGTGGGACACCTACAGTGCGGGCGAGGCCGGGTCCATGAACGAGGTGATGGCGGAGCTCGCGGCGCTCGCCCCCGACCAGGATCAGAAGGCTCGCTACCTCGCGACGGCGAAGGCGGTCACGTTCACCACGCTGTTCGACGCCTCGCTCGCGGAACGCGACGAACTGAACGGACGCCACGCCAACCAGTACATGGCTCCCAACATCGGGTACCTGCGGATCTTCGAGCAGACCGACGACGCGGATTTCCACACCGCGGCCAAGAACTTCTGGTCCATGGTCGTTCCGCACCGCATCTTCAGCAACGGCGGCGCGGGCCGAAGCGAGCACTTCCGCCAGCGCGGTTCGATCACCTCCGGCTTCACCTCCTCGTCCGATCCGCGGCACGCCGAGACGTGCTGCGCGTACAACATGCTCCGCCTGACCAGGAACCTGTTCTTCCACGACCAGGACCCGGCGTACATGGACTACTACGAGAAGGCGCTCCACAACCAGATCCTGAGCTCGCGGCGGGACATCGACAGCGTCACCAGCACCGAGGTGACCTATCACCAGAACATGTGGCCGGGCAGGTCGCGGAAGATCGGCAGCGTCATCGAATACAGCAGGTACGGCGGGAACGGCAGTTGCTGCAACGGGACCGGCCTGGAAAGCCACACAAAGTACCAGGAGTCGATCTACTTCCACTCCGCCGACGAATCCACGCTCTACGTCAACCTCTTCATCGCCTCCACGCTCACCTGGCCGAGCCGGGGACTCGTCATCACCCAGGACACCGCCTATCCGACACAGGGAGCCACCAGGCTGCGGTTCGACCAGGGCGGAGGCCGGCTGAAGATCAAGCTCCGGGTGCCGTCCTGGGCCCGGCAGGGCTACGCGGTGACGGTCAACGGGGCCCGGCAGGCCCTGGACGCTGCTCCCGGCACGTACGTCACGCTGGACCGGCAATGGACCGAAGGGGACACCATCGACATCTCGATGCCCTTGAGTTTCCGGGTTGAGAAGGCGCTCGACGACAAGAGCGTCCAGTCCATCCTCTACGGGCCGACCCTCATGGTCGTTCGTGACGGCACACCGAGCTACCGACAGTTCACCTTCTACCGGGACCTCAAGCTGGATGGGGACCTCGCCCCCGCCATACAGCCGACCGACGTGCCGATGCATTTCACGACGCACGGTTACACCCTGGCCCCGTACTACATCTCCGACCCCGTCCCCGGTGAGTTCAACTCCTACCACCCCTACGTGAAGCGAGTGGAACCGGAGGTGGTGTTCGGGGCGATCAACACGGGCGTGCCGAACGACAGCATTCGCGACGAAGACGGCGAGACCTTCCTGGATCGGGTCTGGGAGGCGGCGCCCTTCGCCAACCACGGCCGGTTCGTCAGCCGGGTGGAGGAGGTCTCGAGCGAGTGGCTCGCGGCCGGCCGCCACACCCGGCAGCAACGGCAGGCGATCCTTGTCGGTGCCGCGCGGGCGCAGCAAGAACTGGCAGGCTGACCGGCTACCTGAGTTTCCGGAAACGGCTCAGGACCTGGGAGCGGCGCGGGACCACCGTGTGACATGGCAGATCCCGTTGCCGCCCCCGGCCGGGCCGGAGCCGACGCGCCGCCGACGATGGCGCCGTTCCCCCAGGCGCAGAACGACAACGCCGCCGGCCGCCCACCCGGGCGGCCGGCGGCGCATGCTGTCAGGAGAACGCCTGGGGCCGTTCTTGGTGATCGTTCCGTAGGTTGCCTCGGCGTAACAGCGGCGGAGGGGCTGCCAGGAGCAGCGCCTCCGCGCGTGTCAGCTCGCCGTCATCGGAGTTCGAACAGGGCGGTGAGGCCGGTTCCGTCATCTGCGGTGGCGGTGACCGCGTAGCAGGTGCCGGGCGTGGTGGGTGCCTTCCAGTTGTAGACGAACTGCCCGGCGGCGGTGTCGTAGCGCAGGGCGGTGGCGCCGGAGCCGGTGATCTCGATGTCCGCCGTGCCGGCCGACGTGGAGCAGGTGACCTCCTTCGCGGTCATGGTCACGGCGCTGGTCTCGCTGATCTCGTTGGCCGCGAACAGCTCGAACTTCAGGGGCACGGTGCTGCCGGCCTTGACCGTGTTGAGCACACCGTCCATGTGCACCGGCTGGTAGAAGCCCTTCGCGGTCCACGGCATCACCGTGTACGTCTGGGTGGCCGTGCTCGTGTTGCCTGCCGCGTCGGTCGCCGTCGCCGTGACGGTGTGCGTCCCGACCGCGGTGCTGTAACCGCTGACCACGCAGCCCGCCGCACCGGAGGTGGCGTCGCTCGCGCTGCAGGTGGGAGCGGGCGGTACCGCGCCGAAGTACACGACACCGATGGTGGAATCGAACGTCGCCGTCGGGGCGACGGTGTCGACCTTGACCGTCGCCGACTTCGGCTCCTCGACGTTGCCGCGCCGGTCGGTCGAGCGGAACTCCACCTGGTGGGTGCCCTGCTGGTCGACCGGGACCGGCGTTCCGGCGTAGGTCGTCCACTCACCGCCGTCGAGCCGGTACTGGGTGCCGGCCACGCCGAACGTGTCCTTCGCGGTGAGCGTGAAGGACGGAACCGTCGTGTACCACCCCTGGTTGCCCTCGGGCTGCGCCGGCGACCAGGCCACCGTCGTCGTCGGGGGCACCGTGTCGCCCGGATCGTCGGCGAAGACCCGCCAGTCCGTGATCGCGACCGCGGAGTAGGTGGTGCCGTTGCCGTTGGCCCTGATGGTGGCCCGCACACGGGGCGTGGTCACCGGGTTGAAGGTGACGGTGTTGAACGCGGTGGTGCTCGTGCCATAGCTGGATGCGCCGGTCACGTCGCGCCAGCCGGAGGTGGCCTCGTCCCAGTACTGCAGCACCCACCCGTCGGGCTCGGCGACGCCGTCGCCGCTGCCGCGGTTGGAGTCCCGCCAGAACTTCAGCTCCGTCCCGGTGATCCGCACGGGGCGCGACCAGTCGTACTGGACCCACTGAGTGGCCGGACGGTCGCCCGACCAGGTACCCCAGATCTGCGCCTGGCTCGGGTTCGTCGGGTCGGCCCCGTCGTTGAGCGCGGTAAGGCTGTTCCAACCGGCGGTGTAGGAGGCGGACGGGGTCGCCACCGGCGCGATGTTGCCGCTGAGCGGCCCGGACAGGTCTGCGGGAATGGTGACCGTCCTGGCGGTCTCCAGGTTCCCCGCCGCGTCGATCGCGCGGAACGACACGGTGTGCTTGTTAGCGTCCGGTGCCGCGATCGGGTCGGTGTAGCTCGTCCACTCCCCGGTGTCGATGGAGTACTCGATGCGGGCGACCCCGGAGGTCGCGTCGGCCGCGGTCACCGTCACCTTGCGGGTGGCGCTGTCCAGGGTGGCCGTGCTGACCGGCGCGGTGGCGTCGATCCGTACGGCGAGGCTCTTGGCCGCCGAGACGTTGCCCGCGCGGTCGGTCGCCGTTGCCGTGACCGTGTGCTGTCCGTCTCCGGAGACGGTGACGTCGGCGTACCGCACGCCGGTGGCGACGGCCGGCTCGCCGGCGTCCACCCGCGACTCGATGGTCACCCGGCCGCCACGGTCGTCGACACCGGCGACGCGCACCCGCACGGCGGAGCGGAACCAGCCGGCGGCGCCGGCGCTGCCCGTGGGCGTGAGTGTCAGGGTCGGCGCCGTCGCGTCGCCCTCGGTGTCACCGGGTGAGATGACGGTGACCTGCGCGGAGACGCGTTCGGCGGCATAGCCGAGCACCGTGCCGTGGATGGTGAACGTACCGGGGCTGGCAAACTGCTCCGTCGTCACCGGGTCCCAGAAGACCGGCACCTGCAACGTTTCGCTGCCGAACGACACCGGCACAGTGCCGGGTAGCTCCGTCTCGCCCACCTCGACCGTCATCGGTGGTGGCGTGACGGACTGCGGCTGGGTGGCGAGGATCTTCCACTCCTCGACCGCGACGGCCGAGTAGGTGCTGCCGTTGGTCGACGCGTCGAAGATCGCCCGGACCTGCGTGGTGGTCACCGGGTCGAACGTGGTGTTCTGGAAGCCCTGCGTGCTGGTCGGGTAGCCGCTCGGGTTCGGCACGTCGGCCCACTGGCCGGTGGCGAGGTTCCAGTACTGGATGCGCCAGCGGGCGGGTGCCGCGACCCCGACGCCAGTGCCCTGGGCCTGGTCGTTCCAAAAGTCGATCTGCGAGCCGGAGATCCGCATCGGCTGGTCCCAGGTGTACTGCACCCACTGCTGCGGTGGGTTGTTGCCGGTCCAGGTCCCCCACATGTCCGGCGGCAGCGGGTTCGACCGGACGATCTCGTCGTTGAGCGCCTTCACCCAGTACTGGGTGGGCACCGGCTCGTTGGAGACGGTGACCTTCGCCTCCTGGGCGATGTTCGGCCGGGGCGAGAGGTCCCGTCCCTTGACCGGCGTCGGCGTGACGAGCTTCATCCGCGGCGGGGTCAGCGTGTCGTCCCACTCGACCCGGTCGATGGCAACCGACCGGCGGAAGTGCCCGCCGCCCACGGCGTCGGCGGTGTGGTACGTCAGGTACCACTGGCCGTTGAACTCCAGGATGCCCGGGTGGCTCGTCGTCGAGGAGACCGGCCGAAGGATGGTCCCTCGGTAGGTCCACGGCCCCGTGGGCGACGACGCCGTCGCATAGGCGATGCAGGCGTGGTAGTTCGCCGGGGTGCATGGCGAGGTCGGGCCGGCGTTGTTCCCGGCGTACGCCAGGTAGTAGGTGCCGTTCCGCTTGAAGATCCAGGGGGCCTCGAAGTAGCCGCTCAGGCCGGTGATGGAGCGCTGGGTGCCGACCGGCGTCTTCATGTCCTGCCCGAGCTCGAGCATCCGCAGCTGGCCGAACGTGCCCCAGTAGACGTACACCCGCTGGTTGGGGGCCGCACCGTCGATGAGGATCGTCGGGTCGATGTTCTGGATGTTGTTGGTCGTGGGCACCCGCTGGGAGATCAGCGGCGAGCCCACATAGTCGCTCCACGGTCCGGTCGGACTGTCGGAGACGGCCAGGCCGATGGCGAACTTGTCGGCCGCCGGGCTGTTCCGCTCATAGACGGGGGCGTACCAGTAGTAGCGCCCGTCCACTCCCTGGACCACCTGGCCCGCGTACGCGCGTCCCGGGGTGGCCCAGCTGAAGACCGTTTCCGGGCGCGCCAGCGACGGAAAGTGCGTCCACTGCCCGGACGCGACATCGGTGGTCCGGAACGCGCCCCACTCGTTCATGATGAAGTCGTTGGTGGACGGCCCGGCCTGGTCGTGGCCCGTGTATATGTAGAGCTGGTCCTTGCCGCTGTCGTTGCCGGGGGAGCCGGCCGGCACGACGACGGGTGCCGGGTCGGCGGAGTAGTAGCTGCCGTCGCCGAGGATGGGATTGCTGGTGTTGGTGAAGGTGTACGAGTCGGCGGCGTAGGCCGGGGTGGCGACCCCGACCATGCCGCCGGCGACGAGTCCGGCCACCGCCGTCGCGGCGATCGCCCTGCGGAGCCGGCGCAGCGGCCCACGGGTTGGTGGCGCGGCGCCGCGCCTGGTGGTGGTGTTCACGGTGCCGATCTCCTCACTGTTGCGGTGGGGGATTGGTGGTGCTGGACACGGGCGTACTACCGGTCGAGAGGTGGTGCGGCCAGTGGCAACCACACGCGCATGGTGGACGGGCCCCGTTCCGCCCAGTCGTGGTACGGGATGAGCGGGACGTCGAACGACGCCGAGGGCACCGGCTCCAGGGGGCGCTCGGCGTAGGGCCAGGCGAGCTCCCGCCCGGGTTCCGCCACCGGGGCGACGAGGCGAACCCGTGGCCGGCCGTCGTGGTCCTCGACGGGAGCCGTGGCGTCGACCCGGACGTCCGCGACGTCAGTGACGGTTCCGTGGCTGGCGACGCCCAGGTCGATCGACTCGAGGCAGTAGACCTCGGGCCCCCGTTCGACGGCGACACTGCCGCGTACCGCGTCGATGCGGGGATCGGGGTGGGTCAGACGCGGTCGCATCGGCAGGACCAGCTCGACCACGTCTCCGGCCTGGAAGACGCGGCGTACGGTGACCCACCCGGGCTCGACGGACGCGGTGCTCACGTCGCCGCTCGCCCCGGTCACCACCAGCCGGGCCCCGTCGGCCCACCGTGGCACGCGAATCGAGAGCGTCCACGGGTCGGCGGCGTCCCGTTCCGCGGTGACGCGGACGGAGCCGGAGCGGGGGTAGTCGGTCTGCACGTCGAGGGTGATGAGCTCCCCGTTGTCCAGCCGGGTCTGGATGCCGCAGCTGGCGAACTGGTGGATCTGGACGCCGTGCGCATCCGCGGTGGCGACCAGCGCGTCGAGGCTGGCGAAGGTGCGTGCGACGTTCGGGGGGCAGCAGGAAACCTCGAACCAGGGGGCCCGGAGGGAGGACTCGGCGCGCAGTGATGCGGAGTTCGGGTCGGGGACGGCCCCAGGGCTGCGCTGGTGCAGGGTGTTGGCGTAGTAGAACGCGGTCCCGGACGCCGAGGGGGACGTGGCGACCACGTTGTAAAGCGTTCGCTCGATGAGGTCGCCGTAGCGGGTGTCGCCGCGGGCCAACAGCAGCCGCCAGCTGAACATGATCGAGGCGATGCCGGCGCAGGTCTCGGAGTAGGCCCGGTCCGGTGGGAGCACCCAGTCCTCGCCGAAGGCTTCGTCCTGGTGGTGGGAGCCCTGGCCGCCGGTGATGTACGTGCGCCGGGCCACCGTGTTGTCCCACTGGGTGACCAGGGCAGAGAGAAGCTCGTCGTCGCCGGTGTCGACCGCGACGTCGACCGCGCCGGCCGCCAGGTAGTTGGCCCGGACGGCGTGGCCGCGCAGCACTGCGGCCTGGCGCACCGGGATGTCGTCCTGAAAGTACTGCTGGCCCCACTCGATGGGGGGCAGCGTGCCGGTGCCGCGGCGGGCGACGAACAGCTCGGCCTGGCGCAGGTACCGCTGCTCGCCGGTGACGCGCGCCAGCTCCGCAAGACCGGCTTCGATCTCGGCGTGCCCGCACACGCTCTGGATGCCCTCGGCGCCGAAGACCTCACAGAGCAGGTCGGCGGCGCGGCATGCGATGGCCAGCAGGCCGTCGACGGCGTCCGGCCGCGTGCGGGCTCGCGCCACTGCGGCCTGGAACAGGTGGCCGAGGCAGTACAGCTCGTGGCCCCACTCCAGGTCGGACCACCGCGGTGCCTGCCCGGGCCGTCCGAAGTTGGTGTTGAGGTACCCGTCGGGTTCCTGGGCCCGGGCGACCCGGCCGACCAGGTCCCGGAAGGCGGCTTCCAGGTCGTTGTCACCGGTGCGGCCGATCTCCCAGGCCAGCGCCTCAAGGTACTTGTAGATCTCCGAGTCGGAGAACTCGCGCCCGCGCCGGCCCTCGGGCAGGGGGCCGGTGGCAGCGAGCTCGAAGTTCCCGATCCAGCCTTCACGTTCGAGCCAGTGACCGATGTGCGCCAGAGTGCGCTCGCTGTTCACCGACTGGCGCTGGGCCCAGAAACCCCCGGTGATGCGGACCTCGTCCAAGCCGAGCGGACGCAGTCGCCCGGTCGTGGGGGCGGCGGGGACGAGCCTGGCCCGACGCTGGGTAGTCCTTGGGTCTGTGATCGTCATCGTGGGGTTCATCCTTTGAAGGCGCCGGACATGAAGCCGCGGACGTAGTGACGTTGCAGAAGCAGGAACAGGACGATGCAGGGCATGGCCAGCACCACGACTCCGGCTTCCGTGGCCCCATAGTCGATGACTCCCTGCACCTGGACGCGCAGGTTGGAGACGGCCAGCGGGAGGGTGAACCTGTTCGAGTCATTGATCAGGATCAGGGGTGCCATGAAATCGTTCCAGGCCGTCAGGAAGGCGAAGAGACCGACGGTGATCAGACCGGGCTTGACCGCCGGCAGTAGCACCCGCCACAGCGCCGTCCAGGAGGAGCAGCCGTCGACGAGGGCCGCCTCGTCCAGCTCGCGAGGGATGGCCTCGAAAGAGATCCGCATCATGAAGGTGGAGAACGGCAGCTGGAACATCGTCAGGACCAGGGCCACGCCGATGAGCGAATCCTGCAGACTCAGCTGGTTCAGAAGGACGTAGAGCGGGATCAGCATCGTCGCGTAGGGGACCATGAGGATCGCCAGAGTGGTCAGGAACAGGACGTTCTTGCCGGGGAAGTTGAACCGTGCGAACGCGTACCCGCCCAGCAGGGAGATCGCCAGCGTGAGGACGACCGTGGTCAGGGAGACGAACGCCGAGTTGGCGAGGTACTGCCAGATGCCGGCCTGATAGTCGGCCAGCGTGCGGTAGTTGCCGAAGCCCCACCCGTCGGTCTGGTTGGTGCCCGCGTGCGGCGAGACGGACGCGACCGCCGTCCAGGCCAGCGGAAACAGGAAGATGATGGCCAGACCCCCGGTGAAGATCCAGTACGGCGTACGTAGGACCAGGCCACCGATGGTTGTCGTGGGGGGACGGCGCACCGGACCAGGACGTGCCGGTGTCGCCTTCCCGATGGCGGCGCCGTCGCTCGCCGAGGAACGGTCGGACAAGCCGGTGCCCGGGTTCTTCGCGGCGTGAGCGCTGGCGGGCGTTGATGCGTGGGTGCTCATGTCGCTCTCACTTCTCGTCCGGGTTGTGGAAGGCCCGTAGCTGCACCGCATTGATGACGACCAGGGCGATGAGGGCGATGACCGACAGCGCGGCGGCCACTCCCAGGTCGTTCTGTCCCTGGAAGGCCATCGTGTAGATGAGCTGGACGACGGTGATGGTGCTGTTGTCCGGGCCGCCCTTGGTGAGGATGTAGAACTGCTCGAAGGCCAGCAGGGAGCCGGTGACGCACATGATGGTGGTCAGCGCCAGCGTCGGCCTCAGCAGCGGAAGGGTGATCCGACGAAAGATCTGCCACCGGGACGCGCCGTCGATCCGCGCCGCCTCGTAGAGCTCAGCGGGGATGCCTTGTAGGCCTACCAGCATCAGGAGCATGTAGAAGCCGGCGAAACGCCAGACGATGAGGAACACCGTGGAGAACAGGGCGGCGTTGGGGCTGCCGAGAAACGTCCAGCCGAGCTTCTCCATGAGGTCCGCGGCCGGCCCGGCGATCGGCGAGTAGAGCACGTAGAACAGCAGGGACGCGGAGGCGAGCCCAAGGGCGCTGGGGATGAGGAACGACGCCCGCAGCAGGCCCTTCCAACGGCTGGACTCCTGCACCAGCAGGGCCAGGCCCAGGCCGAGCGCGATGAGCAGGGCGGTGGCCAGGACAGTGTACTTGAGTGTGAAGACGACCGAGTCGGCAAAGAAGCGGTTGTCGAGAACCTTGGTGTAGTTGTCCGGGGCGTTGACGCCCTGGTCGCCGGTGAGCAGCGGCCAGCGCGAGAGCGACATCCGGACCACCAGCAGCAGCGGCAGGATGAACAAGACCGCTACGAACACCGCGGTCGGCGAGACGTAGAGCCATCCCTTGACGGCCTCACCGCGTCGTGCGGGTGATGCCGCGCTCGAGCGTCGGCGAAAGCGTCTGGCTCGGCCGGACATCAAGGACATACTCACGGCGCGGCCCTCCAAGAGACGTGCACGGCGCGGGGGAGTGGATCAGCCCGCTGCCGGACCCGGCCGCTCGACGACCGAGTCCGGCACCAGGGCGGGTGGACTACTGGGACAGCACCGACGTGACCTGCTCGTTGCTCGACTGCAGCTTGGTGCCCTCGCCGAGGACGGAGTCGCGGACCAGGCTGAGCCACGGGCTGTTCGTGGCGTTGTACGCCTGTTGGAAGTTCATCGCGACGGGCGTCTGACCCTTGCCGGCCACCTCGTTGATGGTCACCAGCCGTGGGTCCTTGACGGCGTACTTGTTGCTGGCCAGGTCCCCGCGGGAGACCACGTCGTTGTCCTTGGCCAAGACCTCGACCTGAGCCTCCTCCGACATCATCCAGTTGAGGAAGTTCCAGGCCTGTGCGGCCTTCTTGGAGTCCTTGGAGATGCCGAGGCCGTCGCCGCCGACGAAGGTGGACGCCCCGCCGCCGGGTCCCGGGATACCCGCCACGCCAACGTCGAACTTGGTCGACGACAGCAGCGTGGCCGGGTAGAACATCAGGCCCACCTTGCCCTCGGTGAACCCCGCGGTCCAGGTGGCGCCGGTTTCGTCCTTCGACGACGGCAGAACGGCCCCGGACTTCCAGAGGTCGCGCCAGGTGTCGAAGACCTTCTTGCTCTGGTCGCTGGTGAAGTTGGCCTGCGTACCGTCGCCGTTCATCACCTGGCCGCCCGCGGCCCAGACGGTGGGGAACCAGGTGAAGACGAGGCATCCCCCGCAGTTGAGCCCGGTCGCGGTGCCGTACACGTCCTTCTTGCCCAGGGCCTGGATCTTCTTGGCGTCGGCGGCGTACTCCTCGAGGGTGGCGGGCGCCTTGTCCGGGTCGAGCCCTGCTTCCTTGAACAGCGCCTTGTTCCAGAAGAGCATCGACAGGTCCAGCACGAACGGCAGGACGTGCTCCTTGCCGTCGACGGTGCCAGCGCCGAGGTGACCCTTGTTGATCGAGTCCTTGAAGCTCAGCCCGTCGACGTTGGCGCTGATGTCCCGGAACAGGCCCTGCTTCACCCAGTTCGGCACATAGACGATGTCGGCGGCGAACAGGTCCGGCAGGCCCTTCGACCCTGCTGCGGCCCCCACCTTGGCGACGTAGTCGTCGTTGGGGACGACGGTGAGGGTGACCTGGTTCTTGTGGCTCTTGTTGTAGGCCTCGACCAGAAGCTTGGCCTGCTTTTCCACGGGGGCTCGCGTCCACAGCGTCAGCTGGCTGCCGTCGTCGGTTCCGTCCGGGCCGACGCTGACCGCTGCTCCCGGCGCCGCGTCGCTCCCGCCGCCACACGCGGCCAGCGCGAGGACCGCCGCACTGAGGCCGACTGCCATGACGGTACGCAGACCGCCTCGCCGGTGGAATGTTTTCATCGCTACTCCTCTGCCCATCGTTGAGCGGGAGCCGCTGCACGGCCCCGGTGGTGGTGTGGTGAGAGCCTTGCCGTGGTGCTTTTTCGGTGATAGGTCGACGCCGGTACGGGTCGCGGCCCAGGAATGCGTCCGGGTCTCCGTCGTGGTCGGAGGATCGCGTGACAGGGGGTGACTGACGCTTGCTTTGTGAAAAGACCGAAACCCTTTTCTGTTTCGTGTAAAATAGTGGCCGACGTCACCCTCGTCAAGCACTTGGTGCGGCGTCTTGACGCAGGGATCGGCCCTACGGCGAACCATGGGGCCGGAACGATGGAGGAGAGCGCATGGCTGGCAAGGACCATGTCGGCGGCAGGAAGGCGGTGACCCTGACGGAGGTGGCACGGCTGGCCGGCGTCTCGGTGGCCACGGCGTCGAAGGCCCTCAACGGACGCAGTCAGGTTGCCGCGCGCACTCGGGCGCGCGTGCTCCAGGCGGCCGAGCAGCTGTCCTTCGTCCCCAACACGCTTGCGCAGGGCTTGCTGGTGGGGCGCACCGGAACCGTCGGTCTGCTCACCAGCGACCTCCAGGGCCGGTTCGTCATCCCCATCCTCATGGGCGCCGAGGACGCCTTCGGTGCGGGCCGCGTGAACGTCTTCCTGTGTGACGCGCGCGGAGACACGATCCGCGAGCAGCACCAGCTCAAGGCGCTGTTGAGTCGGCGGGTCGACGGTCTGATCGTGGTGGGGAGTCGGACCGACTCGCGTCCCTCCGTCGGCCACGACCTCCCGGTCCCGGTCGTGTACGTCTACGCTCCGTCCGACGACCCGGAGGACCTGTCGCTCGTCCCCGACAACGTGGCGGCGGGGAGACTCGCCGTCGAGCACCTGATCAGCTGCGGGCGGAGCCGCATCGCGCACGTGACCGGTGACCCCTCTTACGCGGCCGCGCAGGACCGGGTCACCGGCGCACTGGCGGCGCTCGACGCCGCCGGGCTGGAACTGGTCGGCGAGGTGATGTACTCGGAGTGGTCGGAGCGCTGGGGTCGTGACGCAACTGCGGTGCTGCTCGAGCGGTACCCGGACATCGACGCAGTCCTGTGCGGCTCGGACCAGATCGCCAGGGGAGCGTTGGACACTGCGCGTGACCAGGGGCGAAAGGTGCCGGGCGACATCGCCGTCATAGGGTTCGACAACTGGGACGAGATGGTTACCAACTCCCGGCCGGAGCTGACCAGCATCGACCCGAACCTGCAGCTGCTTGGCCGGTCCGCGGCCCAGCGGGTGTTCGCCGCCCTTGACGGTGAGGAGATGGGCAAGGGCGTGCACACCCAAGCGCCTCGTCTGGTCATCCGTGGCTCTACGGTGGCCCGCCGGTGAGCTGAGGCTTCCCCTCGTCGGCCGGTATCCCTCGACCGGCCCGGGTGCCCTTGCTGTCCCCACCGGCCCGTCCGAAACCCTTTCGGTGTCATTCGTCGGCCGTCCGGTCGTCGCGCTCGAATTGACCTCGGCTGACATCTTGCCGAAAAGGTTTTCGTAAGCCAAGGTGGGCGCTAGTGACCGGGGTCACGCGAACCCAGCAGGAGGTGACGCATGTCAGCTTCCGACCCCACCGGCGACTGGCCGGCCACCTGTCCCGCGGCGCCCTGCGGCCGCTCGGCCTGGCCGAGGTGCGCGTCACCGGGCGGCTTCCGGGCCGACCGGCGGCGCGCACACGGCGAGGTCCACAGGCTGATCGAGTTGATGTCGTCGGAGACCGGTCGCCGCGGATCGCGGATCGCGTGCCGGTCGCCGTTGCTCGACATCCGGGCCAGACGGCTACCAGGACACCTGCCGGCCACCGTCCATCCGCACCGCCACCAAGGAGATAGAGCATGATCAGTAGATGCGTGAGGAGAGTGCCCGTCTGGTCGACCGTGGCCGCGCTGGTGGTGGGAGGAGTGGTCGGCCTGCCGTCCGCGGCGCACGCCGACACTCCGATCCTGCCGGGCAACGAAGGCGACGTCGGGCTCTACACCAACGGGCAGAGCCACGTCATGGAGATCGGGGACCCGGTCTACACCAACGTCGGCGAGGTTGCTGCGCAGCTCGCGCCCGGTGTGCCGTTCACCGCGACGAGCATGCACCAGTCGATCTTCGACAAGGATCTCGCGGCCGGCGGCACCGACTACTACCTCGACCGCGTGCTGGGTGTGCGGGGGACCCTCGGGTCGGCGGTGCTGATGACCAGGGGCCGCTCCCTGTACATGCGCGGCGCGAGCAACAACAACTTCACCACCATGGGCTTCGCCGGCAGCACCTACGTCGGCGGCCCCAACAACCTCGGCAACCTGTACACGGTCACCGTGCCCGGGCAGACGGTCACCGAGGTCAACGCGAACCGGTTCAACGCGCCGAGCCACGCCAAAGGCCGCTACACGATCGGCGCTACCGGAGTCACCGCCGATCTGACGAAGTTCATCACCTACGACAACGTCGCAGTCACCGCCATCGACTTCACCAACCCCGGCGGCTCGGCGGCGACGTTCACCGTCCGCGCCGACTCACCACTGGCGACCCAGGCCGGCGACGGCGGGGCCGAGCTCACCGGCACCCGCACCATCACCAGTGGCGCCAACAACGGCCTCGTCGACACCCCGTGGAACACCGTCACGATCGACCTCACCGGCGCCGGCTTCACCCGTAGCGGTGCCAACCTCGACCGCCAGATCACCGTGCCCGCCGGCGGCTCGGTGTCGCTGTCGGTCGTCGGCGCCGTCTCGTCGGCCACGCTGCGCAAGACGGTCGAGAGCTATCAGGAGTACGCCGCGATGCCGCCGGCCCAGGCCGTGCGCACCGGCATCACCGAGTTCAACCGCCAATGGGCCCAGGACATCCCCTACATCGACGTCCCCGATCCCGCCATCGAGAAGGCCATCGTCTACCGCTGGTGGGGCGAGCGCTACAACAGCCTCGACGCCAACGCACCCGGCTACGCCTACCAGTACCCCACGACCGTCGAGGGGGCGAACCTCTACCAGAACGCTATCGCGCTGACCCAGCCGATGCACCTGCAGGACACCAAGTGGCTGCGTACGCCCTACCTGCCGTACGGCCAGGTCCTCAACATCGGCGAGCTGTCCGGTTCTTCGGCGTTCCTCGACAGCCCCGGTCACACCAGCTGGAACAACCACTACTCGCAGTACATCGGCACCGCCGGGCTCGAGGCCTACAACGTGCATGGCGGGGGCAAGGAGATCGCCGGCAGGTTCGCGCACTACTTCGAGGGCGACGGCGTCGGTCAGCTCGAGCACTACGACGGCAACAAGAACAAGCTCATCGCCTACGACACCAACTACATGCCGGGCAACGACGCCGATGCCATCTCGTTCGGCTTCCCGAAGGCCAATGCCGGCGCCCCCGGCGCGCGCACGATCGAACGCCCCGAGTCGGCGTACGTGTGGGGCGCCCTCGACGCCGCCCGGCAGCTTTACCAGATCTCGGGCGCTGACCAGGCCAAGGTCGACGAGATGGCCACCGCCGCCAACGGCACCCGCGACGCGATCCTCAGCCAGCTGTGGAGCTCCGACATGCGGATGTTCCTGGCTCGCACATCCTACGGAGCCACCAGTGCGGCCAGCTCCAACGGCAAGGCCAACCCGTTGCCCGCGTCGGCCCGTGCCCTGATCCCGGCCAAGGAGTCGAACCTCTACGACGTCTACGCCGAGGATCTCATCCCGTTCGACCAGTGGCAGAACTACGTCGACGGGTTCCGCTTCCTCACCTACGGCGACAACTTCCCGATCTTCCCGTTCTACACCGCCAACCAGTACGACCGCGCGGCCTATGGGATCGGCGGCTCCAACAACTTCTCCAACATCAACTTCGCCGTGCAGTACCGCGGCGTTCGTTCCGCCCTGCGCCACTACGACCCGCAGCAGAAGTACATCACTCCGGCGTACGCCAAGCGGCTGCTGGACTGGATGGCCTGGAGCGTCTACCCGGGCGCGGACCTTCGCGTGCCGAACCAGGCGGAGTACTACTCCAACTGGAACCCGACCACGAAGACCTACAACCGCAACAACCCGAACCACGTGATGCTCGGGAACATGAACTACATCTTCGTCGAGGACATGGCGGGCCTCCAGCCGCGCTCCGACGACAAGATCGAGCTGTGGCCGATCAAGTTCGGCTACGACCACTTCATGGCCAACAACCTGCGCTACCACGGGCACGACGTCACGATCGTCTGGGACCCGGACGGCAGCAAGTACGGGCTCGGCGCCGGGTACAGCCTGTTCCTGGACGGCGAGAAGAAGGTCAGCACCAACGCGCTCGGCAAGCTCACCTACGACCCGAACACCAACGAGGTCCAGGCTGAGGACGGCGTGGCCGTCACCTTCACCGCGACGAGCAAGACCACGTTCCCGAGCGCGGTGGACACCCCGATCAAGGACGCCCGGGTCGTCTCCTACCTCAAGACGGCCGGCATCGACCTCACCGAGGACGCGCCCAACCTGGCGACCGGCGCCAAGCTCAGCTCCTCGTACACCCAGCAGGGCGCGCGGCCCACGCCGTGGCGGCAGCTCCACACGCCCGGCTGGAGCACCACCTCGATGAACTACACGCCGGGCGCGATCGCCGAGACCGAGCGGCCGGTGTCACTGTCCGCGGTGACCGACGGCGTGACCGCCAACGAGCCGTACTGGGGCAACTACGGCACCACCGACAAGAACGGCTACATCGAACTCGACCTGCAGTCGGCCAAGTCCTTCGACAACGTGAAGGCGACCTTCGTCAGCGACCGTCAGGCCGGCGGCTACCACGAGCCGGCGCGCTGGTGGGTCCAGGTGCCCGACGGCCACGGCGGCTGGAAGGCGTTGCCGGACCAGTTCAAGAACCCGGCCGCCTCGGCGCCGAAGTTCAACGAGGCGTTGTTCAAGACCGTGACGTCGGACAAGCTGCGGATCGCGTTCACGAACAGCCCGTCCTACTACACCGCGATCTCCGAGATCCAGGTGTTCAACTCCGGCCGCGAGGTGCCGCCCGTGGCCAACCAGGCGCCCGTGGTCACCGCCAGCCGCGACACCTCCGCGGACGGCAACGTGTCCACCCGTCTGGTCGGTACGGCCACCGACGACGGTGTCCCGTACGACAGCGAGCTCACCGTCGGCTGGGAGACCGTCTCCGCGCCGTCGGGCGCCAGCGTCATCTACTCCGACCAGCACGCCCAGGCCACCAAGGTGACCGGCACCGTACCCGGTGACTACGTGTTCCGGTTCTTCGCCAACGACGGCGACAAGCGCTCCGAGGTCACGGTGCCCGTGACCCTCACCAAGCGCGAGGTCACGGCGGAGTTCGGCGCGTCGGCGACGGTCACCACGAGCGGCACCGCGTCGTGGGAGAACCACAACCGGGTCAACGACCCCGGCACACCGAGCAGCTCGAACCCGGGGACCGGCAACGGTTGGGGCAACTGGGGCCAGCAGCAGAACGGCACCAGCCTCGCCCGGGCGGCGTGGATCCAGTACACCTGGAACTCGCCGGTGCGGCTGTCGTCGACCGACATCTACTGGTACGACGACAACGGCGGCACCCGCCGGCCGACGGCCACGACGTACGCCATCGAGACCTCCGAGGACGGCACCACCTGGACGCCGGTCACCCTCACCAACGGGTCGACGTACGCCGACGGGTTGGCCGTCAACGCCTACAACCACTTCAACTTCCAACCCATCAAGACCAGCCAACTGCGCATCCGCATCTGGGGTGTCCAGGGCAGCGGCGCGGGCACGGGCGTGCTGCGCTGGCGCGCCAACGGCGAGACCGTCGACTCGGTGCGCTCGCCGGTGCTCATGCGGACCACCGTGGGCCAGGTGCCGACCCTGCCCAGCAAGCTCGACGCGACCTTTGCGAGCGGTGCCCGCGACAAGGTCGAGTTCAGGTGGCAGGAGATCACGCCCGACATGGTGGCGGAGCCCAACGTCGACCCGTTCGTGGTCTACGGGACGAACGACGTCTACGGCCTGGTCGCCGAGGCCCGGATCTACGTCCGTCCGGAGACCGCCGAGCACGGCATCTCGATCCAGGGCGCCGAGACGTTCGCGCAGAAGGTGAAGGTGGGCGAGCTGCCCTACCTGCCCGACAAGGTGGAGGTCTCCTACAACGACGGCTCCCGTGACAACCAGGCCATCGGCGTCGACTGGCACTTCGACCGCAGCGTGGTCGACACGGCCGGCCGCTACACCATCGTTGGCGACCTGGACCTGCCCGACTACGTCAGCGAGGCCGGCACGACGAAGACGACGCTGACCCTCACCGTCGGCGACGACAAGGAGGCTCCGGCGACGACCCTGGCCTGGTCGCCGGCAGCGCCGAACGGCACCAACGGCTGGTACACGACGCTCCCGTCCTTCACGCTGTCCGCGAAGGATGCGTTCGCCGTGGCCAGGACGGAGTACCGGCTGGACGGCGGTGAGTGGACGGCCTACCCGGGCACTCCGGTCACGGTCGACCAGCAGGGCAGCCACCGGGTGGAGTTCCGCTCGACCGACGACAGCGGCAATGTCGAGGAGACGAAGGCCGCCACGGTCAAGGTCGACACGGTGGCACCGACGGCGAAGATCGACGCCACAATCGGCATCGTCTACTTCGGCTCGGTCCCGCCCGCCCCCACGTGCACCGCGAGCGATGCGGTCTCCGGGCGCGCGGGCTGCGTGGTCAGCGGCTACCGCACCGACGTCGGCACGCACACCCTCACCGCCACGGCGACCGACGCCGCCGGCAACGTGGGCACGGCCACGCAGACGTACACGGTGCTGCCGTGGACGCTGAAGGGCTTCGACGACCCGGTCCACATGGACGGCGTGGTCAACACGGTCAAGGGTGGCAGCACCGTGCCCTTGAAGTTCGAGATCTTCTCGAACACCACCGAGCTGACCGACCCCTCGCTCGTGACGATCAGCACCAAGCAGGTCACCTGCAGCAGCGGTGCCGCGACGAACGACATCGAGGCGGTCACCAGCGGTGCTACGTCACTGAGGTACGACTCGACCGCGGGCCAGTTCGTCTACAACTGGAAGACGCCGGCCACACCCGGCGCCTGCTACACGGTCACCGCCACGGCACGTGACGGGTCCAGCCTCACCGCCCTGTTCAACCTAAAGTAACGGTCGACAACTGCACGCGGAGGGGCTGCACGCGCAGTCCCTCCGCTGCCGTCCCCGCAGCTACCCCAGCTGCCGCACAGAGAACTGCCAGCTCGGGGTGTTCCTGGCCTACGCCGGCCGACAGGGGCGCACCTTGGTCGACCGGGAGTTGTATCTGCCGCAAGGCTGGTGCGCCGATGATGCCCGGTGGACCGAAGCCGCTGTACCGGCGGAGGTGCAGTTAGCGACCCAGCGCCCGCGCTGGCGAACTGGCCGCGGCGGCCCCCGCCCCGGCCTGGGAGGGGTGCAGCTGGGGCGCCGGTGGCAAGGGGCCCCGCCTGGCGTGGTGGCGGATCGACGAGCTCGAGCATGATTAAGGCTTGGCGCAGCACGCGGGAACGCTGGCCAAGCAGCTCAGGCTGCGCGCGGACATGATCGACGGGGAACTCGCCGACATCGCCAAGGACCAGGCGATCGTGGCCGACTCCCTCGCCCGCCTCGTCTCGAACACCCTCCACACCTTGCGCAAGGCCGAACGGTACTCGCGAGTGGCGACGAAGACCGGAGGCTGGGCCGGGAAGCAGATGCTCCGAGTTTCCTTCGAGCCACCTGCCAGCGACGCGGACCTCCGCACCTACGTCAACCGCATTGGAGCGGCGCATCGCCGATGGCGTCAAACCGGAAGGACTGCCGCTGCTCAAGGACGCCGTCCACGAGGCAGCCGGAACCCCGGTTTCACCGTCAAGGTCCTTAAACCCGCCCTGGACCTCGTGCCCACCACCGAGGACATCACCCCGGTCGGCAAGTGGTCCGGCGGAGAGAAGCTGACCGTCTGCGTCGCGCTCTACTGCACGATCGCGGCACTGCGCGCCGTCAACGCCGGACGCCGGGATCGCTCGGGGAGGGTGCTGCTGCTCGACAACCCGATCGGCCGTGCCTCACACGGCAGCCTCGTCGGCCTCCAACGAGCGGTCGCCACCGCACACAAGGTCCAGCTCGTGTACACCACCGAGGTGAAGACCCCGGTGCCGTGTCCCGGTTCCCCGACGTCATCCGGGTGGACAACCGCCCGGGCCGCACCCGGAACCGCTACATCCTCCCTGGACGACACGCTCGCCGACACCGACCAGCGACTCATCACCGGCGACCGCGTCGCACATGACGAATCGTCCAGCGGTGAGGGGAACCGTCCCCAGACGGAGGCGTCGACATGACAACGGCGCTCAATGACGTTATTGCCGCCTACCTCGCAGACCACTGACCTAAACTCAAGGCCGTTTGGTGATCAATAGTCCCGTTTTCGGTTGGGGTGTGGGTCGGGCGCGGGATGCAAAGAAGCTCCTGATAGGACATGGATTGACTAGATCAACATGTTCAATCAGGAGCTTCGGTGGCGGATTCTGCCATGGTGTCTGCTGGCCTGGTGCATCAGCCCGCTGACCAGCGGGAGGCGTTGCGGGCGGCGGTGCTCGCCGGCCCGGCCGGGTTCGGCGTGCTGGATGAGCGGGTGGCCGGCTGGTTGTGGCCGGTGCTGGCCGGTCCGGAGCTGATCGGGCGGGCGCAGGCCGAGGTGGGGCATGTCGATGGTCGGCGGCGGGTGCTGACCGGCGCGGTCACCGCGATGATCGTGCTCGGGTTGTGCCTGTTCCGGCGGGAGAGCGTCGGTGTGGTGACCGCTCGGGTGACCGAGCGGATCCCGCGGGTCCGGGTGGAGGGCGTGCCGAGCGGGTCGGCGGTGTCCAAGGCCCGGGCTCGGGTGCCGGCCGCGGTGTGGGAACAGCTGTTCCTGGCCGCCGCAGCCGACGCGCCGCCGGTGGGGGCCGAGTCGTACGCGTTCGGCCTGCTGGTGACCGCGATCGACGGCACGGTGTTCGACCTGGCCGACACGGCCGAGATGCGGGCCGGGTTCACCACCCCGACCAAGGGCCGGTTCCCGCAGGCGCGGATGGTCGCGTTGGTGGCCTGTGGCAACCGGTGGCTACTCGCGGCCCGGATCGCCTCGTCCGGTGTCAGCGAACAGGCCCTGGCCGACTCTCTGATCAGCAAGCTGCGGCCGGACACGATCAACCTCGCCGATCGCGGGTTCTTCTCGATGGACCGCTGGATCCGGGCCACCGCGACCGGGGCGCACCTGGTGTGGCGGGTCAAGAACGGCGCCCGGAGAGCCTGCCCGCCCGTCTGGACCGGACGCTGCCCGACGCCTCCGCGTGGGTCATGCTGCACGAGTCCGACCAGATGCTCGCTCGGTGCCGTAAAGCCGGTGGCGACAAGAGCCTGACCCGGCTGCAACCGGTGCTCGCCCGGCTGGTCGAGTTCACCGTGACCAGCCGAGACCGCAGCGGCCGACCGATCAAGACCAGCCGGTACCGGGTGTTGACCACCCTGCTCGACCACCGCCGCTACCCCGCCGACCAGATCGCCGCGCTCTACGCCGAACGCTGGCAGATCGAACTGACCTACGCGCGGTTGAAGGTCACGCTCCGTGAGCCCGGCACCCGCCTGCGCGGGCAGACCCCGGAACTGGCCTACCAGGAACTTTGGGCCCTGCTCACGGTCTACAACGCCCTCGTACGCCTCACCGTGACCACCGCGATCGACCTGAACGTCGACCCCGACCAGGTCAGCTTCACCACCGTGCTCGCCCTGACCCGCAACCTCCTCACCGCCGACCGCGGCCCCTGCGTCAACTGTGGACACCTCGACCCCGACCCCACCACCGCACTGATCACCGCCATCGCCGGCCAACCCCTCAACCGCCACGACCGGCAACGCAACGGACCCCCGCACACCCGCCCAACGCGAAACAGAACGTACCCGCGACGTCACGTACGGGATAACTATCACTCCGCCAGAATTACCCAAAACTACTAAAACGGCCAAAGTTTAGGTCAGTGCCTCGCAGACCATCAGGCAATCCGCGTACCGGTGGACGGCCTGCTACGGCATGCCACCGCCGCCGACCCGACGCTCGTCGTGTAAACGCCGCCTGAATCCTGATCATCGTGTTCCCTGCGTTCCGCAGCTTCGCTTCGATATAGTCCGCGAATATGGGGCTTGAGCTGGGCAAACGTCGGCAGGCCCGGTGGCATGGCGTGTCACTAGGCTGTGGTGTTCGTGCTGGTCAGGCGGTTGCGGGTGTCGCGTTGATGACGCGGGGCGGCTCGGTGATCTTCAGCTTGGCGAACAGGGCCTTCTGCGGTTGGGACAGCTCGGTGCGCTGGCAGAAGGTGCCGGCGGGGCCGGTGAACACGCCGACGTGCAGCCGCTCGACGTCTGCGCGGATCTTGGTCCAGGTGTGGCCGGTGCCGGTTTCGGCGACGCGGATGAGCAGCAGCGCCAGCCAGCAGAGCAGGATGTGGGCGCGGATGCGGTCTTCGCGGCGGTGGAACACCGGCCGCAGGTCGAGGGTGGTCTTCATGTCGCGCCAGCCGCGTTCGACCTCGAGGAGCTGCTTGTAGCCCAGGGCGATGTCCTCGGCGGAGAGCTTGGGGTCGGAGCAGCGCAGCAGGTACTTGCCGTCCAGGCGCTGCTCGGCCTTGACTGCGGCGGCGTCGATGCGCAGCAGCCCACCGGGGGTGACACGGAGGTAGCGGTTCAGGCCAGGCTTGGTGGAGATCACCCCGCGCAGCTCGGCGCGTTTCGTGGCGCTCAGCGTGTCCGAACCGTCGATCTTGTCGGTGAGCTGGGCGATCAGCCGTTCACGCACGGCGGCGTCACGCTGCGCGGCGTCGGGGTTGAAGCAGATCACGAACCGGTCGTCGGCGCCGATGTTGACTTCCTTGACCTGCAGGTTGTCGGCGACGGTGGCGTAGCGGCCCTGCCGGGCCAGGGCGGCGTCGGCCTCGGCGGTGCCGGCGCGCAGCTTCTCACCAAGGATGTAGCCGCCCGCGCCCTGCTGCAGGAACCTTCGGTTCTCGGCGGAGGCGAAGCCGCGGTCGGCGACCCAGACGACGCGGGCGAGGCTCCACTCGCGCATGTCGGTCTTGACCTGGCGGATCAGCGCCGAGTCGCTGGTGTTGCCCGGCCAGCACCACACCCGCACCGGGATGCCGGTGCGGGTGACGGCCATGCCGACCACGACTTGGGGCAGGTCGTCGCGGGAGTCCTTGCTCTTGCCGTGAGTGCGGAACCCGGCCTGCTTGACCGCCACCGGGTCGCCTTCGGCCACGACCGTGCCCTTGTCGTCGCGCCACAGCGGCTCGTCGGCCTCGTCGAGTTCGAAGTAGGTGCTGGTCGTGTCGAAGAACAGCAGGTCGACTTCCAGGTTGAGCAGGTCGGCGATCTGGTCGTAGACGGCCCGGGTCAGCGCGGGCTCCACCTCGATGAGCTGGTCCATCGCCCGGTAGCAGGCATCGTCGGTGACGTGCGGCAGGCCGGGCAGGTGCACGTCCCGGCAGACCCACTCGGACGCGGCCAGCTTCGACGACGGCGCCAGGGCCCGGTTCGCGACCAGCGCGAACAGCACCCGTTCCACGTCGACCTCGCGGCGGGCGGAACCCACCAGCGGCTGCAGGATCTTGTCGATGCGCAGCCACCGCCACAGGCCGTCGAGCAGCCACGCCCCGCCCAGCGGCCGTGACTCGACGAACGACAACCCCGCCGGCGCCGCCGCGGCCAGGGCGTCGGCCGGGTCCAGCAGCCGTGACAGCGCATCGACCAGGCGGCGGACCCCGGCGACGTCGAGCTGGTCCTCGCGGCCGAACGAGTACAGCACCCGCGTCTTGGACGCCTTCGCCACCGGATCCCACTCATTGTGGGCCAGCTGCAGGTAGCGGATCGTCTGCCCATCACGGGTCTTACGGGTCGACGCCTTCACGTACACGCGCCACACCGTACGCCGACTATGACGCCCAGATAAATCCCCAGCTAGACAAAGGCCAACCTCGGCCAGGCGTGTCACTAGGGGTTTTCGCCGTTCCCACCAGTCCGCAGCGCCCTGACCTGCACCTTCAGGCCCGAGAGCCGACTATATCGACGCGAACCTGCGGAACGCAGGCGAGCGGATCGGCCCAGGACCAGCCGAACAGGCTGTTCACCCCGAGACCGACGAGCAGGACCCCGGACAGGTACGTACACAGCAGGGTCTGCTTGGAGTCGGCGACGGCCGAGCGGGAGCCGAGTTCCCGGCCGGTGCGGCGCTGGGCGTACGACAGCACTGGCGTGATCGCCAGCGACAGCGCGGCGAGCACCAGGCCGACGCGGGAGTGTTCGGCCTCGGCGCCGCCGACCAGCGCGCGTACCGACTCTACGGTGACGTAGGCGGCGAGGGCGAAGAACGAGACCGCGATGATGCGCAGGGCGATCTTTTCCCGGGCCTCTGGATCCCGGGAGGCGAACTGCCACGCCAGCGCCGCCGCCGACGACACCTCGATGATCGAGTCGAGGCCGAAGCCGATCAGCGCGGTCGACGAGGCGATGGTGCCGGCCGTGATCGCCACCACGGCCTCGATGACGTTGTAGGTGATGGTGGCGGCGACCAGCAGCCGTACCCGGCGGGCGAGCACCTGGCGGCGCGCCGGCGACGGCCCCGCGGGAGCCAGGTCGATCAGGGGGCGATTCATCGGCAGCAGCCCTTCTCGGCGGAGTCCGGGCACGCGGCCGGGTCGACCGCCAGGACGAGGCCGAGCAGGTCGGTCAGGGCGTGCGCCAGCCGGGCGTCGGCCAACTCGTAGCGGGTGCGGCGGCCCTGCGGCACCGCGACCACCAGGCCACAGCCGCGCAGGCAGGACAGGTGGTTCGACAGGTTCTGCCGGGTCGTGCCCAGCAGCTCGGCCAGCTCCGCCGGATAGCCCGGCCCGTTCCGGAGCGCCAGCAGCAGCCGGGTTCGCGTCGGGTCGGACAGAGCGTGGCCGAAGCGGGCCAGCACCTGTCCGTGCAGCGATGTCTCCACGCCACGGACAGTACATCGTCCACTGTACGGAGAGAGGCGTCGGGATGTGCCGGTGACCTGAGAGCGGGCTACGGGGATGTTCGTCCAGTGACAGCGCTTTGACCCGGGATGTTGGGAATGGCCCGCGTAGACCTGGATTGGTCGAGCCGTGCGGGAGCGGTGATGGGCACACGTCGGTCACACGGATCGCGCCAAACGACCATCACCTCCAGCCCGGTTGGCGCTTGGTGGCACCGCATCGTCTCGTTGACCCTGTAGCGCCGCCATTGTTAGCGTTAACAAACCTCTTCCCCCCAGCGGGCTGGCACCCCTGCAAGGAGTATCAATTGAGATTGCGACAGCAAAGGTCGGGTCACAGGCTGAGTCGGAAGGGTAGAGGTGTCGCGGGCCTGGCCCTGGGCGCGCTTCTCTCGGTCTCGTTCGCACCGACGCCCTCGCACGCGGCCGGGGACACGCTCAACGATGGTCTGGTGCACCACTTCGCCCTCGACGAGACCAGCGGGACGACGCTGGTCAACTCGGGCAGCGCGGGCTCGGCGGCGAACGCCACGCTGGTGAATCCGGGGAAGGCGACCTTGACCGGGAAGGGAGTCAGGTTCAACCCCGACTCCTACGAGACCGCCCTCAACGGTGCGTACGTGGCGCTGCCGAAGGACATCACCGCCGGCATGTCGAACCTCACCGTCGACTACGACGTGTGGATCGACCCGGCGAACGTCGGCGAGCACCAGATGTGGAGCTTCGGCGCGAAGTCCGGCTCGTGCGACGCCGACACCGGCGCCCAGGGCTCCATCTTCGCGTCGAACACCCAGCGGTTCCGCGTCGCGGTGGGTTCGGCGAACCTCCAGCAGAACCGCGTCCGCATGCCCGAGGGGGCGTGGACGCACGTCACCTACACCCAGTCGCTGAACGCGAACGGCACGAGCTGGACCGGCAGGCTCTACGTCGACGGCGTGCTGCACGCGACGTCGACGAACCTGACCACGCCGCCGTCGGTGAACGCCGCGGGGACCAACTGCAACTTCCTGGCTCGCTCGCAGACGTCGGGCCACTACTCGTTCCGCGGGACGCTGCGGGACTTCCGGGTCTACGACCGGGCGGTGAGCGTCGACGAGACCCTCGCCCTGGCGGAGAAGACCGTCTCCACGGGCGTCCGCGCCGACGCCGAGGCCATCGACCTCGGCCTGACCAGTGCGATCGTACGCGACATCACCCTGCCCAAGGTGGGCTCCGTGGCGGGCTCGACCATCACGTGGACGAGTTCGGACCCGTCGGTCGTCGCGGTCTACACCCCGCCGGCCGTCGCCAGCGCCCGCAAGGTCGCGGTGACCGGCCGGATCACCCGCCCGGCGCAGGGGCAGCCGGACGCGAGGGCCACGCTCACGGCGACCGTCCGAAAGGGCGCCAACGAGGTCATCACCCGGGAGATCCCCGTCGTGGTGAAGGCCGAGTTCGACGACGCGCAGGCGGTCGACCGGGACAAGCTCGACCTCACCCTGTACGGCACCAACGACGTACGCGGAAACATCAACCTCCCGGCCAAGGGCGAGTTCGGCTCCACGATCACCTGGAAGTCGACCAGCGACCTCGTCACCCCGACCGGTAAGGTGACCCGCCCGGCCTTCGGCCGTCCGGATGTCGCCGCGACCCTGACGGCGACCATCACCAAGGGGTCAACCTCGCAGACGAAGTCGTTTCCGGTGACCATCACCGCCATGCCCCGCACCGAGGGATACGAGCGGTACTTCATGGGCTACTTCAAGGGTGAGGGAATCGCCGACGGCGAGCAGATCATGTTCGCCACGTCCAACGGGAACACCGCTCTGGACTGGACCGGTCTGACCGGAGGCCAGCCGTCGCTCATCTCTCAGCTGGGCGACCAGGGCCTCCGCGACCCGCACATCGTCCGCTCGCCCGACGGCGACACGTACTACATGATCGCCACCGACCTGAACTGGTACGACCAGGGCGGATACGCCATCAACGACACCCAGTACATCGAGGTGTTCGAGTCGCACGACCTCGTGCACTGGACTCCTCAGCGGCACGTGAAGGTCGCGCCCGACAACGCGGGCAACGCCTTCGCACCCGAGTCGCTGTGGGTCGACGAGATCGGCGCCTACGTCGTCTTCTGGGCGCAGTCGCTGTGGAACGACCCGGTGAACCGCACCGGTCAGGGGAACGCGCAGATGTGGTACGCCACGACGCGCGACTTCAAGACGTTCTCCGCTCCCAAGGTCTGGCAGAACCCGGCTCCCAAGTCGCGGATCGACACCACCGCGATCAAGGTCGGTGACTACTACTACCGGGTGACCAAGAACGAGGCCGGCAACCAGGGCTCGGACATCTTCTCGGAGAAGAACACCGACTTCGTGGACAGCAACATCGACAACTGGCAGCTGGTCGCTCCGGCTCTGGGCCGCACGACCTGGGTTGCCAACCAGGGCTATGAGGGGCCTGTCATCTTCAAGGCCAACCCCGGTGACACCTCCTGCCCCAACCAGTTCTACCTCTGGGGTGACCGCTACACGAACGGCGGTGGATACCAGGCCGCGTGCCACGAGAACATCGAGGCCCCGACCTGGAACGCCAAGTCGATCACGATGATCAACGCGGGTGTCGTCCGTCCGCGCCACGGCACCGTCATCCCGCTCACCCTCCGCGAGTGGAACGACATCCGCAAGATCCCGAACAGCGACGTCGCGACCACCACCGAGGTGGCTGTCCAGCCGTACGCGAGCGGGGCCCAGACGGCCACGGCCACCGCCACGGTCAAGGCCGCCGACGGGTTCGAGATCGGCGGTCAGGTGCGGTTCAGCGTCGGCTCGTGGTCGCAGCTCGCCTACCTGGACGACGGCGCGGCCACGGTCACGCTGCCGGCGGGTCTGCCCGCGGGCGCCCGGACGGTCAAGGCCGAGTACCTCGGCTTCGACTACCTGAAGGCGTCGGAAGGCGCGGCGTCGGTCAATGTGCCCGCCGGGCCGGCCGCCGTCACGGTCCACGCGAATGCCGCGCCGGCGTCGGTCGTCCGCGGGGACACGTTCAGCCTGAACGTGACCGTCGGGCCGGCGGGCGCGCAGAACCAGGAGGCTCCCGTCCCGACCGGCGAGGTCACCGTCACCTTCGGCGGTGCTGAGAAGGTCGTGCCGCTGGCGGACGGCGAGGCGATCGTCACCCTGCCGACCGCCGATCTGGCGCCCGGGAACTACAAGGTCCACGTCGCCTACTCCGGCAACCCGACCTACCAGCCCCACGCCGCCAACTACCAGAACCTGACGGTGCGGTAACGCGAGCACAGACAAGGAGCGGGCGAGATCGGTTGATCTCGCCCGCTCCCTGCGTACTGCTTCTGGCTAAGGGGTGATCATGCCCTTCGAGGCAGCCAGGTTGTAGTTCTCGCCGAACACGTTGAGCTCGTGGACGCCGACCTTGACGTTCTCGGTCGTACCCAGGATCTTCAGCCGGACCGCGTTCGTCAGCACCCGGTCGAAGGTGACGTAGTCGGCCGTGTAGGCGGTGGTGTTCGTGCTCCTGTCGACCAGCGGCCGCCACGTGTTCGTGGCGATGTCCTTGTATTCCAGCGTGTACTGCACCGCGTTGTCCTTGGTGAAGGTGCGGCCGAGTTCCTTCCACTCGGTCTGCGCGGCAGAGATGTGGAAGACGGTCCCGAAGCCCCTGATGTACGTGGGCGCGGTGTCGCCGTCAGCCGACGTCATCGGCATCGCCACCGACTTCACCGCCTGCACCGTGCTGCCGACCACCGCCGACGGCACCCCGCTGTGCGAGCTGCCGCAGTACGCCCGCCGGCCGCACGCGTACGTCAAGCTGTGGCGGCACCACGCCGCCCAGGGGCAGGCCGACCGGATCAACGAGCTGGCCCGCCGGCGCGGGGAGGCGTGGCTGCCGCGCTACGGCGGCCTGATCTCCTCCGAGTGGGAGTTCGCCAAGGCGTTGCAGGTCCTCGAGGAGGACCCGGAGGTGTACGCCGCCACCGAGCGCTGGGTGGAGGCCGCGGACTGGATCGTCTGGCAGCTCTGCGGCGGCTACGTCCGCAACGCCTGCACCGCCGGCTACAAGGGCATCCTGCAGGACGGGGCGTACCCGCCGCCGGACTTCCTCGCCGCGCTCAACCCCGGCTTCGAGCGGTTCGTGGTCGACAAGCTCGAGCACCCCGTCGGCCAGCTCGGCGAGGCGGCCGGCCGGCTCACCGCCGAGGCGGCCGCCTGGACCGGCCTGCCGGAGGGGATCGCGGTGGCCGTCGGCAACGTCGACGCCCACGTCACGGCGCCCGCCGCCCAGGCCACCGAGGCCGGTCGGATGGTGGCGATCATGGGCACCTCCACCTGCCACGTCATGTCGGGCACCGTGCTGCGCGAGGTGCCCGGCATGTGCGGCGTCGTGGACGGCGGGATCATCCCCGGCCTGTGGGGCTACGAGGCCGGGCAGTCCGGCGTCGGTGACATCTTCGGCTGGTTCACTCGCACCGGCGTGCCGGCGGTGTACGCCGCCGAGGCGCAGGAGCGGGGCATCTCCGTGCACGAGCTGCTCACCGAGAAGGCGGCCCGCCAGGCGGTCGGTGAGCACGGGCTGCTCGCGCTCGACTGGCACAGCGGCAACCGCTCTGTCCTCGTCGACCACGAGCTGTCCGGGGTCGTCGTCGGGCAGACCCTGGCCACCCGCCCGGAGGACGTCTACCGGGCGCTGCTCGAGGCGACCGCCTTCGGCACCCGGGTCATCCTGGAGACGTTCCGGGCCAGCGGCGTGCCTGTCGAGGAGCTGGTCATCGCCGGTGGCCTGACGAAGAACCGGCTGCTCATGCAGATCTACGCCGACGTGACCCGGATGCCGCTGTCGGTCCTCGGCTCCGAGCAGGGGCCCGCACTCGGCTCGGCGATCCACGCCGCGGTGGCCGCCGGCGCGTACTCCGGCATCACCAGCGCGGCCAAGGCCATGGGGCGCGTCACCCGGGGCGCGTTCGTGCCCGACGAGGAGCGGGCTGCGGCCTACGACGCGCTGTTCGCCGAGTACCTGGTGCTGCACGACTGCTTCGGCCGGGGCGCGAACCCGGTCATGAAGCGGCTCAAGGAGATGCGGCGCTCCGCCCTGACCGCCGCCGGTCGAGAGGAGGCCTGAGACGTGACCGTCCTGACCGACGTCGACGTGACCATCCGGAACCTGCGCGAGGAGGTCTGCCGGCTGCACGCCCAGCTGACCCGCTACGAGCTGGTGGTGTGGACCGCGGGCAACGTGTCGGCCCGGGTACCTGGCCGGGACCTGCTGGTCATCAAGCCCAGCGGGGTGGCCTACGACGAGCTGACCCCGGAGAACATGGTGGTCTGCGACCTGCACGGCCGGGTCGTCGAGGGCGACCACGCGCCGTCGTCCGACACCGACGCCCAGGCATACGTCTACCGGCACATGCCACACGTCGGCGGGGTGGTGCACACCCACTCCACCTACGCCACCGCGTGGGCGGCCCGCGGCGAGCCGATCCCGTGCGTGCTCACCATGATGGCCGACGAGTTCGGCGGCGACATCCCGGTCGGCCCGTTCGCGCTCATCGGCGACGACTCCATCGGGCACGGGATCGTCGAGACCCTCGCCGGGAGCCGGTCCCCGGCGGTGCTCATGCGCAACCACGGCGTGTTCACGATCGGCAAGTCGGCCAAGGCCGCCGTCAAGGCCGCCGTGATGTGCGAGGACGTCGCTCGTACCGTCCACATCGCGCGTCAGCTCGGCCGGCCGCCGCCGATCGCCGAGCGGGACGTCGACTCCCTGTTCGACCGCTACCAGAACGTCTACGGCCAGCGCTGACCGGCGCCGGCCACCCCGAGGAGACCTCCCATGTCCGCTGATCCCCACCACGCCCCCGAGCTGTGGTTCCTGACCGGCAGCCAGCACCTCTACGGCGAGGAGACGCTGCGCCAGGTGGCCGAGCAGTCGCAGGCCATCGCCAAGCAGCTCGACGGCAGCGGCGCCCTGCCCGCCAGGGTGGTCTGGCAGCCGGTCCTCACCGACGCGGCCGCCATCCACGCCCGGGTGCTGGAGGCCAACGCCGCGGCCCGCTGCGTCGGCGTGATCACCTGGATGCACACCTTCTCGCCGGCGAAGATGTGGATCGCGGGCATGGACGCGCTGCGCAAGCCGATGCTGCACCTGCACACCCAGGCGGGCGCCGAACTGCCGTGGTCCACCATCGACATGGACTTCATGAACCTGAACCAGGCCGCCCACGGCGACCGGGAGTTCGGCTTCATCACCGCCCGGCTCGGCGTCGCCCGCAAGATCGTCGCGGGGCACGTCAGCAACCCGGCCATCGTCGAGCGGGTCGCCGCCTGGGCCCGCGCCGCCCTGGGCGCGCACGAGCTGCGGACGCTGCGCCTGGCCCGGTTCGGCGACAACATGCGCGACGTCGCCGTCACCGAGGGCGACAAGGTCGAGGCGCAGCTGCGCTTCGGGGTCTCGGTCAACACGTACGGGGTCAACGAGCTGGTCGACGTCGTCGACCAGACCCCCGACGCGGCGGTGGACGACCTGGTGGGGGAATACCTGGACGCCTACGACGTCGCGGCCGAGCTGCGCCCCGGCGGGGACCGGCACGAGTCACTCCGCTACGGCGCCCGGATCGAGGCCGGCCTGCGGACCTTCCTCACCGACGGCGGGTTCAAGGCCTTCACCACCAACTTCGAGGACCTGGGCGGGCTGCGGCAACTGCCCGGCCTGGCCGTGCAGCGGCTGATGGCCGACGGCTACGGGTTCGGCGGCGAGGGCGACTGGAAGACCTCGGTGCTGCTCCGCACCACCAAGGCGATGGCGGCCGGCCGGGCCGGCGGCACCAGCTTCATGGAGGACTACACCTACCACCTGGTGCCCGGGCAGGAGAAGATCCTCGGCGCGCACATGCTCGAGGTCTGCCCCACCATCGCCGGGCAGAAGCCCACCCTGGAGATCCACCCGCTCGGCATCGGCAACCGCGAGGACCCGGTCCGGCTGCGCTTCACCGCCGCCCCCGGCCCGGCCGTGGTGGTGGGCATCAGCGACCTGGGCGAGCGGTTCCGGCTGACCCTCAACGAGGTCGACGTCGTGGAGCCCGACGCGGCGCTGCCCAAGCTGCCCGTCGCGTGCGCCGTCTGGAAGCCCCAGCCCACCCTGTCGACCTCGGCCGAGTGCTGGCTGCTCGCCGGTGGGCCGCACCACACGGTGCTGTCCACGGCGGTGGGCACCGCCGAGTTCCGCGACCTGGCCGAGATGCTGGGCACCGAACTGGTCGTCATCGACGCCGGCGCCACCCCCGAGAACATCCGGCGTGAGCTGCGGTGGAGCGCCGCTTACCACCGCCTCGCGGCCCGGCTGTAGCCCTCGGCCCGCACCGACTCCGGTGGCGCTGGTGTCCGGAACCCCGCCAGCGCCACCGGACCCAGCCCGCACCCCGGCCAGCCCCAGGAGACCCCATGCCCACCGCACGGTTCGGGACGATGCCCGACGGACGCGACGTCACGGCGTACACCCTGGGTGGGGGGTCCGGGCTGGAGCTCACCGTGCTCGACCTCGGCGCCACCGTGCAGCGACTGCGGATGCCATCTCGGGACGGGCAGCGCGTCGACGTGGTGCTCGGCTACTGCGACGTGGCGTCCTACCTGTCCCCGCGCAACCCTTACCTGGGCGCGACCGTGGGCCGGTACGCCAACCGCATCGCCGGCGGCCGCTTCACCCTCGACGGGACCACGTATCCGCTCACCACCAACGAGGGCGGCACCTGCCTGCACGGCGGCACGGACGGCTTCCACCTGCGGCTGTGGACCGTCGTCGAGCAGGCCGCCGACGCCCTCACCCTGGAACTCGTCAGCCCCGACGGCGACCAGGGGTTCCCCGGCGAGTTGACGGCCCGCGCCGGCTACCGGGTGACGGCGGACACCGTCACCGTGGAGCTCTCCGCGACCTGCGCCGCGCCGACCGTGGTCAGCCTGACCAACCACGCCTACCTCAACCTCGCCGGGTCGGGCAGCGTCGACGACCACCTGCTGACCGTGGACGCCGACGCCTACCTGCCGGTCGACGACCGGGCCATCCCGCTCGGACGCCTGGAACCCGTCGCGGGAACGCCGTTCGACCTCACCGCGCCGGCCGCGATCGGCGACCGGACCCGCCGCAACCACCCGCAGGTCCTGGGGGCGGCCGGCATCGACCACGCCTACCACCTGCGGGGCGACGGCATGCGCCGGGCGGCGCGGCTGGAGCACCCGGCCAGCGGACGCTACCTCGAGGTGAGCACCGACCAGCCGTCACTTCAGGTGTACGCCGGCAACCGCCTCGACGGCACCCTGGTGGGCCGCGACGGCGCGCTGCTGCGGCAGGGGGACGCCGTCGCGCTGGAGACCCAGCGGTACCCGGAGGCCCCGAACCAGCCCGCGCTCCCCTCGCCGGTGCTGCGGCCCGGCGAGACGTACCGCTCGGTCACCACCTGGCGGCTCGGCGCCCGCTGACGTCCCGCCGGGTCCGGCAGCTCACCGGGCGGCGCCTGCCCGCCGCTTGTTGTAGATGTCGAACGCCACGGCCAGCAGCAGCACCAGGCCCTTGACCACCGACTGGGTGGACTGCTCGACGCCCATCAGCTGCATGCCGTTGCTCATCACCGCCATGATCAGGCCGCCGACCATGGCGCCGACGACGGTGCCCACGCCACCGGCGACCGCCGCGCCGCCGATGAACGCCGCCGCGATCGCGTCCAGCTCGAACATGTTGCCGGCGGCGGGCTGGGCGCCGTTGGCCCGGGAGGAGTAGATGACCCCGGCGACCCCGGCGAGGAAGCCCATGTTGACGAAGAGCCAGAAGTTCACCGTGCGGACCTTGACCCCGGACAGCATCGCGGCCGGAAGGTTGCCGCCGATCGCATAGACCTGGCGACCGAACACGGTGCGCCGGGTCATCAGCCCGTAGCCGAGCACCAGCACCGCCAGGATGATCAGCACGATCGGCAGGCCGCGCGCGTGGGCCAACTGCCAGGCGAAGTACATGACGATCGCGCCGACCAGCACCACCCGCGCCACGAACAGCGGGAACGACTCGACCGGCTGCTGGTAGCGGATCCGGGCGACCCGGGTGCGGAACTGGCCGACCGCGTAGCCCGCCACGGCGAGGGCCGCGATGAGCAGGGTGAAGGCGTCGTAGCCCTGGCCGCCGATCAGGCCGTTGAGGAAGCCGTTCGCGACCCGCTGGTATTCCGCCGGGAACGGCGACAGCGAGATGTTGTCGAGCACCCGCAGCGTGAGCCCGCGGAACAGCAGCATGCCGGCGAGGGTGACGATGAACGCCGGCATGCCGACGTAGGCCACCCAGAAGCCGTGCCAGGCCCCCACCGCGACGCCGACCGCGAGAGCGGCGAGCACGCCGAGCCACCAGGGCTGGCCCTGCTGGATGACCAGCACGGCGGAGACCGCGCCGGTGAGCGCGACCACCGATCCCACCGACAGGTCGATGTGGCCGGCGATGATCACGATGACCATGCCGATGGCGAGCACGAGGATGTACGAATACTGCAGGACGATGTTCGTGATGTTGCCCGGGCTCAGCGACACCCCGTCGGTCAGGATCGCGAACAGCGCCACGATGACGACGAACGCGACATAGATGCCGCTCTGCCGCAGGTTGCGCATGATCAGCGTACGGGGGTCGCTGGTCCCGGTGTGCAGCGCGGCGGCCGGGGCGCTCTCCGACGCCGTGCGCTCCGACGCGGCGGGCTTGGTGCTGGTCATCGGGAGGGCTCCTTCTCCTTCGTCATGAGCGCCATGAGGTTCTCCTGGGTCGCCTCGGACACCGCGATCTCGCCGGTGATCCGGCCGGCGGAGAGCGCGTAGATGCGGTCGCACATGCCGATGAGCTCCGGCAGCTCGGACGAGATGAGGACGACTGCTCTGCCGTCGGCGACCAGCCGATTGATGATCGTGTAGATCTCGAACTTCGCGCCGACGTCGATGCCCCGGGTGGGTTCGTCCAGGATGAGCACGTCCGGGTCGGTGAACAACCACTTGGACAGGACGACCTTCTGCTGGTTGCCGCCGGAGAGCTTGCCCACCGCCGACATCACGCTGGGCGTCCTGATGTTCATGCTCCGTCGGCTCTGCTCGGCGACCCGGATCTCCTCGTTGCCGTCGACCCAGCCGGCCCGGGACAGCTTGCCGAGCGCCGCCGCGGAGACGTTGCGGCACACGTCCGCGATCAGGTTGAGGCCGTACCGCTTGCGGTCCTCCGTGACGTACGCGATGCCGTTGCGGATCGCCTCGGCCACCGTGCGCGTCCGGACCTGCCGGCCGTGCATGAACACCCGGCCCCTGATGTCCCGCCCGTACGAGCGGCCGAACACGCTCATCGCCAGCTCGGTGCGCCCCGCGCCCATCAGCCCGGCGATGCCGACCACCTCACCGGCCCGGACGTTCAGGGTGACGGCGTCGACCACGTTGCGGTCCTGCACCGGATGTCGCACCGTCCAGTTCTCGATCCGCAGCACCTCGGCGCCCGGCGACGGCGTCCGGTCGGGATAGAAGCTGTCCAGGTCGCGGCCGACCATGCCGCGGATGATCCGGTCCTGGGTGACGTCCCCGGCGCGCATGTCCAGCGTCTCGACGGTACGGCCGTCGCGCAGGACGGTGGTGGAGTCGGCGATGGCGGTGATCTCGTTGAGCTTGTGGGAGATCAGGATGCAGGTGATCCCCCGGTCGCGCAGCCGGCGCAGCAGGTCCAGCAGGTGCGCCGAATCGATGTCGTTGAGGGCGGCGGTCGGCTCGTCCAGGATCAGCAGGCGTACGTCCTTGGACAGCGCCTTGGCGATCTCCACCAGTTGCTGCTTGCCGACGCCGAGCTGGATGACCGGCGTGACCGGGTTCTCGGCGAGACCGACCGAGTCGAGCAGGGCGGCGGCCTCGGCGTTGGTGCGGTTCCAGTCGATGAGCCCACCGGCGCCGCGCCGCTCGTTGCCCAGGAAGATGTTCTCGGCGACCGACAGGTACGGCACCAGGGCCAACTCCTGGTGGATGATCACGATGCCGATGGCCTCGCTGTCCCGGATGCCGTGGAACCGCACCGGCTTGCCGTCGACCAGGATCTCGCCGACGTAGCTGCCGGCCGGGTGGACGCCCGACAGCACCTTCATCAGGGTGGACTTGCCCGCGCCGTTCTCGCCGCAGATGGCGTGGATCTCACCGCGCCGGACGGTGAGCGACACGTCCCGCAGCGCGGTCACGCCGGGGAAGGTCTTGGTGATGTCGCGCATCTCGAGGATGGTGTCGTCCATGGCTGCGTGTCCTCGTCGTCTGGGTCGTACGCGAACGCTCCGGGCCTCGGCGGGCCCGGCGGTGGCGGTCACCGCCGGGCCCGACCGGCGGCGTCACTTGACCTGGCCGGCGGCGACCTCCTCCGCCGTGTAGTAGCCGGTGTCGACGAGCGCCTGCTTGATGTCGTCCTTGTAGACCGTCACCACCGGCAGCAGGTACGACGGCACGACCTTGACCCCGTTGTCGTAGGTCTTGGTGTCGTTGGCCTCGGGCTTCTTGTCCTTCAGGAACGCCTCGGCCGCGATGGCGGCCTGCTCGGCCAGCAGGCGGGTGTCCTTGAAGATGGTGGAGCTCTGGACCCCGTCGTCGATCAGCTTGACCGAGGCGATCTCCGCGTCCTGGCCGGTGATCACCGGCATCCGGTTGGCGGCGGTGCCGTAGCCGGCGTTCTGCAGGGCGGTGATGATGCCGCGGGACAGCCCGTCGAACGGTGACAGGACGCCGCTGACCTTCGAACCGTCGTGGTAGGTGGAGGTCAGCAGGTCCTCCATCCGCTTCTGCGCGGTCTCCTGCTGCCAGCGCAGGATGGCCACCTGCTCGATCTTGGTCTGGCGCGACTTGACCACGAGCGTGCCGTCGTCCAGGAACGGCTTGAGCGTGTCCATCGCCCCGTTGAAGAAGAAGTGGGCGTTGTTGTCGTCGAGCGAGCCGGCGAAGAGCTCGATGTTGAAGGGCCCCTTCGCCGAGCCCTTCGAGCCGTCCTTGTTGTGCAGGCCGAGCCCGGTCAGCAGCGCCTCGGCCTGGGCCACGCCGACCTTGTAGTTGTCGAAGCTGACATAGAAGTCGACGTTCTTGCTGTCCCGGATCAACCGGTCGTACGAGATCACCGGGATGTTCGCGTCGGCTGCCGCCTGTAGTTGGCCGCTGAGCGCCGTGCCGTCAATGGCGGCGATGATCAGGACGTCGGCCCCCTGGGTGATCATCTGGTCCACCTGCTGGGACTGGGTGGGGATGTCGTCGCCCGCATACTGCAGGTCCACCTTGTAGCCCTTGGCCTGCAGCTTCTTCTTCACCGAGTTGCCGTCGGCGATCCACCGCTCCGACGTCTGGGTCGGCATCGACACCCCGATGGTGAGGTCGGCCGGCTTCTTGTCGCCGGTACCGCTCCCACCGCCCGCGCCCTCGCCGCCGCAGGCCGCCAGGCTGATCGCCAGCACGGCACCGCCGAGAGCGGCCAAAAACTTTCGCTTCACTGAGTTCTCCCCTCTGTGGAACTCGCGCTTGCCGCCGCACCGGCCAGTGTTTGCGTTCACATCTGTACCGTCAACACCCGCACATAACACTGGGGTAACGAGCGGGAAATCGGGCGCCGGCAGGGCCGCGAAGTCCGATCAGGACGGCGGGGAGAGTCCGAAAGCTCGGGCCTTGCCGCGCATGGGCGACGCTCGGTGTCGACCGGTACGGCCGGCCACCGGTCGGCCTCCTCGCTGGTGGGAGCCGTCGTCCGCCAGGGCCATTGACACTATATGTCGTGAATGTTTCAATAATTTTGTGCGCTGATGTTAACGTTAACATAGGGGAGCCCGATGGGTAAAGGATGGATGTCCAGGGTCGGGGCGGTGCTGCTCTGCGCGGCGCTCGTAGCGCCCGCCGGCGCCGCACAGGCCGCCGACGCCTGGTCACCCAAGTCGTCGTACACGTCCACCGACAAGGGTGACGGCACCTACTCTGTGCCGCTTCTGAACTCCGACGTGCCGGACATCGGCGTGGAGCGGGTCCCGGCCGCGGAGAACGACGAGGGCCGCGACATCTACTACATGATCAGCACGACGATGCACCTGAGCCCCGGCGCGCCGATCATGAAGTCCTACGACCTGGTGAACTGGCAGATCGTCAACTACGTCTTTGACCGGGCGAGCATCGGCGACGCGTTCTCGCTGCGCAACGGGCAGAACTCGTACGGCCAGGGCCAGTGGGCGCCGTCGCTGCGCTACCACGACGGCACGTTCTATGTCGTCTTCAACACCAACAACCTCGGCGGTGCCTACCTCTACCGCACCGACGACATCGACAACGGCTCGTGGCAGCGCACCCCGCTCGGGCGCGGCCTGCACGACCCCTCGCTCTTCTTCGACGTCGACGGCACGCCCTACATCTTCTACGGCTCCGGCGGCACCAGCGCCGTACGCCTCAACTCGAACCTGACGGCCATCGAGCAGGACTACCCCAACATCTTCACCGCGAACAACTACGCCGGCCGGCCCTTCATCGGCGGGCTGTTCGAGGGCGCCCAGTTCTACTACATCGACGGCTACTACTACGCCGTCATCATCACCTGGCCCTCCGGCCAGGGCCGCCAGGTCGTCATGTTCCGCTCCAAGGAACTGCTCGGGCGCTACACCTCCGCCGGCGGCGTGAACACCTACGAGGCGCGCGGGGTGCTCAACTCCAACGGCTTCGCGCAGGGCAGCCTGGTGCCGATCTCCCGCCCGGGCGGCGCGACCGACTGGTACGGCATGTTCTTCCGCGACACCTTCCCGATCGGGCGGATCCCGGCGCTCATCCCGGCCACCTGGCAGGACGGTTGGCCGACCTTCGGCACCAACGGCGTCGTGCCGGTCAACGGCGGATTCGACAAGCCGATCAAGCTCAGCCCGGCCGAGGAACTGTTCGAGCGGCAGAAGAGCATCGTCACCTCGGACGACTTCGCCAACGACGCGCCGCACAAGGCGTACCAGGACGAGGAGTGGACGATCCCGACGCCGCCCACGTACGACGACTCGCTCCTCGGTGTCGAGCTCGTGCAGAACCCCGGCTTCGAGTCCGGCTCGGTCGCGCCGTGGGGCACCCAGTTCGGCGCGACGATCAGCCTGGACTCGACCGGTCCGGCCACCGGATCGGCGGCGCTGAAGGTGAGCAACCGTACGCTCAACGGCTCCGGTCCCAACCAGTTCCTCAACGGCAGGATGCAGCACGGCGTGACCTACACCGTGTCGGCGAAGGTCAAGTACGCCACCGGCCCCAACAGCATCACGTTCAACCTGGTCGCCGACTGGGGCGCGGGCGTGCAGACGATGGCGTCCCGGAGCGTGCCGATCGGGCAGTGGACCACGGTGTCGGCCCAGTACACCGTGCCCACGACGGCGAACCTGAACAACTTCAAGTTCGCGGTGGAGACGCCGTGGGCCAACCCGCAGCCGCCCTCGTCGAGCGTTGACTACCTGATCGACGACGTATCGATCGTCGGGCAGCCGGTGACGGCCGAATACCCGACCAAGGAGGAGATCGCCCCCAACGGGTCGCGGCTGGACCTGCCGTGGGAGTGGAACCACGCCCCGGACAACCGGTACTGGTCGCTGACCGACCGGGACGGGTGGCTGCGCCTGACCAACGGCAAGGTGGTCACCGGCAAGTACATCTACACCAAGCTGTCCAACCGGGCCGAGCTGGCCTGGTTCGAGGAGGCCCGCAACATCCTGTCGCAGCGCACCTTCGGGCCCCGGCAGTCGGTCGAGACCCGGATGGACATCTCCGGCATGAAGAACGGGGACGTCGTGGGCCTGGCCGCCTACAACCGTGGCTTCTCGTACGTGGCGGTCAAGCGCTCCGGCGGGGTGAACACGCTGGGCGTCGTCAACCGGGGACAGCCGTTCGCGGTCGACCTCGACCAGGCCACGCTGGAGAACTTCCTACCCGGCACGGCGGTTTCCCTCGGTGACGCGAGCGAGGTGTACGTGAAGGCGGACCTCGACTTCGCCTCGCCGGTCGGACAGCTCTGGACGACCTTCTACTACAGCCTCGACGGGCTGACCTGGCACCAGCTGGGCAACCGGGTCGGTCCGCAGACGCTCGACGGCAGCCTCGCGCACTTCATGGGCCACCGGGTGGGCCTGTTCAACTACGCGACCCAGGAGAAGGGCGGGCACGTCGACTTCGACAACTACCTGCTCAGCGACACGCTGACCGCGCAGGGTCGGCCGCTCGACACCAGCGACCTCGACGCGGCCATCGCCCACGCCGGGACGCTCGACCGGCACTACTACCCGACGGACGCCTGGGCCGCGATGCAGGCCGCGCTGGCCGACGCGAAGGCGGCCCGGGCCGGCGCGTTCGGCACCCAGAACCAGATCGACGCGCCGGAGCGGGCGCTCAGCTACCAGCTGGCCCGGCTGGGCGTCCTCAAGATCGAGAAGCCGTCGCTGGACGTCACCGCGGTGGCGGACACCCGGTGCGTCGGCGACAAGGTCATGGTGACGGTACGGGTGAGCAACGGCGAGGCGATGCACGTGGTGGCCTCGGCGGACTCGGCGTACGGGACGCGGCCCTTCGGGGCGGTGCCGCCCGGCAAGGAGAAGGCCCGGTCGTTCCCCAGCAACGCGAGGAGCGTGCCGGCCGGTGAGGTCACCGTGGTCGGTTCCGCCAGCTACCAGGGCGAACCGGCCGAGGTGACGGTGCGGGCGCCGTACGCGGCGCGCGCCTGCGAGTGAGTGAGGGGAGAGAGGGCGGCCCGGGGAGGCCGCCCCCTCTCCCGTACCCCGAACCCCGCCGGGCCGTACCGCAACCGCGCCTGGGCGCCCAGGAACCGCTTCCGGTTTACCCTCAGATCAAGGAGAAGTGCCTTGGAACACCGATTGCTGAGATCGTCCCGACGACGGATCACGGCCGTCGCGGCGGCCCTCACCCTGGCGGTGGGATCCGCCGCCGTCGCGGCGGCGCCCGTCCAGGCCGCCAGCCCGAACCTCATCGTGAACGGTGGGTTCGAGGACGGCCTCGCCAGCTGGTTCGCGAACGACGGCAACGCCTCGGACACCGCCACGCTGTCGACCACGACGGACGCCTACTCCGGCACGGGCGCGGTACTCGTGACCAACCGCAGCACCACCGGATCCGGCCCGATGCAGAACCTCTCCGGCAAGGTGCAGGCGGGCAAGACCTACCTGGTCACGGCGCGGGTGAAGTACGAGAACCCGAACAGCCCGGCGACCAAGCAGTTCTTCATCACCATGCACTACGGCGGCTCCACCTACACCAACCTCGGCACCGTCACCGTGCCGCGCGGACAGTGGGGGCTCATCCAGGGCACCTTCACGATTCCCGCCGGGCAGAACGTCAGCACGGCGCGGATCTTCGTCGAGACCCCGTGGACGGCGAACCCGTCGACCGCGCCGGACACCCACCTGATGAACTTCAAGGTCGACGACGTGACCCTCCAGGAGTACGTCGTATCGAAGACCATCGAGGTGGTCGGCAAGCTCCCCGGCGAGCACAACCCGCTCATCGGGCACAAGTTCGGCGCCGACGGGTTCGGCTTCGTGCACGACGGCCGGGTCTACCTCTACATGACCAACGACACCCAGGGCTACGCCCCCAACCCGGCCACCGGCGTCTCCCCGGGCATCAACTACGGCGACATCAACCAGATCACCGTGATCTCCTCGGCTGACCTGGTGAACTGGACCGACCACGGCGAGATCCAGGTGGCCGGCCCGAACGGCGTCGCGCCGTTCACCGGCAACTCGTGGGCGCCCGGCATCGCCAAGAAGGTCGTCAACGGCGAGGAGAAGTTCTTCCTCTACTACGCCAACGGCGGCGGCTCCTCCAACGTGATCACGGGCAAGTCGCCGCTCGGCCCGTGGACCAGCGAGCGCACCAGCACCCTGATCAACGGCAGCACTCCGGGCGCCGAGGACGTGGCGTGGAAGTTCGACCCGGCGCCGCTCGTGGACGACGACGGCCAGGCGTACCTCTACTTCGGTGGCGGCCCGGCGTCGACGAGCATGCCGGCGGTCGAGCGCTTCAACAACCCGAAGAACATCCGCAGCATCAAGCTGAACGACAACATGGTCGCCACCGAGGGGCGGGCGGCCGTGGTCGACGCTCCGGTCGCCTTCGAGGCCGGCCACGTGTTCAAGCGCGAGGGCAAGTACTACTTCTCGTACTCCTCGCACTTCGGCGGGAACGACTTCGGTGGCAACCAGCCGCGGGTTCCGGGCTACCCCGGCGGCGGCCAGATCGGCTACATGATCTCCGACAACCCGATGTCGTGGCCGAAGGAGACCTACGCGGGCGTGCTGTTCCCCAACCAGTCGCAGTTCTTCGGCGCTGGCACCGGCGGCAACAACCACCAGTCGGTGTTCGAGTTCGAGGGCAAGTACTACTTCACCTACCACGCCCCGACGCTGAACAAGCGCATCAACGGCAACACCACCCAGGGCTACCGCAGCCCGCACATCCAGGAGCTGACCTTCAACCCGGACGGCACCATCCAGCAGGTCGTCGGCGACTACGCCGGCGTGGACCAGGTGCGGAACTTCAACCCCTACCGGGTGTTCGAGGCCGAGACCCTGGGCTGGAGCAAGGGCATCGCCACCGGCAAGGTCGACGGCGCCTCCGCCGAGTTCGGCACCGCGGCGCCGAACCTGGTGGTGCGTGACATCGACGAGGGAGACTGGACGGCGCTGTCGGCGGTCGACTTCGGCGCCGACGGCGCGGCCAGCGTGACGGCCAAGGTGCGGGCGCTGGCCGCCGGCGGCAGCATCGAGGTGCGGCTGGACAACGCGGGCGGCCCGGTGGTCGGCACCATCCCGGTCGACACCCCGACCGGCGAATGGGCCGAGGTGACCGCCGACCTGCAGGGCGCCACCGGCGTTCACGACGTCTACTTCACCTACCGCGGCCCGGCCGGGGACGACCTCTTCGAGATCGACTCCTGGGCGTTCGAGGCCGTACCGCCGCTGGACCTGTCCGTCACGGCGGACACCCGGTGCGTCGGCGAGAAGGTCATGGTGACGGTCCGGGCCGCGAACAACGAGGCGATCCACGTGACGGCCTCGGCGGAGTCGGCGTACGGGACGCGCCCGTTCGGGTCGGTGCCGCCCGGCAAGGACAAGTTCCGGTCGTTCCCCACCGACGCGGCCGCCGTGCCGGCGGGTGTGGTGACGGTGACCGCCACCGCGACCGTCGACGGCGAGCCCGTCTCGGCGTCGTACCAGGCGAGCTACCCGGCCCGCTCCTGCGGCTGATCGACATGACAGTCGCGGCGGCCCGGCATCGCCGGGCCGCCGTCACTGGCGTTCAGGGCGCCGCGATCAGATGAAGCGCCAGAGGTGATCGGTGGCGCTGTTGTCGTCCCCGAGCACGACCTGCGCACCGGCGGCCGTGGAGGCGTCCGTGACGCCGAGGACCCGGCCGCCGACGGCGCACTGGATCCGGAAGTAGCCGCCGGTGCCGTAGCGCAGCCGCCACCGGTGGTCGCCGGCGCCGTTGTCGGCCCACTGCACGACGCGGGCCCCGTCGCTGCCGGCGTCACCCTCGACACCGAGGACCTTGCCGCTGTGCGCGTTGCGCAGCCGCAGGTAGCCGTTGGTGTCCACGACGGCGGTCCAGCGGTGGTCGGCGGCGCCCGTGTCACCCCGCTGGATGACCGGGGCGCCGTCGGCGGTCGACAGGTTCTGCACCCCGAGCACCAGCCCGCTGGCCCGGTTCTGGATGCGGCAGGCGCCGTTGGGCACGAACCGCCACTGGTTGTCCGGCGTGCCGTTGTCCTGGTCCTGCACCGCCTGCGCGCCCCAGGCGGTCGACGCGTTGAGAATGGCGAGCAGCTTGCCGGTGTGCACGTTGCGCAGCTTGTGGGACCCGTCGCCCACGTCCACCACGGTCCACAGGTGGTCGGCGGTGCCGTTGTCGCTCCACTGCAGGACGCGGGCGTTGTCGGCGGTGGACATGTTCTCCACGCCGAGGACCTTGCCGCTGTTGACGTTGCGCAGCCGGAGGGCGTTCCCGTCGACGACGAGCTGCCAGTCGTGGTCGGCGGTCCCGGTGTCACCCCACTGCAGCGCCAGCCCGCCGTCGGCCAGCGACATGTCCCGGATGCCCAGGACCAGGCCGGTGCCGGCGTTGACCAGGCGGAAGCTCGGCGGGCTCTCGCCACCCGGACCGGTGGCCCAGTAGACGGTGTAGTTGTGCCCGTGGGCGTCGTAGAACGGCCCGAGGTCGACCGTGCTCCCGTTCGCGGTGGCCGTGAACGCGAGCACGCTGGAGCTGGTGCGGGTGATCGAGGCGGGGTCGAGGGACGGCAGGCCGCTCAGGGCGGCGTCACCGTAGTTGCCCGAGAGGACCACCGGGCCGTACGTGATCGCGGCGATGTCGGCGTTGTCGTTGGTGGCCTCCAGCACGACCCGCATCGGCAGGCGGACCGCGACGACGTCCCCCGGCGACCAGGACCGGGTGAGGCTGGCGTACGTCCCGGGTGTGGTGGCGATGTCCTGCGCCGCGCCGTTGACCTGGATGCTGGCCCCGCTGGTCCAGGCCGGGATCCGGATGCGCATCGTCCACGACTCCCTGACGTTGCCGCGCACGGTGAGGGTGGTGGTGTCGCTGACCGGATAGGAGGTCTGCTGCTCCACCACGATGCCGCGCTGCGACCAGACCAGCCTCGACGGCAGGAACAGGTTCACCGTCAGGGTGCTGCCGTTGTGGAAGTAGATGGAGTCCGACAGCTTGCTGTTGGTCTCGATGCCGGTGCCCTGGCAGCACCAGAAGGAGTCGTAGTCCGTGCTCCAGGTGCCACCGCCCCAGGCCGGCCCCACACCGCGGCGGCCACCGGGGTTCAGCGGCGTGAAGTACGTGATGTGGCCGTGCTCGTCGGCCGGATTCTGCTGACCGATGAGGTGGTTGAGCAGGGCCCGCTCGTAGTAGTCGAAGTAGGCGACCCGGTCCGGGTCCAGCAGCCACAGTTCCCGTGTCAGCTTGAGCATGTTGTAGGTGTTGCACGCCTCGCAGGTGTCCTGGCGCAGGTATCCGGCGATGGCGTTCGGGGCCCGGAAGTGCTCGGCCTGGCTGTTGCCGCCGATGGCGTACGTGTGGGCGCCGACCGTGATGTCCCAGGCGTTGCTGGCGATGTCGCGGTAGCGGGTGGTGCCGGTGGCCTTGAACTCGCGGGCCGCGCCGATCCACTTCGGCACCTGGGTGTTGGCGTGCAGCCCGTTGAGCTGGTCCCGGTTGGCGGCGAGCGGGTTGAACACGGCGGCGTGGTCGAAGCGCTGGGCGACGGCGAGCCAGCGGTCGTCGCCGGTCTGCTGGTAGAGGTCGGCCAGTACGGCGTTCATACCGCCGAACTCGGTGCCCAGCATGGCCTGCATCTGGGCGGCGGTGAGCCGGCCGGTGCGCTCGTCGACCCAGCCGGCCAGCGCCAGGAGCACGTCGCGGGCCTGGGTGTTGCCCAGGTGCACCCAGACGTCGAGCAGACCCACCAGGGTCTTGTGGATGCAGTAGTACGGCACGTTGCCGTTGCGCAGCGTCCGTGCCTCCAGGGCGGTGAAGTCCGACTCCGGGAAGCCGGACAGATATCCCGGGTTGAACCCGGCGGCGGCGTTGTTGGCCTGGCACTTCGCCAGCTCGGCGACCATCTGGTCGGCCTTGTCCCGGCAGGTGGTGTCGCCGAGCACCGCCCACGCCTGGGCCCAGGCGGTCAGGAAGTGCCCCTGCATGTGGGTGCGGAACGGGAACGTCGGGCTGTCCCAGCCACCGTTCGGGGCGGCGTCGCCGGTGGGCAGGCCGTGATTGGCGCGGAAGTTGTAGAGCAGCCGGTCCACGTCGACGAAGCGCAGATAGTTCACGGTGCGGGTCTGGTTGTCCAGCCAGCGGCCGGGGGTCAGGCGTACCTGGGTGAGGTCGAACGGGAGGGCGCCGGCCCCGAGGTCCGGCCGGGCCGGCCGTACGGCCGCGTTCGCCGGAGTGCCCACGGCGAAGGCGCCGGTGGCCGAGGCGGTGGCGGCGATACCGGCGGCCTGCAACAGCCGGCGTCGACTGAGTGATCCAGATGACACGATGCCTCCTGAAGGTTGGGGAGAGGGTGCGTGGCGACCGGCCCACGGCTGCGCGGGACCGGTCGCCGGGCGTGCGGACGCAGTGCGGGACCGCACGCCCGAGACTTCCGGTGCCCGCCGCGTCAGGCGGACACCGGAAGTTGTCAGCGGTTGCCGGCGCTATCTGGTGTTGACCGCGCCGGGCGTGGGGATCGTGGTGGTGACGAAGTCGCGGCAGAGGCTGTCGGTGTCGCTGCCGTCGGGCCAGCGGGCGTTGCTCCGGCCCGGGTTGGCGGCCGCGCCGGCCACCACCGCAATGCAGCCGCCACCGCCCTGGTCGGCCTCCAGGACGGCGAGCTCCGGGCTGGTGATCGTGCCGTTACCGCTCGAGCTGCTCTGCTGGGAGCCGTAGACGATGGCGTCGACGACCACCGAGCCGGTGGCGTCCCGCAGCGCGATCGAGCCGGCGCTGACCGAGAGGCTGCCACCGAACCACTGGTCGGGTGCCGGTGACCCCTGGTAGCCCGCCGTGGTGATCTGGGGGCTGACCAGGGGTGCGCCGGTCGGGTGGTCGTTGGCGAGGGGCTGGTCGAGGGTGATGCCGGCGCCCAGCGCCTGCACCGACACGCCGCTGCTGTGCGGCCGGCCGGTCGGCGGCCAGAAGCTGACGCCCGTACCGCGGCCGGCCACGTCGACGGCCGACCGGTGGGCGAACCGCAGCGGCGCGGCCAGCTCGATGCCGGTGCCGTTGGCGCCGGTGGTGCCGATCGCCGCGACCGTGACCGTCTCCTTGTATTCCCCGGCGTCCACCGTCAGGGTGTCGCCGACGGTCAGGTTGGCGTTGGCCGCGACCTTGAGGTTGGTCGCGCCCGCGGCAGCCGGCGCCGACAGGGTCGTCTGCGTGGCCGCCTTGCCGACCGAGGTGACGGTGGCCTGCTCGTAGCCGGCGCCCGCGTCGATGCCGATCTGCTGGCCGACGGTGAAGCCCGCCGCGCTGGTGACCGGGAGGTTGGTCGACCCGGCGGGGATCGTGATCGAACCGTGGGTGACCGGCACGAACAGGGTGGTCGCGGCGGTGGCCGCCGAGCCCACGCCGACGACCGTACGGGTCTCCCGGGCGGAGCCGGTGCCGATCTCGATCTGCTGGCCGGCGGCGAGGCCGGTGGTGCTCCGGACGTTGACAGTGGCCGCACCCGCGGCGGCGGGAGCCGCCAGCCCCGAGCCGGAGAGGCCGAGCAGGTAGTAGGCGCCGCTCGCCAGCTTCGTCCCGGCCGGGATCGTGGCCAGCGTGACGGCGGCCGAGCCGCTCGGGGTGTTGGTCAGGGTCCAGTTGGAGAGGTCGACCTCGTCGGCGGAGGCGTTGTAGAGCTCGACGAACTGGTCGGTCGCGTTGCTGCTGGTGCGGAACCGGACCTCGTTGACCCGGACCGGGAGGGCGCTGCGCACCGCCTGGCTGGTGACCGTCGACTGCCGGCCGCCGCGGGTCGGGTTGGTCCACTGGGCCCGGCCCGTCAGATGACCGGCACTGGTCGTCGCCGAGGTGATGGTGAAGGTCGCGCTCACGCTCGCGCCGGGCGCGACCGGTTCCTCGAAGGTCACGGAGCTGTCGTCGGTGCCCTTGACCACGGCGGTCCACCCGGCCGGCGCGGAGAGGCTCAACTTGACGCCCACCGCGGTCGAGCCCGTGGTGTTCGTGAACGTCTGGGTGACCTCCTGCGCCGTGCCCGGGGTGAACGTGGTGGCTCGCGACAGGCTGAGCCGCTGCACGTCGTACCTGGCGGCGACGACGTTGGCCTGGACGGCGTCGACCGTGGTGTCGGTCGGGTATCCGGTCGTCATCACACCCTCATAGAAGGTGCCGGCCGAACCGTTGCCGTTGTCGCCGCCGTTGCCGAGCTGGATGCCGCCCCGCCGGTGCATCGGGAAGTAGTTGCTGTTGGTGAGGGAGCCGGGACGGATCCCGCTGTAATACGTGGTCAGCAAGCCCTGCTGCGCGTTGCCGCCGCGCAGGTCCCACTGGTTGCCGCCACCACCGTTGACCACGCCCGTCACGAAGCGCCAGCCGTCGATGGTCGGCGCTGCGTCGTTCTGCCGGGCGTTGTATCCGGTGAACAGGCCGGCCTCCATGTCCGACATGATCCACGGGCCGGGGCCGGTGCCGCGCCCCCAGGCGGTGGCGGTGCCGAAATAGACCGTCTCCATGGTGCCGGTGCCCACCGCGCGGCTGTTGGTCGAGGTGTTGCCGTAGTTGTAGCAGCAGCCGCTGTCGTAGTGGGTGCCGTCGAAGACGGTGTAGATGCCCTCCGGCTCGTCCTCCTTCGCGAGGTACGAGGCGTCGTTGTTGCGGTACCCCATGCCCGGGATGATGTAGACGCCGTACGCCTTGTGGCCGCCGATCGTGACCGGCGCCATGTCGGCGATCGAGAGGGTGTTGTAGCCGCCCACGTCGGGGCCGCGGAAGGTGCCGGGGGGCGCCTGGTAGAGGTGGTTGCCCTTGCCGGACTGGTCGTAGATGACCGTGATCAGGCAGAGCGTGTCCGCGCAGAACGCGTCCTGCGCGGCCGCGTCCGCGTATCCGCCGGCGTCGGCGAACGGCAGCGCGACGGGGGCGACCACGCCGATGTCCCTGACGGCGTTGTCGGAGGTGCGCCGGACCTGGTAGAGCGGGCCGTCGTAGGACGCGTACAGGGCACGGGTGGAGCTGTGCGCGGCGACGCAGGGCGTGCCGCCCGCGGCGTAGATGTCACACGGCCCCTCTGCTCTGGGCGGGGCGGTCGGCTTCGTGGCCTGCGCCGCCGGCGCCATCGTCAGCATCGTGCCGACCAGCGCGAGCGCCACGGCGGTACGCGCGGCGAGGGTTCTCGTGCGTGCGGGGCGAGTGGGGGGTCTGACCATGTCGCGACAGCTCCTCTTCGCAAGTCCTGTGGTGGGTGGGACGGGCGCTTCCGGTGCCCACCGACGCCGGTGGGCACCGGAAGCGGTCGAACCCGATCGATCGTGAGGGTCGATCAGTCGTGCGGGCGGTGCCTCACGGTGCCGGGGCCCATGGCGTGGCGACCAGCCAGCTCGTGTCGTCGGCGAACGAGACGCTGGTGTCCCACTCGTTGGTGCCGGGCGGGCCGGCGAGGTAGACGCCGCCGTTGTAGTCGCGCAGATACCGCGTCGAGAAGTTCACCGACTGGAACGAGGCGCCCCGCCCGTTGTTGCCCGCCACCTGGCAGAAGGTGGCGTCCTGGGAGAACAGGGTGCTGCCGTCGTCGGGCTGGAGGGAGACCACGAAGCCCTGGTGCCGCAGGTAGTTTCCGGGCCGGTTGACCGCCTCGAACGAGAAGCAGCTCGGGTTGGCCAGGCCGGCCGCCTTCACGAAGGTCGCGTTCTGCTTGTCGGCGTTCGGGCTGGCCGCCGTCACCGGGCCGGTCACCACGCTGGTGGTGGTGGAGCCGTGCTGGAGATAGTTCGAGGAGCCACTGGGCGCCGTCGTCTGCAGCGAGACGCGGGGACCCGGCGAGAGGGTGAAGCTGACGTCGTTGGACGCCCCGGGCGTGGGCCCGCTCGCCGTCTGGAAGTCCCCGCAGTTGCTGTCGGTGTCGTTGCCGTCGGGGAAGCGGGCGGCGCTGCGCCCGTTGGCGCCCGTCGTGCCCGGGTTGCTCACTCGGCAGCCGCTCTGCCCCGCCCCGGAGGTCGCCTGGTAGCCCTCGGCGGTCCACGGGTCGACGAGGCTTCCGTAGTTGAGGCTGTCGACGACCAGCTGCTGGGTGTCCCGCAGCACCATGTTGCCGGCGCTGGCGAGGGCCGGGCCGCCGAACCACTGGTGCGGTGCCGGCGTCCCCGGGTAGCCGGCGTTCGCCACCGCGGTGTCACGCACCGGCGCGTTGACGGCGTGGGCGTTGGCGAGGGGCTCGTCGAGGGTGATGCCGCTGCCGAGCGCCTGCACCGGCTCGTTGCTCGAGTGCGGGAAGCGCGACGCCGGCGTGAAGCTGACCCCGGTTCCCCGCACGCTGTAGGGGAGGTTGGACGCGTGCTCGAACCGCAGCGGCTCGGCGATGGTGATGCCGGTGCCGTTCGCGCCGGAGGTGCCGACCGCAGTGACCGTGACGTACTCGATCCCGTGGCCGGGGCTGTCGATGTCCAACCGGATCCGGTCACCGACCGAGATGTTGGCGGTCGAGGACATCCTGATCCTGGTGTCGCCCACGTGCGCGTCCGCCGACAGGAGCCCCTGGGTGCCCTGCCTGCCGACCGCGGTCACCGTGGCCACCTCGTGGTTGGCGCCGAAGCCGAGGCCGATCTTCTGGCCCACGGTGAAGCCGGACACGCTGGTGACGGGCACGTTGGTCGAGCCGGCGGGGATCGTGACGACCGGACCGTCGGGGAGGGGCTGCCACAGGGTGGTGTTGCCGGTGGCGGCCGTCCCGACGCTGACGATCGTGCGGGTCTCCGCGCCGGCGCCGGTGTCGACGGCGATCTGGTGGCCGGCCGCCAACCCGGTCGTGCTCCTGACGTTGACGGTGGTGTCGCCGCCGGCGGCGGGGGCCGCCAGCCCGGAGTTGGCCAGGCCGAGCAGATAGAAGCCGTGGCCCGGCAGCGTGGTGCCGGCCGGGACGGTCACCGTGGAGAAGGTGGCCTGCTGGGCCGGGTGCTGGGTCAGGGTCCAGTTCGAGATGTCGATGTCGGCGGCGCCGGCGTTGTAGAGCTCGATGTACGCGTTGGTCGAGTTGCCGGTGCTGCCGGTGCGGAATTCGTTGATCTTGATCGGGCTGACGTTCCGCACCTTCTCGACCGTCGTCTCGGACTGCCGCCCGCCCTTCGTCGGGCTCGTCCACCAGGCGTTGCCGGTCAGGTCGCCGTTGAAGGGGGCCGGTCCCGAGGTGACCTTGAAGGTCGCGCTCACGCTCGCGCCGGGTGCGACCGGGTCCTCGAACGTCACCGAGGTGTCCGTGGTGCCCGGGACGACGGAGGTCCACTGCTTGTCGGGCAGGGAAATGCTCAGCTTCACGCCCACCGCCGCGGAGCCGGTGGTGTTGGTGAACGTCACAGTGGTGTCCTGCGAGGACCCGGGAGCGAAGGTCTGGAGCCCGGGCGGGGTGGAGACCGCCGACGCCGGCGCGATGCGCAGCCGCTGCACGTCGTATTTGGCGGCCACGACGTTGTCCTGGATCTGCTGGTCGACGGCGTCCGACGGGTACCCGGTCGTCATCGCGCCCTCATAGAAGGTGCCCTGCGACCCGTTGCTGTTGTCGCCACCGTTGCCCAGGAGGATGGCCCCCTGCTTGCGCATCGGGTCATAGGTGGCGTTGATGCGCGGCCCGTCGAACATGGTCGACAGAGGGCCCTGCTGGGCGTCGCCGCCCAGCGAGGCCCAGTGGTGCGGCTCGCCCTTGGCCATGGCGGTCACGAACCGCCAGTTGATGCTCGGCAGGTCCGCGCAGACCTTGGAGGTGCTACCCGGGTTGACGCAACCCACCAGGTTGTTCTCCTGGTCCGTCATGATCCACGGACCGGCTCCGCTACCGCGGTACCAGGCGGTGGCGTTGCCGTAGTAGGTGGTCTCCATCGTGCCGTTGCCGTCGTCGCGGCTGTCGATCTCGGCGTTGCCGTAGTCGTAGCAGCAGCCACTGTTGTAGTGCTGGCCGTTGATGACCCAGTACTGCCCCTGCGGCTGGTCGTCGACCGCGACACCCCTGGTGTCGTTGTTCCGCAGGCCCATGCCCGGCTCGATGAAGATCCCGTACGCCTTGTGGCCGCCGACGGTGATCGGCGCCATGTCGGCGATCGGGAGGTTGTTGAAGCCGCCCAGGGCCGGGCCGCTGAACCCACCGCGGGGGGCCTGAGTGAGGTCGTTGTGCATGGGGGACTGGTCATAGAGGACGGTGATGAAGCAGGTCGTGTCGGCGCAGAACGCATCCTGTGCGGCCGCGTCTGCGTAGCCGCCCGCGTCCGCGAACGGCCGGGCGACGGGCTGGACGATGCCGATGTCCCTGACCGCGTTGTCCGACAGTCGACGAACCTGGTATAGCGGGCCGTTGTAGGAGGCGTACATCGCCCGGGTGGTGCTGTGCGCGGCGACGCAGGGGGTGCCGCCGGCGGCGTAGACGTCGCACGGTCCCTGCGGTCGAGCCGGGGCGGCCTGCGTGGCCTCCGCCGCCGGTGGCATCGTGAAGGTGGTGCCGAGCAGCGTGAGCGCCATCGCCGCGGCGGCGGCGAGCAGGGGCGGTACCCGTCGGGTAGAGGATCTGAACATGGGGGTTGGCTCCGATCCGTCGTCTGCCGATCGAGTCGGTCTGGGGGCTGGGTCGAGGTGGGGTCTGGACTGGGCCGCATGGGGGTCTCGTGGAGCTATGGCCGCGCCACCCCTGTGGCGGTGGTCCTCGGGGCCGTCCGTTCGGCGGGCGCAGTGGTGGGGGTTTCTGCGAACCGCGGCGGAATTGCATCATGCGGGAATCGCTCTCCTCTGGGCGGCATTCCAAAGGGCATGACTGTTAGCGCTAACCAGTTCCGGTTGGCAGGCTGCCGTTCGAATATCCGGGCACGGGGGAGTGGCCTGAGCAGGCAGGGTGTCCGACGTTGATTAGCGGGCTATTGACGAAGATGTTAGCGTTAACATTTGTCGGTCAACTTATTGAAACATCATCGACACATTAGTGTCAATCGACGTGTCCACCTGAATTCGGTGGTCACGCTCCCAAAGCATCCCGGGTGCGCGTGGCCGGCGACCCGCCGGTCAGCCGGTGCTGCCGTCGACGCACGATGCCGCTCCACAGCAGAGAGCCTGGCCCAGCCCCGATCGGGGCTGGGCCGGGCTCTCTCTACGTCACCAGCCTTTCTGACCGCCTGCCGGGCGCCGTCAGTCGACGAGCGTCCACGGGCCGTAACGGTCGCCGGGGGCCTGGTTGCGGGTCCACCACTTCGCCCGGTACACGTGGCCCTGGTGGGTCACGGTGTCGCCGGCGGTGAAGATCCGGGATGCGGTCCAGACAGTGGCGCCATCCTCGGTCAGGGCCAGTTCCTGCCACGGGCCGTAAGGATTGCCTGGCGCCTGGTTGCGGGTGTACCAGCTGGCGAGGTAGACCCGGCCGTTGTAGGTGACCTTGTCACCCTCGTGGTAGACCGTCGACGAGTTCCACGCGTTGGGCAGGTTGACGGTGACGGTGAAGGTGGTCTGGGCCGCCTTGACGTAGGCGTTGCCCGAGTACGAGACGGTCAGCGTGTGTTCGCCGCCCGCCAGCCCGGCCGGCAGGGTGAACGTCGCGCTGTTTCCGTCCAGCGTGGCCGAGCCCCGTGCGGTGTCGCCTTCGGACAGCTCGACGGTGCCGGTGACCGGTGAGCCGTCGTCCGCGGTGACGGTGACGGTGACGGTGGCCGCGGTACCCCAGTCGACGGGCTGCGAGTCGACGGCAAGGGTCGGGTCGGTCTTCTTCAGCGTGAGCAGGCCGGGCCGGTAGGGCAGGAGGCCATAGTCACCGCCGGAGCTGGGGTCGCGACCCTGGTAGAGCAGCTGCAGGTTGCACGGGTCGATGGTCATGGTCTGGTCGGGGTTGGTGCGGATCAGCTCGCCGTGGCTGATGTCGTTGGTCCAGGTGGCACCGCTGTTGGCCTTGCCGGCGAAGGGGCTGCTCTCGGCCACGGCCTGCGGGGTCCACTCACCGTCGAGGCTGGTGGCGGTGAACGACCGGAAGTACCGCCCGTTGGCGCCGATCGCCTCGACGATCATGAGGTACTGGTCCTGGCCCTGGACCTTGTAGACCTGGACCGCCTCGAACAGGTTGTTCCTCGTGTCGGACATGATGATGGGCGCGGTGGTGCCGAAGTCGCCCGGGAAGTTCTCGATCGGCATGCTGGCCCGGTAGATGTTGCCGTTGTCCCCGGCGAAGAACAGGTACATGTTCTTGTCGTCGCCGATGAGCGTCTGGTCGATGGGGCCGGTGCCGGAGTTGGCGATGCGCCCGGAGAACAGCGGCCTCGCGGCGGACCATCCGTTGGGGTTGGTCGGGTCGTTCGACGTCCGGTAGCTGAAGGGAGTCGCGCCCCACTGGTAGGCCAGGACCCAGATGTCCTTCGGCGCGAAGTAGAACAGCGTCGGAGCCACGGTGGACGAGGTCATCGTGTTCTGGGTGGCGGTGGCCATGTCGGACCAGTCGTCGAAGAGGCCGAAGTTCATCGAGCCCCACCGCGTGCCGGTGTCGTGGGTGGTCGCGTAGACGAGATGCTGGCCGTTGTATTCGACGGTGGTGAAGTCCTTGAGCGAGACCCAGGCCGCCTTGGGGGTGGCGAGTGGCCCCGTGGAGGTCCAGCGATATGTGGTGGGAAGGGCACACGTCGTCGACGAACTGGGAGCCGGCGGCGCGCCGTCGGCACTCGCCAAGGGACTCCCGGTGGCAGCGCTGGCGGGAGCAGCTTGGGTCGATACCGCCCCGAGCGGCGCCAGCGTCATGACGACGGCAAGAGCTAACGAACGAATACGGGGGGTCTTCTTCACTCTCACCTGGATAACTCCTGTCCTTGGTAGGCCGCTGGCTGGGGGACTTCGCCAGCGATTGCCGGAGGCAACGAGGCGTCTCCGCCGTCGTCGGGATGGATCGTGCTTGATCTCTGCTGCGGGGAACGGATCAGGGCTGGCGGTTCCGCACGGCCGCCACGCGGGCGGTCTGCGGGCCGCGATCAACCACTTCACGGGGCTCGAGGTCGTCCGCGGGGGGCCGATGTTAGCGTTAACATTTTTGCGACCACTTTGGTCCTGTTAGGAGGCGACAGCGGGTTGTTGGCGTGAGGGTGGACTGGACTCGCTCAGGCCCTGTTGCGATCAGATTGCCACATCGTTTCGCAACGTACAAGGTTCCGGAGGCGCGGGGCCGATGCCGTCCAGGTCCGCGCGGTCCGGGCCGAACGCCGCCGGTTCACGCGAGCGCGGCCGCGACGGTGCTGGTCAGGGAGCCTTCTGGTAGTGCCGTGACTGCTCTTGACCTTCGTCGATGAGGCTGTGGTCGTCATCGCCGATGCGGGTTACGGTGAGCCGAGCCCCGTCCCATCGACTCACAGCAGCGGAACACCGTCCTGACCCTCTCCGATGCTGAGGCCCATCTGGCTCGAATGCCACGGCCAACCGCCTGGCCAGGGTCTCCTGTCCGATGACCCCTTCGTCGCGCCCGAAAGCATCAGCATCGAAGACTCCGCTTCACAGGCCGGCGACGCCCGCTCACTGGACAGACTCTTTCTGTCGGCGGTTTCGTGGGGCACCGTATTTGGTGCCGGCAATATCGAGTCGCCGGTGCACCTGGTCCCCACCGGGCCACCGCCTCGTCCGCTCGACCGTGATAGGTCCAGCATGAGTTCTGCGGGGCCCGGTGGCCCCAGGACACGGACGACCGGCGACAGGGCTGAGCGCCATCGAGCGCCGATCAGTGAGCGACCGGCTTACGTGTCCTGAGACCACCAGGTGCCCACCTGCTGCTGCAACAGCAAGGAGGACACCATGAGTGTCGAACACAACCCGCCGACGCGCCGGCCCACCGCGGGCGTCGACTGGGCCAGCACCGAACACGCCCTCGCGATCGTCGGCCCCGACGGTGTCGAGGTTCAACGGATGCTCGTCGAGCACACCGCTGCGGGCCTGCGGAAGCTGCTGCGATGCCTGCAGCAGACCGGCGTGGCCGAGGTCGGTATCGAACGTCCCGACGGGCCCATCGTCGACGCTCTCCTCGAGGCAGGGATCACGGTTTTCGTGATCGCCCCGAACCAGATCAAGCACCTGCGCCGCCGCTACGGCGCAGCCGGCAACAAGGACGACCGCTTCGACGCCTACGTCCTGGCCGACACCGTCCGCACCGACCGCCACCGCCTGCGTCCCCTCACCGTGGACTCTCCCGCGACGCTCACGTTGCGGATGACCGTCCGCGCCCGCAAGGACCTCATCGCCGCCCGTGTCGCGATGGCGAATCAGCTGCGCGCCCACCTCGAACACGTTCTGCCCGCGGCGATCGGGCTGTTCCGCGATATCGACTCCGCCATCACCCTGAGCTTCCTCGCCCGGTTCACGACCCAGGAGCAGGTCGACTGGCTGTCGCCACGCCGACTGCAGAACTGGCTGCGCAGCGTCTCCTACCCCAACCCGGCACGAGCCGGGCTGCTGCACGCCCACCTGGCCGCGGCTACCCGCGGCACCACCGGTGCTGAAGCCACCGCCCGGGCGCACGTCACCGCCGCGCTGGTGGCCGGGCTCACCGCCCTGCGAGAACAGATCAGCGCGTTGGAAGAGCAGATCGCGATCCAGTTGCTGCAGCACCCAGACGCGGTGGTGTTCACGTCCCTGCCCCGGGCAGGGATCGTGCGAGCGGCCAGGCTCCTGGCTGAGATCGGTGACGCCCGCGGCCGTTTCCCGACGCCGGAAGCACTCACCTGTCTGGCCGGGGCCGCGCCCTCGACGAGGCAGTCCGGCAAGGTGAAAGTCGTCAGCTTCCGCTGGGCCGTCGACAAACAACTCCGTGGCGCGGTCATCGACTTCGCCGGCGACTCCCACCACGCCAACCCCTGGGCCGCTGACCTCTACCAGCGGGCCCGAGCCCGGGGCCACGACCATCCCCACGCGACCCGCATCCTCGCCCGCGCATGGCTGCACGTCATCTGGCGTTGCTGGCAAGACGGCGTCGCCTACGACCCCACCCGCCACCGAGCTCTGCAAGCCGTACTCACGGCCGCCGCTTGACACAGGGCTACTCATGCCGAGAAGGGTTCACTCGGTCATGCGATGGACCTCCGATGCTTGGGAAACAGCCTGCGGACGCACGGGTCACATGCGGCGGATGGTGGGCGGGCGTCACCCAGGCCGCAGCGCCCGGATCAGGGTGGTAACCCTGGTTAGTGGCCGAGAGTGCGGTAACGGAGGTGAACGACGCCGTTTTGGAACCGGCGCTCGTCGAGGAGCGCGAAGTCGGCGCGCACGCCAGTAGGCAGCCCCGGCTTGCCGCCTCCGACGGCCGTGGGCCAGACGAATAACTGACACTCGTCAACCAGCCCAGCCCGCATGGCTTGCGCCGCCAGGTTGGCGCCTCCAACGGTGATATCCCTGCCGGCCGTGGCCTTCAGCTGGTGTACGACGGCGGGGTCGAAACGGCGCTCCAAGCTGGTGACGGCCGTCGACGCCGCGGTGAGAGTCGTGGAGTAGACGACCTTGTTCGCCGCTTGCCAGGCGCTCGCGAAGTCAGCCATGAGGCCGGACTGCGCGGCTAGAGCAGCGTCGGTTTCCCAGACAGCCATCGTTTCGTACAGGCGCCGCCCGTAAAGGAAAGTACCCACCGACCGCAGGAGGTTGGTGGTGAACGTGAATACCTCGTCGTCGGGCGGGAACCAGTCGAAGGCTCCCCTTTCGTCCTCGATATAGCCGTCAAGCGACACATTAGTTACGTAGATCAGCTTTGCCATGCCTCTACCTCCCGGTGCACGTAGGACCCGATTGGGATGTCACCCTCGCCTGCGAGCTGGTTGAGCATCACGGGTCGGGCAGACGTCTCCGCCTCTCGCTCGTTCTACGAACGACTCGGCCTGGCACCAGCATCGTCTACAACTACCCGCAGACCGGTGACGACCCGAAGTGGCACTGGACCACCAAGTCGTACACCGACCGGCTGGGCTACCCCACCGAGTTCACCTACCTGGACCCGGACGCCACCAACAACATCCAGACCACGGTCATGTCGCTCGCTACCGGGGCGCCAGTTGCAAGTCTTCTCTGATGATGACCATGGATGTCCGGTTGCCGTTGCCCCTCCGACATGAACTCCCACGACAGCCGGCCGGTTCCCGTACGCCGACCAGCGGCGAAGTCACGCGCTGCTCGTCTGTCTGTTGGACGGCAGGGAAGTCGATGGTGGCGGGGGAGTGGTGCGACGACTCCTTTACTCGGCCGGTTTATGCTTCAGGCGACCTGGGTAAATGTGCGTGAGCATGCCGTTGGGCCACCGGACTACTGGGGGTCAAGGCGCCGTTCATCCGCTTCAGGGATGAACGCGACGGCGCGACGCAAAGTCGCGTCGCGCCGCCATGTTCTCACGGGTTTATCGAGGGCGACTGCCCGACCAACACGGCCTTGACCTGCTGATATGCGGTCAGGCTCTGTGTGGCGAGATCTACTGCCGCCGATGACAACTAGATCAACGGAATGACCGCTGTCAGCGCCGGGACCAGGTCACCGCCAAGTACGCCCGGCACGGGGTCGACACCGAGATCATTGGCCTCAACCGTCCCAGCCAGAAGCTGCATGGTCGGCTTTCCGGGCAGCTGACATCGCACTAACCTCCGACGAGGCCTGCCATTGTAACTGACGGTCGAGCTGGGGAACAAGGACGGGCCGGGGCCACGTCGCCGGCACACCGCGGGCTCGATGACGAGGTTTCCGCCACGCCGGGGCGTCCACACTCGACCTCATCGGCGCCACCCCGCCCCACCAGCGCGATCGCCCGACCTGCCGGCGGCTCCCCGGAGCCGCACGAGGCTCGCGGCGGCGATCCGGCGAGGATGGATTATCTTGTCGTGGGGGCCGCGGCGTCACCTGACCAGCCGAGACGGCGGTCGCCGATATCAGGGAGGTCCGCATGACAGATGCAAGTTCGCTCGAGTCGACGCTCGCCGCCGCCGAGCGGCAGGCCGACGCGGCATTGAAGGTGCTGGCGACAGCGACCGCCCAGTTGCGGAAGGCCCGGACCGCGGCGAAGGCCGGACAGCTGCGTGACCTGCGCAAAGCCACGTCCGCGGCCGAGTCGCTCGCCGCCGATTTCGTCGCGGCGGCGGCCGATCTGCGTACGGCGTTCGACATCGACGAGCAGGGGTACCTGTCGTCCGGCGAGTACACGACCGAGCTGCTCGCCGCCGCCGAGGCGGCCGGCGTGGCGATGTATGAGGAGGACGATCAGCTCATGTGCTACCCGTCACTCGTACGGGTGCTCGTGGCCGACGCCTCGGTGGAGGTGGACAAGGTACGCGAGCGGCGGCTGCGGCCGTCGGTGCTGGTCGGCGTTCTGGCCGCGGCGCAGCAGCGGGCGCCCCGGTTCAAGCCGGAGCCGTTCCTGGACAGCCTGTGCGCCGCGTACGAGCTGGTCGTGGCCGAGGCCGGCAAGAGCCCGGACGCGGTCGTCAGGCTGGTCGACGTGTGGCGCGTGCTGACGATGCTGCCCGGGCAGGCCAAGGAGTACACGAAGCAGGAGTTCGCCCGTGACCTGTACCTGCTGGATCAGAGCGGGGTCACGGCCACCGCGCGCAGCGCCCGGCAGCTGCGCTGGTCGGCGAGCACCGGCACGAAGACCAGCGGCGTGTTGACCACCGTGGCCCGCAGCGGCCAGCGCCAGCGGTACTGGGGTGTCTCGTTCACCAAGGCCGAGGCCGACCGATGAGCCTGCCGCAGCAGCGGTCCGAGCTGCCCGGTGGCGGTGGGGTGCACCACATCGACGAGTACCTCGACTTCGTCGCGGCCGAATACCTGCACACCTACATCTCGCTCGGCGGGACGGCGGTGCGGCTGGTCGTCACCGGCGACGACGACATCGCCAAGAGGTTCGACCGCGGGCTGGCGCAGCGGTGCACCGCCGGCGCGGGCGGGTTCGTGTACGTCACCGTGGACAGCGCCGTGACCCGGGTCCATCTGATGGATCAGCTGTTCTTCGCCGTCGCCAGGCAGGTCGACTGGATGGCGCTGGCGGCAACGGTGCTGACCGAGGCTTACCGGCAGGCGGGCTTCCCTGCGCCGGGCTCCGGCGTCGCTGAGCTCGACGTCGCGGTGGTCGCCGCCCACCATGAGATCGACAGCAGTGAGCTGTACCGCAGCGTGCGGCGGGCGCTGGAGCGGGCGGTGCTCAAGGACAGCGCGCTGGCGCACGAGTTCCGGGTGGCGATGTACCGGCTGTGCCAGGCCGTGATGGCGCACGGCGACGTGACCCAGGCCGATCGGCTGGCCGTGCTCGGCTGGCTGCAGGGCGAGAAGGTGCCGGCCGCGCAGCTGCGATCCGTGCTGCTGCACACGAAGATCGCCAGGCACAACGCGCGGGCGATGCTGACGTCGCTGAGCCAGTGGGTGCGCCGGGCCGGTCGCAGCGGCACCGTGCTGCTGATCGACCTGGAGCGGGTGGCGGTCGCGCGCCGGCCGGCGGCCGAGGAACGCGACGGCCACTACTACTCCAAGGCCGCCACGCTCGACGCGTACGAGCTCCTGCGGCAGCTCATCGACGCGACCGACGAGCTCGCGGGCCTGTTCGTCGCGGTGCTGCTGCCGCCGGAACTGGTCATCGACGAGGCGCGCGGCCTGCCCGCGTACAGCGCGCTGCACCTGCGCGTGGCCGACGAGGTGCGCGACCGGCACCGGGCGAACCCGTTCGCCGCGCTGATCCGTCTCGACGTACGACTGGAGGCCGTCCGATGACCGCGTTGACCACCACGGAGCCGTCGGTCAGCCACCGGCGGGCGATAGAGGCGCTGCGGGCGGGCGTGCCGTGCCTGGACGCGGTGGCGATGCTCGGCTCCGGCCAGACTGAGATCGAGGACCGCTTCCTCGACCTGCTCGGCACGACCCGTGAGGGCCGTGCGAGCGGCATGCTGATCGGCGGCGGCTTCGGTTCGGGCAAGTCGCATCTGCTCGAGCATCTCATGCGCCTGGCCCTTGACGAGGGCTTCGCGGTCAGCCGAGTGGTCATCAGCAAGGAGACGCCGCTGCACGACCGGGCGAAGGTGTTCAGCGCCGCCGCAGACTGTGCCGTCGTGGCCGGGGGGAGCGGGCCGGCGATCGCCGGCGCCGCCGCGGCGCTCGATGTCGACGGGCGCGGCTTCGCCGAGCTGTTGCGATGGTCGCTGTCCCCTGCCGCCGGGCTCAACGAGCGGTTCGCCGCCACGCTCTCGCTGTACGGAAAGATCCGCGATCTTGATCCGGAGTTCGCCGAGAAGCTGGTCCGGTTCTGGTCTGGTGACCCGATCAGCGTGCCCGACCTGCGCCGCCGGCTGAAGGCGGCGGGAGAGGGCCCGGTGGCGCTGTCCCCGGTGTCCGCCAAGGACCTGGCCGAGCAGCGGCTGCGGTTCGCGGCCCGGCTGTTCACCGCCGCCGGTGGGGCGGGCTGGCTGTTCCTGTTCGACGAGGTCGAACTGGTGGGACGCTACTCGCTGCTGCAGCGCGCCAAGTCGTACGCCGAGATCGCCCGGTGGGTGCAGGGCGACCATCAGGTGCCCGGCCTGCCCGTCGCCGCCGTGCTGGCGATGACCGACGACTTCGAGGCGGCCGTCATCACCGGCAAGAAGGACCGCGAGAACGTGCCGGCCAGGCTGCGTGACCGGCAGACCCCGGACGCGCTGGCGCTGTCCAACCGCGCCCAGGCCGGCATGCGCATCATCGACCGCGAGATGACGCTGCTCACGCCGCCCGACGCGGCCGAACTCGACCGGGCGTATGGCCGGTTGAAGGAGCTGCACGGCACGGCGTTCGGGTGGAACCCGCCCGATATCGCGGGCCTCGAACGTCTCGGTGCCACCCGGATGCGGCAGTACATTCGCGCGTGGATCAACGAGTGGGACCTCGTCCGGCTGGACCCTGCGTTCCAGCCCGACACGGTGGCGGTGCAGATGGACTCCGACTACCGCGAGGACGTCGACCTGGAAGGCATTCCAGAGGAGGCCTGAGCAGGTGTTCGGCCCCTCGCACCACGCGGTGTTCCGGCCGCACGAACTTCCCCGGGCCGGCCGGCTCGCGGTATGGGGTCCGGCCATCACCGGGCCCGACACGATCGAGCTCTTCCACGGTCCGGCGGCGCGTCTGCACCGGCGCCCGACGCTCGTGCGACTGCTGACGGTCGCCGAGGCCGTCGCGCAGCTGCTGTCGGTACGGCAGGCGAGCCCCTCGGTGGCGGCGTGGTCCGCGGCGACGCTCGCCGGGCTGGACCTCGTGGCCCGCGGCCGGCTGTCGCCCGCGGTGACCGCAGCAGGGTTCGGCTCGTGGCGGATCGGACCGCTCGCGGCTGCCGACGCCGACCGGCTGCACGCGCTGGCCGCGGCGATGCCGCCCGAGGGGCACTGCATCGTGCTGCCCGACAGCTGGCCACCGGTACGGGTGCCCGAGCCGCAGGCGCTGATCCGTGACTGGTGGGACGCCCTGGCGGACACACTGGCACGATCAGGCGTGGACGGACCGTTCACCCAGCACGCCCCGGTGAAGGTCCGCGGCCCGCTGGGCTGGCTGCGGCCAGACGAGACGGCCCGAACGGTGCTGCGGGTGGCCTTGCCGGTGGCGCCGGACGGCCCGTACGAGATCGGGGTGTGGCTGCGCAGCGCCAGCGACCCGAGCCTGCTCATCGAGGCGGACCGGTTGTGGCACGCGCCGCCGGCCGTGGCCGCGCGGTTCGGCCCGGCACCGGACACCGCGATGCTCACCGCCCTGCACCGCGGCGCCCGGCTCTGGCCGCCCATGGCCGGGCTGCTCGACCAGCGTTCGCCGCGGCCGATCGAGGCAGCCGACGACACGATCACGGACCTGCTCGGCGCGGTCGAGACGCTCTCCGGCGCGGGTATCGAGGTGCTCGTGCCCGTGGAGCTGCTCGGCGAGCCGCTCGCGCTGCGCGCGGTGGCGACCCCCAAGCCGGACCGGGTCGCCGAAGCGGCGTTCACGCTCGACGCAATGCTGAATTTCACCTGGCGGCCGACGGTCGGCGGGGAGGCGCTGACCGAGGAGGAGCTGGCGCAGCTCGCCCAGGCCAAGAGGTCCCTGGTCCGGTTGCGGGGCCAGTGGGTCCGGGTGGACCACGAGGTGCTGGCACGCCTGCGGCGCCCGCGGCGGCCGCTCACCGGGATCGAGGCGTTGGCGGCGGCGCTGTCAGGCGGCCTCGACCTGGACGGGGACTGGGTCGAGTTCGAGCCGACCGGCGCGTTGCGTGCGATGACCGGCATGCTCGCCGAACTGCCGGACACGCCGGTGCCGGCGGACCTGGCCGGCACGCTGCGGCCGTACCAGCAGCGAGGGCTCAGCTGGCTGGCCGGCATGACCGAGTCGGGGCTGGGCGGCTGCCTCGCCGACGACATGGGCCTCGGCAAGACCATCCAAGTCATCGCGCTGCATCTGCACCGGCAGGGCCGCGGGCCGACCCTGGTCGTGTGCCCGACCACGCTGCTCGGCAACTGGGAGCGCGAGATCAGGCGGTTCGCCCCGGGCGTGCCGGTGCGCCGGTACCACGGCGGTGAGCGGCACCTGATGGACCTCGCCAAGAACGAGATCGTGCTCGTCACGTACGGCATCGTGCGCGCCGACGCGGCCGCGCTCGCCGAGGTGGGCTGGGGGCTGATCGTCGCGGACGAAGCCCAGTACGTGAAGAACCCGCTGTCGCAGACGGCCCGGCAGCTGCGGTCGCTGCCCGCGACCGCGCGGCTGGCGCTGACCGGCACGCCCGTGGAGAACAAGCTCTCCGAGCTCTGGTCGATCCTCGACTGGACGACGCCGGGGCTGCTCGGCTCACTGTCGCGGTTCACCAGCACCATGGCGGTGCCTGTCGAGCGCAACCGCGATCCCGCCACGACCGAGCGGCTGGCCCGGCTGATCCGGCCGTTCCTGCTGCGGCGGCGCAAGTCCGACCCCGGCATCGCGCCGGAACTGCCGGCCAAGACCGAAACCGATCGCATCGTGCCGCTGACCGCCGAGCAGGCGTCGCTGTACCGCGCGGTGGTCGCGCAGAGCCTGGCCGACATCGAGGCCAGCGGTGGCCTGCAGCGGCGCGCGCTGATCGTCAAGCTGCTCACGGGGCTGAAGCAGATCTGCAACCACCCCGCCCACTACCTGCATGAGCAGGGGCCGACAGGTGGCCGGTCCGGCAAGCTCGCGGCGCTCGACGACCTGCTGGACGTGGTCCTGGCCGAGGGCGAATCGGCGCTGGTCTTCAGCCAGTACGTGCAGATGTGCCGCCTGATCGAGCGGCACCTGGCCGCGCGGGGGATCCCCACCCTGTTCCTGAGCGGACAGACGGCCGACCGGGACGAGGTGGTGGCCGACTTCCAGGCCGGCACGGCGCCGGTGTTCCTGCTGTCCCTCAAGGCCGGCGGCGTCGGGCTCAACCTCACCAGGGCGACCCACGTCGTGCACTATGACCGGTGGTGGAACCCGGCCGTGGAGGACCAGGCCACCGACCGGGCGTACCGGATCGGGCAGGACCGGCCGGTGCAGGTGCACCGGCTCATCGCGGAGGGCACCGTCGAGGACCGGATCGCCACCATGCTCGCGGACAAGCGGGTTCTGGCCGAGTCGGTGGTCGGTGCCGGGGAGCACTGGCTGGCCGACCTGTCCACCGCCGACCTCGCCGACCTGGTCACCCTGGGGTCTGCGTGACGTACCCGACGCATGGCCGGACCTGGTGGGGCAAGGCCTGGGTGGAGGCGCTCACCGCCCGGGCGCGGCTCGACCCCGATCGGCTGATCCACGGCCGGGCGTACGTCCGCGGCAACCGAGTACACGACCTGGTCATCACGCCGGGTGCCGTCGGTGCGCTCGTGTCCGGCGGCGGGCCGCGACCCTATTCAGTGATCATCAATGTGCCCGTGCTCGACGCCGCGGGCTGGGCGCGGGTGTTCGAGGCGATGTCGGCCCAGGTCGGTCACGTCGCGGCGCTGCTGGCGGGGGATCTCGCGCCGGGTGTCGGCGCCGAGCTCGACCTGCTCCCCGGCGCGGGCGACCTGCGGTGCGTGTGTTCGTGCCCAGACCAGGCCGAGCTGTGCAAGCACGCTGCCGCGGTGTGCTACCTGACTGCCGACCTGCTCGACGCGGACCCCTTCGCGGTGCTGCTGCTTCGCGGACGGATGCGGGACGAGGTGCTCGACGCCCTGCGCGACCGGCGGCAGTCCGCATGGACACCGCCCTCGGGGATGCTGGCCAGAGAGGCTTTCCTCCGCCCGGTCGCGCCGCTGCCGCCGCCCGCGCCGCCGCCTGCTCAGCCCGGCGTGCCGGTGCCTCTACGCGCGGCGCCACCGGCTGCCGCCGGCATCACCAGCGCGGAGATCGCCAGGCTGGCCGCTGACGCCGCAGCCCGCGCTTGGGAGCTTCTGGGCGCCGCTGTCACGGCCGGCGATGTTCTGCTCGGCACGCTTGGCGGCGTTGACCCAGCCGCGGAGGGTCTCGTGGTTGACGCCGAGTTCTCGGCCGATCTCACGCAGTGACCGGCCCGGTGACGAGCGGACCAGCTCAACCGCATCCAGGCGGAACTGCTCGGGGTACTTCGACGGACGGGGCACCAGGACATCCTTCCCCCAGACCACTGTCTGGGCTCAGGGTGTCCGGTCCAGAGGGGGAACCCCGGTCCTTCGTTGTGCCTCCCTGTACGTAGGCAGTAGGTGACCACGACGGACGAAGGAACCGAGCCGGCCGCATGGGGGCTCCGTTGCATTGAGCGTTGGCAAGATCGAGGCAGGCTTGACCGGTGAAGCCATCAACCCGTCCTCGCCCCTGGCTGCCGCCGACGTCGGCGTTCGCCGGGTTCCGGTTCCCGGCCGAGGTGATCGTGGTCGCGGTCCGCTGGTACCTGCGCTACAACCTGTCCTACCGCGATGTGGAGGAACTGCTGGTCGAACGCGGCATCGAGGTCGACCACGTCACCGTCTACCGGTGGGTGCAACGCTTCACGCCGCTGCTGGCCGACGCGGCCCGATTCTGCCGCCACTCACCGCGTGATCGATGGTTCGTCGACGAGACGTACGTCAAGGTCAACGGTGTGTGGCGGTACGTGTACCGGGCAGTTGACCAGTATGGGCAGGTCATCGACGTGCTGGTCTCGGCCCGCCGGGACGCTGATGCGGCCCGGCGGTTCTTCCGTCGTGCCCTGGCCACGCTGAAGGTGACACCCAGCGAGGTGGTCACCGACGCCGCCGCGATCTACCCGGGCGTGCTTGACGAGCTGATCCCGTCCGCGTGGCACCACGTCGAGCGGTACGCCAATAATCCGATCGAGGCCGATCACAGCCGGCTCAAACAGCGGTTAAGACCGATGCGCGGGCTGCGGACCGACAAGACAGCGCAGGTGATCATCGCCGGACACGCCTTCATGCAGAACCTACGACGCGGCCACTACGAACTCGGAATCGACGCCCCACCGGCTACGCGGGTCGCCGCGGCGTTCACCGAACTCGCCCAAGCGATCTGACCGCGGATTCGATACCGGTTCGACACGTCCGCCGATCCCACAATGCAACGGCGCCGGACGAACTCGGCCCAGGCGTTCTCCCACAGCTTGACGATCGCCGGGTACTTGCGGCCCCAGGTCTCGGTGAACGCCCGCATCCGCAAGGCCGTCCGCGCCCGTCGGCACTTCCCGAACGAGGCCGCCGCACTCAAGGGCGTGTACATGGCGCTGATGAGCCTCGACCCGACCGGCGCCGGCCGCCGCCGGTGGACCATGCGCTGGAAGGCACCGTTGAACGCGTTCCAGATCGCCTTCGAGGGCCGGCTCACCCCGTCCAACGACTGACCACCTCAACAACCAAGATCAGCCGTTAACTTGATGCGATGAAGGAGCGGGGCCTCCGCTCCTCGTGACAGTCACCCTGGTCAGGGGTTTCCCTGGGGTTGTCACGACGTACCACGACGAAGGAGGCCCCTGTGGACGAGTATGACGGCCGGCAGTATGTGGGGATAGATCTGCATCGGCGGCGCAGCGTGATCGTGCGGATGACTCCGGACGGCGAGCGGATCGGACCGGTGGTGCGTATCGCCAGCGACCCGGTCGAGTTCGCCGCGCAGGTTGGCTCGTGGGGCGAGGCCCCGGAGGTGGTGTTGGAGGCCACCTATGGCTGGTACTGGGCCGCGGACGTCCTCGCCGACGCCGGCGCCACGGTGCACCTGGCTCACCCGCTCGGGGTGAAAGGCTTCGCCTACCGGCGGGTGAAGAACGACGAGCGTGACGCCGCGGACCTGGCCGACCTGCTACGCATGGGCCGCCTGCCAGAGGCGTGGATCGCGCCGCCGCAGGTGCGGGCGTTGCGGGAGTCTGTGCGGCATCGGGCCAAGCTCGTCGCGTTGCGTTCCGGGCTCAAGGCGCAGGTCCACGCCGTGCTCGCCCGGCAGGGCGTCACCCTGGCGCCCTCGGACATGTTCGGCGCGGCCGGCCGGCGGCAGCTCGACGAGCTGCGGCTCGATCCACCGTTCCAGGCCCGCGTGCTGTCCCTGCTCCGGCTGATCGACGCGTACACCTTCGAGATCGACCAGGTCGGCAAGCGGATCAGCGCCGAGTTGAAGCACCACGCGGGGTTCTGGGCGGTCCAGGCACTGCCCGGCGTGGGCCCGGTGCTGGGCGCGGTGTTCGTCGCCGAGATCGGCGATGTCACCCGGTTCACCCGTCCGCAGCAGCTGTGCTCCTGGGCCGGCATGACACCCCGGCACCGCGAGTCGGACACGAAAGTCCACCGTGGGCGCATCACCAAGCAGGGCAACAACCTCGTCCGCTGGGCCGCGGTCGAGGCCGTCCAGCGCGTCCACCACGGGCCCCTCGCCGCCACCAAGGCCCGGCTCGCTGCCCGGCGAGGCAACAACATCGCCAAGGTCGCCGCCGCCCGCGAACTACTCACCCTCGTCTTCTACGGCCTCCGCGACGGACACATCCGCTGCCTGGCCACCCGACTTGCATGAACACCCCCAGTCCCGGCGCGGCCAGGCGCGAGGTCGTGGTCTGTCTGACCCCCCTCCGGCGTGGTCGAGTGATTTGATTGACCCCGCCTGGCCGCGGCCGTTTCACTTCATGCCACCAGGGCAGACCCGCGTGGCGAAGGAATGACCGGCACCGGGACCTCCCGGCTTGTCAACTCGTCCACATTATGGACGGTGAAGAACACGGCCACACCCCCACAACTTCACCAGCTGAGCGTGTGTCTCCCGGCGCACCGATTCTGCGCCGCACGGGATCGGCGTCAAGACCAAGCCGCTGACGCGGTCGACCTCCGGTCGAGCCTTGACCCCTACCCCTTACCGGCGTTTGCCTGCACCGAGCCGGGAATCAGCACAAACCGGTCGCAGCAGTCCGACCAAAAAGGGTTGACACGGCCCCACTCCTTCAGGAATGACAGACCCCCGCGCAACGCCGCCCTCTACCGCATCGCCCTGACCCGATCACGCTGCGACCAACGCACCCGCGACTACCTCGACCGACGCACCGCCCAAGGCCTCACCCGCCGCTAAGCCATCCGCTGCGTCAAACGCTACGTCGCCCGCGAAATCTACAACCTGATCCGACAGCTCAACCCCACCACCGAGTTTCCCCGAACAGCTTGACAAACATAGGGGCATCGGCACCGCCCCGACACCTACGGGACGGATCAGGCGGGCCGCCTGGCGAGCGTGCCGAGGACCGGTAGGGGAAGGTGCATGGTCACCACCCAGTGCGGCACGTCGACGATCTCGGAGATGACGAGGTCGCCGGTCAGGCTGCAGAGCAGGTAGGCGTCGACCGGGGCGATGCCGGTGCGGGCGACCACGATGTCGACCATCCCGCGGGTCGCGTCCCGGGCGCAGCGTTGCAGGTCCGGTCCGATCCCGGTGGTGACGAGCGCGTCTCCGGAACGGTGCCCGGGCCGCGCCTGGAGCACCGGGAACGGCGGAGCGGCGCCCGGCACTACCTCGACCGAGAGTCGGACGACCGACGCGGTCTCGACCCCTGTGCCGCAGACCTCCCCGTCGCCCATGGCCGCGTGGGTGTCACCGAGGGACAACAGCGCACCCTCGACCGCGACCGGCAAAAGGACGGTGGAGCCGCGGGAGAGGTGGCGGATGTCCATGTTCCCCCCGAACCGGGTGGGGGGCACGAGCGAGTGCGGGCCGGGAGTCGCGTGGGCCACGCCGAGGGTGCCGATCATGGGCGTCAGCGGGAGGCACGCGCCGATGTCGACCTCGACCTCGTCGCCACGCACACGGGAGAGCACGAGTCGCGGGTCGGGAAAATCCTCGGCGAGTAGCCCGAAGCCCGGGATGTTGGCAGTCCATCCCCAGTCCTCGAGGGCGATGTCGAGGATGGTGACCTTGAGCCCGTCCCCCGGAGCCGCGCCGCGCACGTAGATCGGCCCCGTGACGGGATTGACCCGGGTGAAGTCGAGGGCGAGTAGGTCGGCGTCTCGCGAACCCGGGTGCAGCTGCCCGCCGGAGGAGTTGGCGAGCTCGACCTCGAGCTCCTGCCCGGACTCGATGTACGCCGCGGGTTCGATCCGGGAGTCCCAGCTCAGATGGTGCCGGTCGCGGCTCAAACGCATGGGCGCTCCCTGTGTCGTATGGGCGGGCGGCTCGTGCCACAGCACGAGGGTGTCACCGACGAAGTCCGTATACAGAATGCGGGATGAGTATGCCGCGGATCCAGCGACTGGGGGAGAGCCACCAGTCCCTCGCCGAGGCGGTCTGCGCCGAACTGCGCAGCCGTATCCTGTCTGGAGCATTGGCTCCCGGTCAGCGCCTGGTCGAGGAGGCGCTGGCGGCCACCTTCGGCGTGTCGCGCAATCCGGTACGCGAGGCGCTGCGTGTGCTGGCCGCCGAGGGCTTGGTCGAGGTCCTCCCGCGCCGAGGGGCGACCGTCTCGCTACTCACCGCCGAGGAGGCGCAGGAGCTCTTCGATCTGCGCCTCGCCGTAGAGGGGGTGGCGGCGCGGATCGCGGCGCGTAAGCGCAACCCGGACGGGCTGCGCCGGCTCGAGGAGGTGCTGGCGCAGGCGCGCGCCAGCACGAGGCGAATGACCTGGATCAGGTGGCGTCCCTCAACACCGCGTTCCACGTGACGGTGGCGCAGGCGGCCGGCAACGCCTACCTCGAGCTCGTCGCCGCGCCGGTGCTGCAGCGTGCTCAGTGGGTCTTCCTGCGGACGGCCGCCAAGCGGGCCCCGCACTCGTGGCGGGAGCACGCAGCCGTGCTGGAGGCGATCACGTCCGGCGACGAGGACGCCGCCGAGGCCGCCGCGCGCAGCCACGTCGCGGCGGCGCAGGAGTCCTTCCTCGCCGCGATTGCGAAGCTACGCACAGGCACTGAGCACTAGGGACGTCGCGCTCGTTACGCATTCGTTACCTTATCCGCCCAGTGCCGTGTGACATACTGTATACAGTCGACGAACTACTGGCAGCCCGCGTCGTCCTACCCCTTGGAGCCCCCATGCGCCTACGGTTGCTGTCTCTCCCCCTCGCGCTGTCCCTCGCACTGCCCGCCGCGGCCTGCTCCACACCCGGCGGTGGTTCCGGCGGGGCCGGGGACGGTACGGTGAAGACCGGCGGGACGGTCGTCTTCGCCCTCTCGGACGAGCCCGACGTGCTGGATCCCACGCTGGCCAACACCTTCGTCGCCCGGGTCGTCTTCACGAGCTTCTGCGAGAAGCTCTACGACGCCGACGACAAACTCAATCTCGTCCCTCAGCTCGCTGCGGAACTGCCAAAGGTGTCCGCCGACGCTCTCACCGTGACCATCCCCCTGCGCAAGGGCGTCACCTTCAATGACGGCACCCCCTTCGACGCCGAGGCGGTGAAGATCTCGCTTGACCGGCACCGGACGCTGAAGGGGTCGGCGCGGGTGAAGGAGCTCGCAGCCGTGAAGACGGTGACGGCACTGGATCCGGCGACGGTGCAGATCACGCTCTCCCGCCCGTTCAGCCCGCTCGGCGCCCAGCTCGCCGACCGGGCTGGACTCATCATGTCGCCAACGGCGCTGAAGAAGCTTGGGGACAAGTTTGGCACCAGCCCGGTCTGCGTCGGCCCGTTCAAGTTCGAGAGCCGCACCTCGGGCAGCGAGATCCGCTTCACCAAGTCGACGAACTACTACGACGCGGACAAGGTGCACCTAAGCGGCGTGACCTATCGGATCGTCTCCGACCCGAACGTCCGCGCCGCGAACCTCCAGTCCGGAGACGTCCAGGCGGCGGAGCGCCTGGCGCCCACCGATGCCCTGCAGCTCAAGTCCAACCCGGACGTCACGCTGCGCGACATCAGCGCCATCGGCTACCAGGGGCTTTCCATCAATGTCGGCAACGTGGCCGGCACCGCCGCGCCGGCCGGCCGGGTCAACACCCCTCTCGGCCGCTCCCCGCAGCTGCGCGAGGCGCTGGAGCTGAGCCTGGACCGCGATGCCATGAACAAGGTGGTGTTCGCCGGGCAGAACGCCGTGGATTGCCTCCCGTTGCCGTTGCAGAGCCGGTTCCGGCCCGCCGACGCCAAGTGCACGCCGTACGACCCGGAGAGGGCACGGCAGATTGTCGAGGCATCCGGCGAGAAGCTGCCAATCCCGGTGAATCTGCTCGTGCCGGCACGGCCCGCCGACCAGAAACTCGCCGAGGTCATCCAGTCGATGGCGAAGAAGGTCGGCTTCGACGTGCGGATCCGCCAGTCGGAGTTCGTCTCCTCGCTCGCCGCGGCGCGCGCCGGTGACTTCGACGCGTTCCTCATCGGGTGGTCCGGGCGCATCGACCCTGACGGCAATCTGGGCGACCTGGTCGGCACCGGCGGGTCGAACAACTTCGGCGGGCTGAGCGACCCCGCGTTTGACGACCTGATCAAGCGCGGGGCGCAGGCGAGCGACGACGCCGAGCGCCAGAAGATCTACACGGAGGCGTTGGCCCGCAACGCGCAGCTGCGTTCGATCATCTACCTCTACCACGAGCGCTGGTTCCTCGGGCTGTCCTCGAAACTCACGGGCGTCGTGTACCCCGGCGACGGAATCGCGCGGTTCAAGACAGCCGCGTTCACCGGCTGACGGACCACGGTTTTAACCGAGGGAGACACCGACGTAAATGGGTCAATTCATTCTCCGGCGTTCGCTCGCCTCGCTGATCGTGCTGTTCCTGGCCAGCATCATGGTCTTCCTCGGCATCCGGGCGCTCCCCGGCGACCCGGCACTGGTGCTAGCGGGCGAGAGCCCGGATGCCGCGACCATCGCCGCGATACGGGAGCAGTTCGGCCTGGACGCCCCGCTGCCCGTGCAGTACGCGAACTACGTCGCACAGACGTTCCAGGGAAACCTGGGGATCTCCACCAAGGACCGCATCCCGGTCGCCGACATCCTGGTCGAGCGCCTGCCCGTCACGCTGGAGCTGACCTCCCTGGCCATTCTCGTGGGCCTGGCCATCGGCGTCTCGGCGGGTATCGCCTCGGCGGTGCGGCGCGGTCGATCGACCGACTACGTCGCGACCGGGCTCGGTCTGTTCGGGCTCTCGGTGCCGCATTTCTGGCTCGGTCTGATCGCGATCCTCGTCTTCGCCGTCAAGCTGCGGGTGCTGCCCGCCTCCGGCTTCGTAGGCCTGGGTGAGGATCCGGTGGAGAACGTTCGCCGAATGGTGCTACCGGCACTCGTGCTCGGCACCGGGCTCTCGGCCGTCATCATGCGCCAGACCCGGTCGGCGCTGCTGGGCCAGCTGTCCGCCGACTACGTGCGCACGGCGCGGTCGAAGGGGCTCAGCCGGAGCCGCGAAATACGCCACGGGTTGCGCAACAGCCTGACCACGGTGGTCACCGTGCTCGGCCTGCAGCTGGGCGCGCTCATCAGCGGGGCGGTGGTGACCGAGCAGATCTTCGTGATCCCGGGATTCGGCAAGCTCACCGTCGATGCCGTGCTGTCCCGCAACTACCCGGTCATCCAGGGCGCCGTATTGGTCACGGTGACCGGCTACGTGGTGGTGAACCTGCTCGTCGACATCACCTACGCGTACCTGAATCCCCGCCTCCGCCTGTCGGGAGCATCGGAATGAGCAATCCTTTCAACCCGCCGACCATCGCCGGCGCGGCGGAGGCCGGTTCACCGGAAGCCGCCGTGCTCGAGCCGGCACGGCGCTGGCGACGGCTGCGCCAGCGGTTCCTGCGCCGCCGGATGGCCATCATCGGGCTCGCCTTCGTGCTTCTGTTCCTGCTGCTCGCCCTCATGGGTCCGCTGGTCGCCGGCGATCCCAGCGAACAGCACTTCGATGCGGTCCTGCAGGGTCCGTCCTTCGCCCATCCCATGGGCACGGACGATCTGGGGCGCGACGTGTTCGCTCGGATAGCGGGAGGCGCGCGGGTATCGCTGCTCGCCGGGGTCTGCTCGACCGCGCTGGCGATGCTCGTCGGGGTGCCCGTCGGACTTGTCGCGGGGTTCTACCGTGGTTGGGTCGATCCGATCATCATGCGGCTCAACGACGTCATGCTGGCGTTCCCCTTCCTGATCTTCGCCGTCGGGCTCGCCGCCATCCTCGGTGCCTCGCTGCGCAACGTCATCATCGCCCTGGCGGTGGCGCAGTTCCCCGCCGTGCTGCGCATCGCCCGCGGCGAGGCGCTCATGCTCCGGGAGCAGGACTTCCTGGCCGGAGCCATCGCCGACGGGACGCGCGACGCCGCGATCATCGCCCGCTACGTGCTGCCCAATTCGCTCAACGCGCTGATCGTCCAGGCGACGGTGGCGATTCCCGCAGCCATCATCGGGGAAGCCACCCTGAGTTTCCTGGGTCTGGGTGTCCAGCCACCGACACCCTCGTGGGGAGTCATGCTCACCCATGCCCAGCCGTACCTTGCCCAGGCACCGCTGCTCGCGCTCTTCCCCGGCCTCGCCATCGCCCTCGTCACCCTCGGGTTCAACCTGCTCGGCGACGGTCTGCGCGACGTACTCGATCCAAGGAGTGGACGTTGAGCCTGCTCGAGGTGGAGCACCTGCGCGTGGAGTTCGCCACGGAGGACGGCGCGGTCATCGCCGTCAAGGACGTCTCGTTCACGCTCGAGGCGGGCGAGATCCTGGCGCTGGTGGGGGAGTCGGGGTGTGGCAAGTCCGTGACCGCCATGTCGATCCCGCGCCTGCTGTCCGGGGATGACCTCACCCTCGGCGGCTCCGTCCGGCTCAACGGCGTCGACCTCGCCGCCCTGTCCGAGCGGCAGATGCAGGAGATCAGGGGCAAGGAGATCTCGGTCGTCTTCCAGGAGCCGATGACGTCGCTCAACCCGGCGTACACGGTGGGGCACCAGATCGGTGAGGTGCTGCGCCGGCACGAGGGCCTGTCCCGGCGGCAGGCCACGGCTCGGGCGATCGACCTGCTGGAGCTCGTGGGGATCCCGGACCCGCGGCGGCGGGTGCAGTCCTTTCCGCACCAGCTCTCCGGCGGGATGCGGCAACGCGTCATGATCGCCATAGCGGTAGCGTGCCAACCCAAGGTGCTCCTCGCCGACGAGCCGACGACCGCCCTCGACGTGACGGTGCAGGCGGGGGTCCTGGACGTCATTCAAAACCTCCGGGACAGCCTCGGCACCGCGGTCATTCTTATCACCCACGACCTCGGTGTTGTCGCGGACGTCGCCGATCGGGTGGTTGTCATGTACTCCGGTCGTCGGGTCGAACAGGCCCCGGTCCAGGCGATCTTCAGCCGGCCGCAGCACCCCTACACGGTCGGGCTCCTCGGGGCGCTGCCCGCCCGGGCGGTTACCCAGGGGGGCAGGCGCCGGCTGACCGAGATCCCGGGCATGGTGCCCCCGCCGACATCCGACCCCGACGAGTGCCAGTTCCACTCCCGCTGCCCGCGAGCGACGAGCGCCTGCACCCTCGAACGCCCGCCGCTGGGCGAAGTTGCCGACGGCCACCTGGTGGCCTGCTATCACCCTGGACCGGGAGGTCACAGTGCACGGTGATGATGACTCCGCAGTCCTTGAGGTCACCGGCCTGAAGAAGCACTACCACAGCGGGTCGAGGTTGCACGGTGGCCGGCACGTGGTCCGCGCCGTCGACGGCGTCGACCTGACCATCGGCGCCGGAGAGGTGCTTGGTCTGGTCGGTGAATCCGGCAGCGGCAAGTCGACGATCGGCAAGTGCGTGGTCCGTCTCACCGTACCTACCGCCGGGACGATGCGCCTGCTGGGCCGGGACATCTCCTCGCTCAGCCGGCGCGAGATGCGACCGCTGCGGCGCGACGTGCACATTGTGTTCCAGGATCCGTACTCTTCCCTGAACCCGCGCATGTCGGTCGGGGAGATCGTCGGGGAGCCGCTGCGCCAGCACGGTGAGGGCACGCGCCGGGAGCGCGACGGGCGCGTGGGGGAGATGCTCGAGCGGGTCGGGTTGCGCCAGCAGATGCGCCTACGCTACCCGCACGAGCTCTCCGGTGGGCAGCGGCAGCGCGTCGCGCTGGCCCGCGCCCTGATCCTGGGACCGCGGCTGGTCGTCGCCGACGAGCCGGTGTCCGCCCTCGACGTCTCGGTGCAGGCATCCATCGTGAACCTGCTCCTGGACCTGCAGCGGGACATGGGATTCTCCTGCCTGTTCATCACCCACGACCTGTCCGTCGTGGAGTTCATCAGCGATCGCGTCGCCGTGATGTACCTGGGACGCATCGTGGAGACGGCGTCGCGTGCGGACCTGTTCAAGGATCCCCAGCATCCCTACACCCAGGCCCTGCTCTCGGCGGCTCCGGTGGCGGACCCCGCGAGCAGCCGCAGATCGAGCAGGATTGTGCTCACCGGTGACGTACCGAGCCCGTCGGCGCCGCCGCCGGGTTGTCCGTTCCACACGCGGTGTCCTGTGGCGGTGCCGCGTTGCTCCACCGAGGTCCCGCCGTTGGTCGGGGTGACCTCGGCGGAGCACCCCGTCGCCTGCCACCTCGTGACGCCGGAGGACGGCGGACCCGACGCGTCACAGGGAGAGGTCACCAGTGTTCACCACCCGTCCTGAACTCGTCGGCGACTTCGGCATGGTCGCCAGCACGCATTGGCTGGCCTCGGCGACGGGCATGAGTGTGCTCGAGCGCGGAGGCAACGCGGCCGACGCGGCGGTCGCGGCCGGATTCGTCCTGCAGGTCGTCGAGCCTCACCTCAACGGGCCCGGCGGCGAGGTGCCGATCCTGCTCTGGTCGGAGGAGACCGGGGAGGTGTCGGTCATCTGCGGGCAGGGGGTGGCACCGGCCGCGGCGAGCGCCAGCCGGTTTGTGGGGCTGGGCCTGGACCTCGTGCCCGGTACCGGCCTGCTGCCCGCCGTCGTGCCCGGGGCGTTCGGCGCGTGGCTGCTCCTGCTCGAGCGGTGGGGGTCGTGGCGCCTGCGCGAGGTGCTGGAGCCCGCGATCCATTACGCCGAGAAGGGGCACCCGCTGCTCGGTCGCGTATCGGAGGCGTTGACGACCGTCGAGGAATTCTTCCGCGCCGAATGGCCCACGTCGGCGGCGACATGGCTGCCCGGGGGTAGGGTGCCGCGCGCCGGTGAGTCGTTCGCCAACCCGGTGCTGGCCCAGACCTACCGCAGGATCGTGGCGGAGGGTGAGGCGGCCGGAGGCCGCCGCGAGGTGCAGATCCGGGCGGCGCGCGACGCGTGGTACCGCGGCTTCGTGGCCGAGGCGATCGGCGCGTACTGCGCACGGGCCGAGGTGATGGACACCTCGGGTCGCCGGCACGGCGGGCTGTTGAGTGCCGACGACCTGGCCGCCTGGGAACCCACCCTCGAGCCGCCCACCACCTTCGACTATCACGGTTACACCGTCTGCAAGACCGGTCCATGGGGTCAGGGGCCCGTCTTCCTCCAGCAGCTCGCCCTGCTGGCCGGCTACGACCTGGACGGCATGGCTCCGCTGTCGGCCGACTGGATTCACGCCATTGCGGAGTGCGGCAAGCTGGCCTTCGCGGACCGTGAGGCGTGGTACGGCGACCCACGGTTCACCGACGTCCCGCTGCGGGAACTGCTGAGCGCGGCGTACGCCGACGAGCGGCGAGACCTGATAGGTGAGAGCGCATCGTTCGAGCTCCGCCCGGGAAGCCCTGCCGGGCGAACGGCACGGCTGCCCGCGTACCCACGCTCGTCATCCTCGTCCCACAGTGCGGCGGGGGTAGGCGAGCCGACCATCGCAGCGGACGGGGAAACCCGCGGGGACACGTGTCACCTGGACGTGGTCGACCGCAACGGCATGATGATCTCGGCTACCCCGAGCGGCGGGTGGCTGCAGAGCTCGCCGACCATCCCGAGCCTGGGATTCTGCCTGAGCACCCGAGGCCAGATGTTCTGGCTGGAGGAGGGGCTGCCAGCGACTCTGCGTGGCGGTGCCCGTCCCCGCACGACCCTGACCCCGTCCTTCGCGCTCCGTGACGGACGGCCGTGGATGGCGTTCGGTACGCCGGGTGGCGATCAACAGGACCAGTGGTCTCTACACCTCTTTCTCAACGTGGTGCATGGCCGGATGGGCCTCCAGGAGGCGATCGACGCCCCAGCTTTCCATTCGACGCACGTGCCGAGCTCGTTCTATCCACGCGACGCCGAGCCGGGACACGTGTACGTGGAGGAGCGAGTGGACCCCGCGGTCATCGCGGAGCTGCGACGGCGAGGGCATGAGGTACGCGTGGTCGACGGGTGGTCGCTGGGTCGGCTCAGCGCGGTCGCGCGCGAGGGAGGCTGGTTCAAGGCGGCCGCGAATCCGCGCGGCGGCCAGGGCTACGCGGTCGGACGCTGAGCGCCCCCGGTGACTCTCACTGATGCCCTGATGCTCGCCGCCGCCGGCTTCCTCGGCGGAGGGGTCAACGCGGTAGCGGGCGGCGGATCCCTCATCTCCTTCCCCACGCTGCTCGCCGCCGGCTATCCGAGCGTCACGGCCAACGTCACGAACACGGTCGCGCTGTGGCCCGGATATCTCGGCGGGACGATCGGCTACCGCACGGAGCTTGCCGGGCAACGGGAGCTGGGGGCGGCGCTGTCAGCGACGGCGGTCGCCGGAGCGGCCGTCGGCTGCGGCCTGTTGCTGACGACCTCATCCGAGGTGTTCTCCGCGCTCGTTCCACTGCTAGCCTGATTCGTCAGCACATCGGACATGTCCGCGGTACGTGGGCCGGTCCGGCCTGGCAAGACTCCGCAGGATGAGGCCCCGCCTCCGCCAACTTGAACACCTCACCGGCCAGAAGGTCACCCTCAACCCCAGCCCGGACCTATCCGTCGCAGTCTGACACCACCAACGACGCCGAAGCCCCGCTCCTCTCCGCTTCGCCGGGCGCTACCGCCTGCCCCCTCACTGACCGATTTTCGAGTCAGTCGTCGGCCAATCTGGCGAGGCTGCCGAGGGGAGTGGGCGTGGCGATCGGACGGTCCGCGAATGCCCGCATGTCCGAGTCAACGGCAGCACGTCCAGTGTGTCGAGCGGTCAGGCATACCGTCGCGAAGCCGCACACGCGGCCCTGGCACCAGCCCATACCGGGGCGGACGAGCAGTTTGACGGTACGGGGGTCAGTCGCGCCCAATTCGTCTACCGCCCGCCGGAGGCTGCCGGCGGTAACCTCCTCGCATCGGCACACCAGGGTCTCGTCGTCGACATCGTCGAGCAGCGCGTCCGGAATGGAGTAGACCCGGTGCATGACCGTCGCGAATTCGCGCAGCGCCCCCCGCCGCCTTCTCAGCGGCACGTCGTTTCGGACGGGAGTGGCGTCGAGCGACCGGGCGACGGCGTACCCGGCGATCATGCCTTCGACCGACGCGAGGTCGGCCCCGCCGACGCCGGTGGATTCCCCAGCGGCCCAGACTCCCTCGACGGTCGTCTGCTGGTTGTCATCGACGTCGACGATCAGACTTGAGTCGACGTCCATCCGGGTCGCGCAGCCGAGTTGCAGATGCAGCTCCAACTGCGGGGTGAAACCCCAGCCGACGGCGAGCAGATCGCAGGCCACAGATCGTTCCGTATCTGCCAGCGGTCGTCCGTCCCTATCGAGCCGGGCGACGACTACACCCTCCAGCCGATCGTTCCCGAAGGCTCGAATGACGGCGTGCCGGTGTCGAACGGCGACACGGTGCCGGAGGAGTGCCACGCCGTACGTCGCCGCCTCGCCCAGCTTGTTGATCGCGCCGAATACCGCCCGGGGCGAGCGGGTGAACGCGAGAGGCGTGTTCGCTTCGATGACCGCTGCGACCCGGGCGCCGTAGCGGGCGAGGCCGACGGCGACCGGGAGGAGGAATGGGCCGGTTCCGGCTACCACCACCGTCTCGCCAGCGACGACAAGGTGGCCCTTCAGCAGCGATTGCACCCCACCGGCTGTCATGACACCAGGTAGGTCCCAGCCGGGGAACGGCAGTTGCCTGTCGTACGCGCCGGTGGCGAGGACGAGTCGGCGCGCGTGGATGGTGACCGGCGGCTGCGCATCACGCTGGCGGGGTTCCGCGCCGACGTTGCAGTGCAGCGACCACCGGTCATCGGCCTGCGCGATCGACCAGACGTGATGTCCGGCGAAGCGGACGGCCCTCCCGGCCGACGCCAGTGCGCTCAACCTGGTCGTGGTGTCGGTGAAACGGCGCCACGAATGGTGCAGCGTATTCGGCTTGAACGTGCCAGCGCCGGGGGCCGGCGACCGCCAGTACTGTCCGCCGGGGCCAACTCCGGCGTCGATGAGCGCCACGGTCACTCCCGACTCGGCCGCAGCCAGCGCCGCCGCGAGGCCGGCGGGTCCGGCTCCGACGACCGCGACATCGAACGCGTCCTGGTTCACCGCCCGGTTCCTTCCTGGGTGCGCACCTGGTCACCCGGTTGAGCTGGCACGAGGCAGGCCCGCAGCGAAGGTTGTCCGTTGACGGTGACCAGGCAGTCGAAGCAGATGCCTATGCCGCAGAACAAGCCACGGGCGCGCTGGCCCTGGCGTGTGGTTCGCCAGGACCGGATGCCGGCGGCCGTAAGGGCCGCACCAACCGTCCAGCCCTCTCGGCACGGGATGGGCGTGCTGTCAAAGGAGATCTCGAACTGGGAGGGAGTGGTCACGCGGCAACCTCCGTACCAAATCGGTCGGGCCGGAACGGATGCAGGTCGATGTCGGGCGGGGCACCGATCAGCGTCTGCGCGATGAGCCGGCCAGTACCAAGGGAAAGCCCGATCCCGGCTCCCTCGTGCCCGCATGCGTGGTAGAGGCCAGGGGCGCGCGGGTCCGGCCCGATCACCGGGAGGTGGTCGGGGCAGTAGGGCCGGAATCCGCGGTAGGCGCGCATCACCGCGACGTCGCCGAGCATGGGAAACAGCCCTACGGCACCGGCGGCGAGCTGCCGAAGAGCGGGTAGAGAGATCGTACGGTCGAAGCCCACCCGTTCCCGGCTGGCGCCGATCAGCACCGTGCCCGCGCGGGTTCCCTCAACGACCGTGGAGGTCTGCAGGGCGGCGGAGTCGCTGGCCACGTCGGCGACGTAGTCGGCGAAGTACACCTTGCGCCGGATCAGCGGGGGCAGTGGCTCGGTGACCAGGATGAATCCCCGGCGCGGCGCCACCGGCACCCGGACCCCGGCGAGACCGGCGAGTTCCCCCGCCCATGTGCCGGTCGCGTTGAGGACGGCACCGGCGGAGATCTCGCGTCGCGGCGTGCGGACACCGGTGACCCGGTCCCCGCGGCGCAGGTAACCGGTCACCGGTTCGTGGGGCAGCACGCTGGTGCCGGACAGGCGGGCCAGCCGGAGCAGGTGCGCCGCGGCGAGCATCGGTTGTACCTGCAGGTCCTGGGGGTACAGGCAGCCGCCGGCGAGGTCGTCGGCGAGGTGCGGTTCATGCTCGCGTAATTCGTGGCGGGGTACGGCGACGGCCTCTATGCCGAACGCCCGTTGCTCCCTCGCCAGTCGCTCCAGGCTGTTCAGAATCGTGTCGCTCGAGGCGACCACGAGTCCACCCTTGAATTCCAGCTCCACCGCGGAGCCGAACGTCCGCCCATCCAGGGGTAGGTCGGAGAGTTCGCGCCATTGGCGGTTGGACAGCAGCGCGAGGTCGAGTTCGGGGCCCGGTTCCTTGTCGGAGACGAGAATGTTCCCCTCGCCGGCGCCGGTCGTGCCGCTGACGATCGGCCCGCGCTCGATGACGGTGACCGACAGGCCCTCGCGTGCCGCGTAGTAGGCGCACGCCGCCCCGACGATCCCGGCGCCGATCACGACGAGGTCGGCGCTCGCGGTTGTCGTCATGGCGTGAGGGCCTGTTCGGTGATGACCTCGAGGGCGCCGGTCGCGGGGTGCGGGCGGATCTCGCGGTCCGTGCGCGCACAGGCCGTTAGAGCGGGCGGGACGGGGAGCTCGTGGCTGCTGCCGGCGAGGGGCCTGTCCGGGGGTTCGGCCATGTACTGCTCCTGTGGTGGCGACGTCTCGACGTCATTGACCAAGCCGTTGTAGTGTGACATTGTACTGATACTCCAGTCGAGGGGGCCCGGGGTAAGAATCCGTCGAGGTCGTCGACATCCCCCACAACCTAGTGAGGTGCCCGTGTCAGGAAATCCACGGTCGAAACCCGCAGCGGCCTGACCGTCGAAGTGCTCAACACCGACTTCGAAGGGCGGGTGCTGCTCTGCGACGCGCTGACGTTGGCGGCGCAGGAGGCCCCCGACGTCATCATCGACGTCGCGACGTTGACCGAGTCCTGTGTCGTGGCCCTTGGGCCCGCCGTCGCGGGCCTGTTCAGCAATGACGACGACCTCGCTGACCGAGTGCTGGGCGCGGCCGACAAGGCGGGCGAGCCGGTGTGGCGGCTCCCGCTCGACGAGCGCTACGCCGACCAGGTGCGCTCCGAGATCGCGGACCTGAAGAACTTCCCCGGCACCAAATACGGGCGAGCGATCACCGCTGCCCTGTTCCTCTCGCGATTCGTCCCGCTGCAGACGGCCTGGGCACACCTGGACATCGCCGGCCCTGCGTGGAGCGACCGTCACGGAGGCCTCGGCGCCACCGGCTTCAGCACAGCGACGTTGCTGCGATTTCTCGAATCCACGGCGCAACAGCCGATACAGACGTTCCGCCCACCGGCGCGCGCCGCGGCAGCCTCGGCGCGCGACCGACACGACAACAACGGGGACTGAGGCCCGCCCGCGACGACTGTCGGGCCCTCAACATCAACGATGGGAGCAACTATGCAAGCGCGACAGAAGCCCTGGCACGGCGTGCTGGTGGCCACGGCGCTACCGATGGACGACCGGCTCGGGGTCGACCTCGACCGTTACGCCGAGCACGTCCGGTGGCTGGCCGCCGAGGGGTGCGACGGCGTGACCCCGAACGGATCGCTGGGGGAGTACCAGACCCTGACCGATAGCGAGCGCCGTTCGGTCGTGCGTGCGGCCGTGGACGCGGCGCCGGACGGCTTCACCGTGATGCCCGGCGTCGCCGCCTACGGCGCCGCCGAAGCGCGGCGGTGGGCAGAGGACGCCGCAGAGGCCGGCTGCGCCACGGTGATGCTCCTGCCACCGAACGCGTACCGCGCCGACGAGCGTGCTGTCATCGAGCACTACCGGGAGGTCGCCAATGCCGGCGTACCGGTGGTGGCCTACAACAACCCGATCGACACCAAGGTTGACCTGACGCCGGCTCTGCTCGCGCGGCTGCACGGGGAGGGTCTCATCGTGGGCGTCAAGGAGTTCACCGGTGACGTCCGCCGGCTCTACCAGATCGCCGAGCTGGCGCCGGACCTGGATGTTCTCGCCGGTTCCGACGACGTCACCCTGGAACTGGTCCTCGCCGGGGCCCCCGGATGGATCTCCGGATACCCTAACGCGTTGCCGCGTTCCTGCGTGCAGATGTTCAACGCCGTCGCCGCGGGCGACCTGGCCACGGCGCTGCCGCTTTACCGTCTGCTGCACCCGCTTCTGCGTTGGGACTCGAAGACCGAGTTCGTGCAGGCGATCAAGCTGTCGATGGACATCGTCGGGCGCTACGGCGGGCCGTGCCGGCCACCGCGAGCGCCGCTGACCGACGAGCAGGAACGCATCGTTCGAGAGGCCACCGAGAAGGCGGTCGCTGCCGGATGCCGGTAGCGGAAGGGCAGTAGTCAATGCGCAGCACACATGTCTTCCACGCCGTCGACTCGCACACCGAGGGCATGCCGACCCGGGTGATCACCGGCGGCGTCGGTGCCATCCCCGGCAACTCGATGTTCGAACGCCGCCAGTATTTCCTCGACAACCTCGACCACATCCGCACGCTGCTGATGTACGAGCCGCGCGGGCACTCGGCGATGAGCGGGGCCATCCTGCAGCCGCCGACCCGCCCGGACGCCGACTGGGGCGTGTTGTACATCGAGGTGAGTGGGTGCCTCCCGATGTGCGGACATGGCACCATCGGGGTGGCCACGGTGCTGGTAGAGACGGGCATGGTGACGGTCACCGAACCGGTCACCGAGATCCGGCTCGACACCCCCGCCGGGCTGGTCGTCGCCGAGGTGGCGGTCCGCGACGGGCACGCCGAGTCGGTGACGCTGCGCAATGTCGCGTCCTACGCGCACGAGATGGACGCGACGGTCGAGGTGCCGGGCCTGGGCCCGGTCACCCTCGACCTCGCGTTCGGCGGCAACTTCTACGCCATCCTCGGGCTGGACCAGCTCGACATCGCGTTCACGCCCGGGGATGCCAAAGTCCGCCAGCGGATGCTGGACGCAGGTCTGGCCATCATGGACGCGGTCACCGAGCAGCTGAACCCGGTGCATCCGGAAAACCCGGAGATCGCCGGCTGCCATCACGTCTACCTGGCTGCACCCGGATCGGACGCCCGACACTCGCGGCACGCGATGGCGATCTATCCCGGCTGGTTCGACCGCTCACCGTGTGGCACGGGCACCTCGGCGAGAATGGCCCAGCTGCACGCGCGGGGCGAGCTGCCGCTGGACACCGACTTCGTCAACGAGTCGGTCATCGGCAGCCGGTTCATCGGCCGGCTGCTCGGTCAGACCATGATCGGCGACCGGCCGGCGGTGCTGCCGGCGGTCACTGGGCGGGCCTGGATCACCGGCACCGCCCAGTACTTCCTCGACTCCACCGACCCGTTCCCCGCCGGCTTCCTGCTGTAGCCGACGCCTGCTGTCATCAACGTTTGGAGTTCATCGTGTCCATCGTGCAGTCCGCATCTCCGCAGAAGCCAGACGACGTCGTCGTGTCGGTGGCCGAGGCGACCGCTGGCGATGTCGCGAAGGCCGCCCGGCTCGCCCGTGACGCGCAGCGCGGATGGGCTGCCGCGACTCCCGCCGAGCGGGCGAACGCGCTACATGCGGCGGCGGACGCGGTGGCGGCCGCGGCCGACGGGTTGACCGCGCTGGCGGTCCGTGAGGTGGGCAAGCCGGTCGCCGAGGCGCGCGGGGAGGTGGCCCGTTCCGTGGCCATCCTGCGGTACTACGCCCAGCAGGTGTTCGACCCGGTCGGCGCAGTGCACGAGTCGAGCAGCGGGGCGGGGCTGGCCTACACCCGGCGTCGCCCGCGGGGACTGACCGGCCTGGTCACACCGTGGAATTTTCCGCTGGCGATCCCGCTGTGGAAGGCCGCGCCGGCACTGGCCTTCGGCAACGGCGTTCTGCTCAAGCCGGCACCGCAGGCCACGGCCTCCGCGTTGCGACTTGCTGAACTGCTCACGCCGCATCTGCCCGAGGGGCTGCTCGCCGTGCTGCCGGGCGACGCCGAGGCCGGGCAGGCGGTCATCGAGGCGAGTGACGTGGTCTCCTTCACCGGGTCCGCGGCGGTCGGCTCGATCGTCGCGTCAGCCGCCGCCGCCCGCGGCGTCCCGGTGCAGTGCGAGATGGGCGGCCAGAACCCGTCCGTCGTGTTGCCCGACGTCGACGTCGAAGCCGTCGCGCGACAGGTCGCCTACGCCGCCTTTGGCTACGCAGGGCAGAAGTGCACCGCCACCAAGAGAGTGATCGTGGTCGGTGACGCGGCGCGGTTCGCCGACGCGCTGGTCGCCGCGACGGAAGCCCTGGTCTGCGGTGACCCCGCCGATCCCACCACCACCGTCGGACCGGTCATCGAGCAGGGGGCGCGGGACCGGGTGCTCGACGCGAGCCTCGGCGGCGCGGCCGCTGGCGGTCGGGTGCTCACCGGCGGCCGTGCAGGTACGGGCGCGGGCTGGTTCGTCGCGCCGACGATCGTCGACAACCTGCCGGTCGATCACCTGCTCCTGCGGGAGGAGGTGTTCGGGCCAATCTGCGCGTTGACTCAGGTCGATAGCGTCGCCGACGCGCTGGAGGCGGCCAACAACGTGCGGTACGGGCTGGCTGCCTCGGTGTTCACCGCCGACCTGGACGCCGCGCTGCGGTTTGCCGACGGGTCGGCGGCCGGCCAGATCAAGATCAACGCTCCAACGACCGGCGTTGACTTCTACCTTCCGTTCGGCGGGGAACGCGATTCCAGCCTAGGCCCGCGGGAGCAAGGCAAGGCGGCGCAGGAGTTCTACACTTCCCTGCACACCGTCACCGCCGCTGCCCCCGTCCGCGCATGAGTACCAGCGACCGGCCGCGCCGGCCTCGGGGACAACCGAATGAGACTCAGCGGTGATTTCTCTGCCGATGATCGACGCGACCGCCATCCGGCGGGCGCTGCCGATGGCGGCCGCGATCGACGTGATCGTGGCCGCGCTGGTGGCCGGGCTCGACCCCGACCAGGCGGCAGCGCGCAGTATCTCGGACTTCACTGCGGGACAGGTGCTGTCGATGCCGGCCGAGGTTGGAGGTCGGGTGGGGGTCAAGCTCGCCACCGCCGCGCCGGGAAATCCCCGTATCGGGCTGCCCCGCATCCAAGCCGTCTACGTGCTGATGGATGGAGCGACGCTGACGCCGATCGCGCTGCTCGACGGCACCGAACTGACCAACCTCCGCACGCCGGCGGTATCCGCCGTGGCCGTGGACCGACTGGCAGTGCCGCAGGCGAACCATCTCGTACTCTTCGGAACGGGACCGCAGGCATGGGGTCACGTGGAAGCGGTGCGTGCGGTTCGTCCGATCAGCCGGGTGAGTGTCGTGGGCAGAGACGGGCATCGCACGAGAGCATTCGTGGAGCGTCTGCGCGGACTCGGCCTCGACGCCGCACCGGGGACCGCCGCGGCGGTGGCCGGTGCCGATGTCATCGCCTGTTGCACCACGGCGCGTGAGCCGCTCTTCGACGGTCGACTGCTGGCCGATCACGCCGTGGTGGTTGCGTGCGGCTCTCATGAGCCCACCGCGCGCGAGGTGGATACCGAGACGGTCCGGCGCAGCGTGGTCGTGGTCGAATCGGTTGCCTCGGCATGCGCGGAGGCGGGCGACGTCATCATGGCGATGGCCGAAGGTGCGGTGGCCCGGACGGGGTTGGTGGGCCTGGCCGCGTTGGTAGGCGGCGAGACCGCCACCGCCGGGCCGAGCCTCTTCAAAAGCGTCGGCATGGCCTGGGAAGATCTGGTTGTCGCGTCAGCCGTGTTCGATACTTCCGCATCTCATGTGCGGCCGCAGGAAGGTGCATCATGACCGAGTCGTTGGACCTGCCGTTTTTGGAGGAGCGGCCCAGCGTGCGTGGCCGGGTTGCCCACGCCCTGCGTGCCGCGCTCGTTGCCGGCCAGATGCGACCCGGCGAGGTCTATTCCGCGCCGACCCTCGCCGCGCAGTTCGGTGTGTCGCCCACCCCGGTCCGGGAGGCGATGCTCGACCTGGTCAAGGAAGGCCTCGTCGAGACCGTGCGCAACAAGGGTTTCCGGGTCACCGAGTTGTCCGACCAGGAACTGGACAACATCACGGAGATACGGCAACTGATCGAGGTGCCCGCGACCGTCAAGGCGATCGACATCGCGACCGCTGACGACCTGGCGCGGCTACGGCCGATGGCGCAGCGGATCGTCGACGTGGCGCAGGAGAGGGACCTCATCGCATACATCGAGCACGACCGCCGTTTCCATCTGGAACTTCTGTCACTGATGGGCAATGCGCACCTGGTCTCGCTGGTCGGCGAGCTGAGGGCCCGGTCCCGGCTGTTCGGGCTCACCCGGCTCGCCGAGAGCGGCGAGCTGGGCACCTCGGCGTTGGAACACATTCAGATGCTCGACCTCATCGCGGCGAAGGACCGCTCGGGCCTGGAACGGTTGATGAAGGCGCACATCGGTCACGTGCGCGGCAGTTGGGCAGGTCGGGACGAGGAACCCCGACGCCGATAACCGCGAGTCGGCCGGATACCTCCCGACCGGCCGGCGCTGTCGGCGCGCTCTTGTTCGCGACCGGTTGTCACGACGAGGGTCGGTTCATCAGAGCACCCCGGCGATGTTTGTCGCCGATGCTCGCTCCGCGCGTTCGCTGGTCGTCCTGCCCCCGGGCACGGCGCCCGGCGACCGCGATGCCATGTGATCGAACGGAGGAAACAATTGCTCGCCCTGTCGGCGCTTGTCCTTCCCGACCGGGATCCACCCGCTGCCTTCATCGCTGATGTCCACGCCGAGAGCGCCGGCTTGCGTACGGTGTGGACCTACGACCACCTGAGCTGGCCGGCGCTGAAGGAGCGGCCGTGGTACGCCAGTGTTCCGCTGCTGGCCGCCGCCGCGGTTGCCACCACTCGGGTGCGGTTGGGTACCCGGGTGGCGACGCCGAACTTCCGGCATCCGGTCACGTTCGCGAAAGAGATCATGACGCTCGACCGGATCAGCGGTGGGCGGCTCGACGTCGGGGTGGGCGCGGGCACCGAAGGCCCGGACGCGACGGTTCTGGGGGATGTTTCACGGGATCGCCGTGAACGGACCGAGCGGTTCGCCGAATGGATCGGCCTGCTCGACCATCTGCTCACCCACCACGTCACCACGGTCAGGGGAGAGCGTTTCAGCGCCGTCGACGCGCGGCAGATCCCCGGCTGTGTCCAGCATCCGCGGGTGCCCCTGACGGTTGCCGCCGCAGGCCCCCGGGCGGCGGCGGCCCGCGAGTACGGTGTCCTGGTGCACCCGGACACGTTCGAGGTGGACCTCCTCGCCACCGCACGGCTGCGGAGCGCGGAGCCGGTCGGATGACCTCCCCCGGCAGCCTGACCATCGTCAACGCGGCCATCTTCGACGGGGTGTCGGCCGAGTTGACCGACGGACCGATCCACGTCGTCGACGGAACCATCGTCGACATCGGCGGGGCACGGCAGCCGGCCGAGCGGGTGGTCGACGCGCGTGGCGGTACCGTCATCCCAGGCCTCATCGACGCGCATTTCCACGCCTACGGCACCGACCTGGACCTGCTCACGTTGGAGTCCAGCCCGCTCAGTTACGTCGCGCTGGCCGGCGCCCGACGCCTCGCGTCCGCACTCGGACGGGGGTTCACCACCGTACGTGACGTGGCTGGAGGAGATCCTGGCCTGGCCAAGGCCATCGCGCAGGGCCTCATCGCGTCGCCGAGGTACCTATACACCGGCCCCGCGCTGTCGCAGACCGGCGGGCACGGCGATTCCCGCCCGGGCGACCTGGACCTGTGCGCGTGCGGGAGCCACATCGCGGAGATCGTGGACGGAGTAGACGCCCTGCGCCGTGCGGTACGCGACCGCTTCCGGCGGGGCGTCCACGCCACCAAGATCATGGCTTCGGGCGGAGTCGTCTCACTAACCGACCCGATCCGCATCCCGCAGTACTCGCCGGAGGAGATCCGCGCGGTGACCGACGAGGCGACCCGTCGCGGCAGTTACGTCGCCGCGCACGCCTATTCGCCGGAGGCGATCGCCCACGCCGTGGAGAACGGTGTGCGCACCATCGAACACGGCAACCTCCTTGACGCGCCCACGGCCAAGCTGATGGCCGAGCACGGTGCGTTCCTCGTGCCCACCCTGGCGGCGTATGACGCGATGGACCGTCGCGGCGAGGAACTCGGACTCGCTCCGATCTCCCAGGCCAAGAACCGCGAGGTACTGGACGCCGGCCGGCGGGCGATCGAGTGCGCCCGGGCCGCGGGCGTACCGATAGGCTTCGGAAGCGACCTGATGGGTGTGCTCGAGGACGAGCAACTCACCGGGCTTCGACTCCAGGTCGAGGTCGAAGGGCCGCTGGCGGCACTGCGCTCTGCGACCTCGGTCAACGCCGAGATCATCTGCCGTGAGGATCTCGGCCGCGTCGAGGTCGGTGCTACGGCCGACCTCGTGATCCTAGACGGAAATCCCTTCGACGAGCCGTCGGTGCTTTGGGCGGGCCCCGAACGTCGGACAGTCATCCAGAATGGGAGCCTGAGGTAGTCCCGGCGAGTCGGGCACTAACCTTCTCGACCGTCTAGCAGGGCGCTGAGGGCCCCGTGTTTGCGGCCGGCGCGCTACCGGGCCGGCTCAAGGATGGGGGAGCGGATTGGGAGCAGCAGGGTGCACTGAACGGCGCGCAACTGCACTCAACAGCGTTGAACTGCTCTGAACGGCAATGGCCCGGACCTGCGGTTCGACGTTTTGGCTGCTCAAAGGCGCTGTGGCGTCCCGTTTCACACCGAAGAGGTCACTGGTTCGATCCCAATATCGCCCACCGTAAATATTTGCAGCTAGGAAGCCCTGCCCTTGCCGGAAACCTCGTCCGCGCAGGTCAGGCGGCATGTCGGTACTCGTAGAGGATGCCGCCGAGGCGATCGCGTCGTCGTATGTCGAGGCGGGTTATCTTGTTCGGATCGGCGACCAGCGCCGGCAACGGGTACAGCGGGCGGGCGTTGGCGATGCCCTGATGCGGGCGGTGTCCGTTGTAGAACTGTTCGAACTCGCGCAGCGCGTGGAGCAGGTGCCGCTGGCCCCGGATCAAGGTGCGGTCCAGTAGTTCGCGACGGCAGGTCTGTACCCAGCGTTCCATGATTGAATTCATTCTTGGCATCTGGATGCCGCTGAGTACGACGTCGATGCCCGCGTCGGCGAGGATGGCGTCGAACATCTCGGGGAACTTGCCGTCGCGGTCGCGGATTATGAAGCGTGCCCGGCAGCCGGTGTCCTCGAGGTCCATGATGAGGTTCTTCGCGGCTTGCACCACCCAGGAGGCGGTCGGGTGCGCGGTGGCTCCCAGGATCCGGATCCTGCGGCTGGCGTGCTCGATCGCCGCGAACACGTACATCCGTGTCCCGGTGAGGGTGATCGTTTCCAGGAAGTCGCAGGCCAGCAGGGCGTCGGCTTGGGAGCGCAGGAAGTCGGCCCAGGTACTGGCCGCCCGCTCGGGCGCCGGGTCGATCCCGGCCTCCTGCAAGATCTCCCACACGGTCGACGCGGCCATTTTTACCCCCAGCACCAGCAGTTCGCCGTGCAGACGCCGGTAGCCCCAGCTGGGATTTTTCCGAGCCAGGCGCAGCACCAGGGCACGGATGGAACGAACCGTGCGCGGCCGGCCCGGGCGCTTGGGCCGGGAGGCAGCTGCGTGCCGGCGGGCCAGCAGATCGCGATGCCAGCGCAGCACCGTGTCGGGGCGCACTAGCAACCGCAACCGCCGCAGCACGTCGCGCGGCAGCCGGTGCAGCAGGACCGCCAGGAACGCCCGATCGCTCGCGTCGAAGCGCACTTTCTCCTTGCCCAGTTGGCGCTCCAGCATCGTGATCTGATGGCGCAGGGCAAGGATCTCCACGTCCTTGTCCCAATGCCGCGTAGCCTAAGTTGATCATGGAGTTTGGTGGCTGAGCTTGTAGAGCCGGATCGTGGCGGGTCTGTCGTGGCGGACGCCGCCTGGTTCGTCGGGTTTCTTGACGCGGTACTGGTTGTGGC
>NZ_QGKS01000260.1 GCF_003172935.1 Micromonospora sicca | reverse complement strand
GCTCTTCGCCCACTGGGCATGGACACCGCGCTTCTGGTGATCAGGATGACAAGAGCCGTGTAACGGGAGACTGTTACGCACGGTTCTGTGGGAGCCCGGGGGTGAAATCCCCCCGGGCGACCCGACCTCAGGCTGCCACCCGTGCTTCAGGGCGTAGCTGATGACGGCTCGTACGTCGGCCGATGCCGGATAGGCGCCGTCAGTCGCGCATGCCCCCCACGGTGCCGGCCAGGCGACCGACAGCAGATCCGCCTGGAGTGCCTGGCTCGTCTTCCCAGCGCCCCAGACCCGCAGGCGAATGCACCTGTGGCAATCACCGCTGCCCTGCACGTGATGAATCCCCGCGCGCCACACGGTCCGCGCGTCGATTCGCAGCTGCCGCAGTCGAGTCCGCACGTGGGTCACCTCGCGGTCGATCTTTCCCGATCCGCGGATGCCAGCCAAGGTATTTGCCCCTGACACGTGCCGCCGATCGGGTTGCCGTGGTGTGCACGCTCATGCCGCAGACCGCGGGCGCCGGTAACTGGCCTGTTCGTCAACCATGCACCAGCCATGAAGCCGGGTGCATGAAGTGGCGCATCATGCCAAGTGCCTGGCAGCCATGCTTGACCGATCGATCGGCCCTGGCGGCGTAAGTCGGCCTGCCTCGTAGGCGGTCAGCCGACGCAGTATCTCCGTGCGGTCGTAGCTCGGAAAGCGGACCAACAGGAGCCGTAGCTCGAACTGCGACTCGCACAGCTGGTCGAAGGTCGCCCTGTCCATCGGCCGGGCGGACACGTGCCACGAGTCCGGTGCTGCCCAGTGGGTCATCCGCAGGTAGAAGGCGTCGCGAGGGCCGGCTTGGGCGAGCGCAGTCAGGAACGCCAACCCGTCGTCGATCGGGAAGTCGATGTAGGCCCATCCCACTTGCGAAGCGATGACCGGGGCCATGTGCGGCAATTGCTCCGGCCAGTCGGCGTTGCTCTCGCCCGCGTTCTGACAACAGGTCCACGTCGTCAACCCGAGACGCCAGATGACCTCGACAATCGGCGCAAGCTCTTCGTCGATGTCGGCGCTCAGGCCGCCCACGCTGACCCTGCGGACTGGGTGCAGGTTCTCGCTCACCCGCCGGATCCTACTGATCATGGATGTCGGCATGGGCCGGCAGTAGCGGTACCACGCCCTCCAATCTTCCTCGACGTGGCGCGCACTGTTTTGCGACTGGTGGTCACGGCGCCCGACGGACGCCCGTGCAGCGAACACCCGCCCTGTCAACGAGCTCCCGTCGCCTCAACCACCTAACGGTCCGGTGCGCCGCAGCTCGGACCCGCGTGGTCTCAACCACAGGTCCGCACCAAATGCTGCAAGGAAATCCGAGCGTGGCCGGTCAGCGACCTCGGCGGGCGTTGAGGCGGGCGGCCTGGCGCGTCAGGTGGTTGCGCTCGGCGAGGTTGGGGGCCTTGCGGGCCGCCTCGGCGTACAGCCGGGCCGCCGTGGCCAGGTTGCCGTCGCGTTCGTGGAGGTATGCCGCCACCGCCGTGTGGCGGGGCAGTGCGTCGTCCAGTGCTGCGAGCGCTGCCAGTCCGGCGCGCGGTCCGTCGGCCTCGCCGAGGGCCACTGCGCGGTTGAGCCGGACGACCGGGCTGTCGGTCAGGCGCGTGAGTTCGTCGTACCACTCGACGATTTGCACCCAGTCGGTCTCCTCGGCGGTGGGCGCGTCGGCGTGGAGTGCCGCGATGGCGGCCTGGGCCTGGAACTCGCCCAGCCGGTCGCGGGCGAGGGCGGCCTGCAGGATGTCGACGCCCTCGGCGATCGACGTGGTGTCCCATCGGCTGCGGTCCTGCTCGGCGAGCGGTACCAGGCTGCCGTCGGGCGCGGTCCGGGTGGCGCGGCGGGCGTGGTGCAGCAGCATGAGGGCGAGCAGCCCCGCCACCTCGGGGTGGTCGATCGCGGCCGCGAGCTGCCGGGTGAGGCGGATGGCCTCGGCGGCGAGGTCGACGTTGCCGGAGTAGCCCTCGTTGAAGACCAGGTAGAGGACGCGCAGCACGGTGGCGACGTCGCCGGGCTGGTCGAACCGCACGCCGGAGATGGTGCGCTTGGCCCGGCTGATGCGCTGCGCCATGGTCGCCTCGGGCACCAGGTAGGCGTGGGCGATCTGGCGGGTGGTCAGCCCGCCGACGGCGCGCAGCGTGAGCGCGACCGCGGACGACGGCGTCAGCGACGGGTGGGCGCACAGGAAGTAGAGCTGGAGCGTGTCGTCCGCCGCGGGTGCGGGCCCGGGCGCCGGCTCCTCGTCGACGAGCTCTTCACGTCGGCGGCGGGCGGCGTCGGCCCGGGTCGTGTCGAGGAACTTGCGCCAGGCCGCGGTGACCAGCCAGCCCTTCGGGTCTCGCGGCGGGTTGGCCGGCCAGACGCGGAGCGCCTCGATCAGCGCGTCCTGCACGGCGTCCTCGGCCGCCGCGAAGTCGGCTCCGCGGCGGACGAGGATGCCGAGCACGCTCGGCGTGAGGCTCCGGAGCAGGGCCTCGTCCATCAGGTCACTCCGTGATGGTGGGCGGCGCGGTCAGGAAGGGGCGCAGCTCGAGCCACTCGTGGATCGGCTTGCCGCCCGCCCCGGGGGCGGCCGACAGCTCCCCGGCCAGCTCGAGGGCGCGCTCGTAGCTGTCGACGTCGATCACCATCCAGCCGGCGATGAGGTCCTTGGTCTCGGCGAACGGGCCATCGGTGACCGGCGGGCGCCCCTCACCGTCGTACCGGACGAACGTCCCCTCGGGGGCGAGCGCCTGACCGTCGACGAACTCGCCGGTCTTCTCGAGCCGGGCCGCGAAGTCGTTCATGTACTGCACGTGCGCCGAGATCTCCTCCGGCGTCCACTGGTCCATGGGCACGTCGTTGACCGCAGCCGGAGCGCCGCGATAGTGCTTGAGCAGCAAGTACTTGGCCATCGTGATTCTCCTGAGCGCTGGTGCGACCCATCGTGGTCACGTTCACCCCAGGGACGGAGCCGGTCACCAGTTCTCGACAGCGCCGTCCGATTTTTTTTGGGGCTCTCGTAGCTGAGCCTGGGTGCACCGTCTCGTGGTGTCCAGATCCACGGCGTGGCGCGAGGGCGAGAAGGAACGGGCCCTCCAAGATCAGCAGCGACCAAGCAACTGAATGAAGAGAAGCTTTGCCTGCATACTGTACGTGTGCCCCTGGTGCGTCGTGGCGGCGCAAGGGAAGCCATTCGTGCTTCCGTTTGGGCGGTCAACCGATCACGCTTCACGGGTGGGCGAGCGGGCCGGCGTGACCTCCCAGAGAACACCGAGGCGATGGCCTGCCGGGGACAACCGAGCCCTACAACCAGAGCGGCGGATCGGGAGCTTCATCGGCTCCGCACCAGCAGCCCATCAGCCTGCTGCCGGCCCAGGAGCCAGCCGGGTAGCTCAGCGGCTTCGCCCTCCACCGTTACCACGCACGGCCGGCCGGTCTTCACCTCCCAACTTCGATGACGGTCCGTCGGCGCCAGGCGGAGCGCCGACGCCTCATTGCTCGGCGCACCTACGACTTGCCGCGCAGGACGGCGCGGCGCTGCTTCAGTTCGTCCTCGCCGATCTCGCCGCGGGCGTACCGTTCGGCGAGCGTGCGCTCGGCGGCGCCGCGGGCGGACTGCCCGGGCGACCTGCGGTAGACCACGTACCCGATCCCGGACAGGACGAGGACCCAGAACAGGATCGGCAAGATCAGCCACCAACCCGGTCCCCCGCCATTCCAGGGACCGTGCCCTTCCGACCATCCCGGGTACGGGTGGGCGTGCAGCGTGAAGCTCATCAGTTCTGCCGGCATTGCAATCTCCTGTCGTGTGGGCTGCTTCTGCGCCGTTCCCTGAGATCGTGCGCCGGCCACACCGGCAGCATCGTCGGTCAGGCAGCGGCACCCGGGGTACGTCGAGCAGCGCAGGCCGCTACGGGCACATACCGCCGCCGAGGTACGGCGACGCCGCGTTGCGCAACGCCGCGCTGGCCGTAACTGCCGGTTGTCGTGCGCTCTGCCAAGGTCGAGATCCTGCTGGCCCTCTTGAGCGGCGCCGCCGTCGGCGCCCTGGTCGCCCTGCTTCAGCCCGCCTGGGAGCCCGCGCTGCTGTTCGTGCCGCTCGTACTCGTCATCGCCGTCGCCTCTCGTGTGCCACAGGAGCCGGCCGTCGAGGCGGCGGCCACGTCCTAGGTGACTGGTGTTAAACGCGGGTTGGCCGGAGTTCCGGTCTACCCGTGTTGGTCTTTGGGGTTGCGGGCTGGTCTGGTGCGCGGCGGCGTTTGGTTGTGCTGATCAGCGGTTCACTGATGCCGGTGAGGACCGGCGGGCCGCTGCTGGGGCGGATAGTGGCTGGTGGAGGGCGTTCTGTGGTGGTCAGGCGAGGGTCCAGCCGCGGGGTTGGTGGGTGAGGCCGAGGGTGGCGAGCCGGGTGAGGTTGGTGGCGGCGGCCAGGAGTGTGAAGTCGGCGGCGACGCGGAGCAGGCCGCGCATGCGGGCGCGGCGGCCGCCGTGGCGGCGGCGCATCAGGTGGGCGATCTTGCGCTCGACTTTGGGGCGGGTGGCCCGGTAGTCGGCCTTCCAGGCAGGGTCGGTCTGCCGGTTGCGGGCCGTGGTGAGGTGGGTTTCCCAGCGGCTGATGGTGATCTGCCGGCCGGTCTTCGACGCGGTGCACTGTGCTCGCAGTGGGCAGGTGGTGCAGGCTTTGCCGAAATCGGCTTTCCCGGCATGGCGGGGGTGCTCGCTGATCGGCCGGATCGCGGTGGTGACCTGGTTCGGGCAGGTCACCGTGCCCGCGCCGAGGTCGATGGTGAACTGGTCCTTGGTGAACTTGCCGGCCGGTGCGTTCGGGGGCTGGACCTTGGTCTTGATGTCGATCCCGACGTCGTGCAGCCGTTCGAGGACCTCGCCGGCGCCGTAAGCGGCGTCGCCGTAGACCGCCGCGTCACCGGCAGCGGTGTCGGTGGCGTCGACGGGTTCGGTGAGGTCGGTGATCAGGTCGGCGGCCGCTGCGGCGTCGCCGGTGTTGCCGGCGGTGACCTGCGTGGCGGTGATGATCTCGCTGTCCGGGTCGACTGCGATGTGCCCTTTGTAGCCGTCGAAGCCGCGGTGGCTTGTCTTATGACCGTGCCGGGCCTGCGGGTCGACGGTCGAGATCACCCGGTCCGCGGCGACTTTCCGGGCGATCCGCAGTACCCCGTCGTCGCCGGTTTCCAGGTCCTGACCCAGCACCGTGGCCAGCAGCGTCATCGCCTGGACGAGGGGTTCGGGTAGGTCTTTGCGGCCGTCGAGGGCGGCCAGCAAGGCGTAGCCGTCGCGGGCTCGGGAGTCGATCAATGCTTCGCGGGCGGTCTTGTCGTCCCAGTCCACGACCGGTTTCGCCGTGCTGGTGTAGTCGTCACCGCTGGTCAGCACCGCTCGTAGCTCAGCAGCCCGACCCCGGCCGGCTGCGGCGAGCAGGCCGCGGACCGCGGAGCGGATCAGGGTGATCGTGTCCATCGTGGCGACCGCGTCATACAACGGTGTCGAGTCCAGCACCCGGCGGCGGCCCACCAGCCCGGCCTGCCCGGCGGCGGCGAGGGCGACCTCGAAGATCCGGTCCGGGCGGTTCGAGCCGCGCAGCCGTTCCCGCATGTCGACCAGGACCGTGTGCGCAAACCCGGCCCGGCCGGCGCCGTCCCAGCCACCTGCCCCGGCCGCATACTGCCAGCGGACATCGAACGCGAACCGGTCGACGGCTTCGCGGTCGGAGAGTCCTTCCAGGCGCTGCAGGACCATCACCGTCGCCACCACCGACGGCGGCACCGACCGGCGGCCGGTCTGGGCGAACAGGTCGGTGAACAGGCCATCCGGGAACAGCCGGTCGCGGTGTTCGTGCAGGAACGCGTAGATCGAGTTCGCCGGCAGCGTCTCGGCGCAGAACCGGCTGACCGGATCGAAGAGATCCAGCTGCTGCGACGCTTTGCCCAACGTCATCCCAACAAACTACCGAAAATAGATGCAAGACGATGACCGCGGCGCCGGTGGCAGTCATCGTTTAACACCAGTCACCTAGGCCGGGGCGGGGGCGGCGGCGCGGGCGAACGCCAGGACATGATCCAAACTATCCTCCGGGTCATGACTTCGATCTCACCCGATCGGCGCAGCGTCGACTCCGCCCTGGACCCCTCGGCGGAGCAGATCCGGGACATGGGTGGGCGCGCCGTCGAGTGGATCGCCGCCTACCACGACTCGATCCGGGACCTGCCGATCGGCCCGCGAACCTCCGCTGCCGCACTGAAGGAGCTGCTCGCCGAGCCGCTGCCCGTCGAGGGCCGTGACTTCACCGACCTGCTCACGGTCTTCCGTGAGGTGATCGTGCCCGGCAGCCGGCACAACGGGCATCCCCGCTTCTTCGGGTACGTCTCGGCGCCGGGCACCGCGGTCGCCGCGGTGGCCGATTTCCTCGCGTCGGCGCTGAATGCGAACCTCACCGCGTGGCGGTCGGCACCGGCTCCCGGCGAGCTGGAGCACGTGGCCATCGACTGGATCAAGGAGGCTCTCGGCTGCGACCCGGGCGCCGGGGGCCTATTCATGAGCGGCGGATCGATGGCCAACTTCACGGCGCTCGCTGCCGCACGACACCGCCACTGCGGCGACGCGGTCGCCACCCACGGTGCGGCCGCATACCCCACGCCGCTGCGCGTCTACGCCTCCACCGAGACCCACCACTCGATCCACAAGGCCGCCGCGCTGCTCGGCATCGGGCGGGCGAACGTCCGCGAGATCCCGGTGGACGCCTGCTTCCGGATGGACGTCGACGCCCTCGTCCGCGCCATCGAGGAGGACCGGGCCGCCGGGGCGGAACCGTTCTGTGTGGTGGCGAACGCCGGCACCGTCGTCACCGGCGCGGTCGACCCGCTCGCCGATATCGCTGCGGTCGCGCGGCGGTACAGGCTGTGGATGCACGTTGACGCGTGCTATGGCGGCTTCGCGCGGCTCGCCCCCTCGGCTCGTCCGCTCTTCGACGGCATGTCGGAGGCTGACTCGATCGCCCTCGACCCGCACAAGTGGCTCTACCTGCCCGCGGACTGCGGCTGCCTCATCTACCGCGACCCCGAGGCGGCGCGGCGGGCCTTCAGCCTGGACGCCGACTACACCCGGGTCATGCAGACCGAGCCGGCCGAGGCCTTCGCCTTCTGGGATTACGGCCCGGACCTGTCCCGGCGATTCCGCGCGCTCAAGGTCTGGATGGCGCTGGCGCACGCTGGTTCGCGAGCTGTCGGCGACGCGGTCGAGGGCAACCTCGACTGCGCCCGTCACCTGGCCGAGCTCGTCGACGCCAGCGCTGACTTCGAGCTGCTCGCCCCGGTCGAACTCTCCATCTTCTGCTTCCGCTACCTGCCGGGGGGCGCACATGCCGGCTCGCGGTCCCAGTCCGACGAGGAGGAACTCGACCGCCTCAACGAACGGATCATGCTGGCGCTGCAGCAGGCTGGCAGCTCGTACCTGTCGAACGCGACCATCAACGGCCGCTTCGCGCTGCGCGGCTGCGTGCTCAACTACCGCACCACCCGCCGCGACATGGAGATCCTGCTCGACGACGTACGCCGCGCTGCCGAGCAGGCGATCGAGGAGACGCGCTGAAGACTCGACCTGGGGTTGCCAGCGGGCGACGGCTGGCTCGATTCCACCTTCCCCGCGATCGTCGCCACATCAGTTCCCACGCTGCTGCCCTGGTTGCATAGCAGGGACGGTGCGAACGCCGCTCTCGTGCCCCGGCAGGCGTACGACCTGACGGAGGGCCGTCGGTCGGGCTGCTGCTGGCCGACATGGCGGTACGCCGGACGTAGCCGCACGCCTCCGTCCGCCCCCACTGACACGGACACCCTCGTGCCGGAGCCATGACTCGTGGCTGTGTGGCCCCTGGTGCTTTGATCGCCGTCCCGCGTTGTCTCGCGGGTGCACCTCTGGGCCATGGCATCTGTGGTGCCCACCCGAAGCTTCGTGCTGGTATGCGCCCGGCGACCGGTTCCGGACGGGCAGACTCGTAACGGCCCTGAAGGAGGCGACATGTATGCAGGAGCCGCAGCGATGGCGCTGGTCGCTTCGGTCTTCGTTGCCGGGCTGTACGGCCTGCACCGTCTGGTCGCCCTCGCGCCCGACGCGCTCAGGGTCCTGCCGTTTCAGTCCGGCTGGGGGCCCGAGGAACACGCGCTGTCCCGGTACCACGTCCGGTGGTACCTCGCGACGCTGCTCTTCCTCGCCTTCGACGTGGAAATGCTGTTCATGTACCCGTGGGCGGTCGTCGTCGCTGAGGTGGGGGTCACGGCGATCGTCGAGATGTTCCTGTTCCTCGGTGCGGTCTTCGTTGCGGTGCTGTGGGCGTGGCGGGAGGGGGCCCTGCGGTGGGTCTGAGTCACGTTCTTGCCAAGTATGCGGTCGATCAGGCGCACGTCCTTGTGGTCGAGGTGCCGGGGCACTGGCTGACGCGTGTCGCGGCGGAGCTGCACATCCGCGAGCGAGGTTGGCTGCCCGTGTCCACGCCCGCCAACGCGGACGTGCTGGCAGTGTGTGGCACCTCCGGCTCGGAGATGGCGGCGGTGGTCGCGCGACTGTGGGACGAGATGCCCGGGCCACGCGCCCGAGTCGAGATCGATGCCCCGCACCTCGCGGCGGCGGCGTTCGACAGGGCTAAGGCCGAGCTTCTCGATGTGGGCCGGCAGCAGGACGACAGTCGCAGCCGATCCGCCATTCCAGACGACGAGCCGCACCGTGACGAGCACCGGGAGGTGCGCCACGGCGGCCATCACCACGGCGACCACGCCGGCGATGGCGAGGGGGGCGACACCGATCAGGTCGGTCACGCTCAGCACGCCGGCATGGACCACCACGAGCACGGCGGCCACGGCGCGCATGACGACCACGGCGGGATGGAGCACCACGAGCACGGCGGCCAGGGTGGAATGGGCCACGGCGGGATGGAGCACGGCGGCCACGGTGGGATGGACCACGGCGCGATGGACATGACGCCGGCCGGGATACCGCTCGCGCAGGGAGGCGACGACCGTGACGGCCTGGAGATGGACGTCCTGCACCTTCGGATGGGTTCGGTTCTGCCGCACTGGCCGGCGGGCCTTGTCCTGCGCTGCTCGCTGCAGGGCGACCTCATCGTCGACGCCGAGGTCACCGTGGTCGACGCCCGCGTCCCCTCCGACCAGGGTGACGTGAGCTACCCCGACGTACGGCACCACGCGGCGCGTCGCTGCGACAACGCAGCGGGACTGCTCGCCCTTGCGGGATGGGACGACGCGGCCAGCCACGCCCGGCGTCTGCGCGACTTGCTGCTGACCGACCGAGGCGCGGGGAAGGCGGCCGAGGATCTCGACCGGCTGCGTCACCGCATCAAGCGCGCGTGGCTGCTGCGCTGGTCGCTGCGAGGAGTCGGGCTCCTTACCGAGGCCGACCTTGCGCGCCTGGGTCTTCCCGGCCATCTACGAGGAGACACCTACGACCGACTGCTGTCCATGATCGAGCGGGTGGCCGATGACATTGCCGGCTCCGACGGCGGGAGCAGCGGTGCCAGCGAGCCGGTGTTGATCGTCAAGGTCTGCGACGTGGTGCGTGGGCTGGACGTCGCCACCGCGCGGCTGGTCGTCGCGAGCCTTGACCTCGATCCGCTGCCGGCGGCGAGCGAGGTGGCGCATGCCTGACACGGTCACTACGGTCCCCGCCGGATGGGCACTGGGTGCGGCTGCCATCTTGGGCCTACTCGCGGCCTTCGCCGCTGTGCTTGACGGGGTCTTCACGGCGCGGGCCGCGGGAGCAGGGCCGTCCGGGCTGACACGACCGTTGGGGGAGATGGCTCGGCTCATGCGGCAGCGGCGCAGGACCACGGTCGCCGCTGACACGCTGCTGTGGCGGATCGGCAGTTCCGGTCTGCTCTTCATGGCGCTGATGATCGTGACGGTGGTGCCGCTGGGGGAGTGGACGCTGTTCGACCTCGACGTCGGGGTGATGTGGTTCAACGCGATGGATGTCCTGGCGTGGGCTTTCGTGTGGCTGACGGGGTGGGGCGCCAATTCCGTGCACTCGCTGGTCGGCGGCTACCGCTTCCTGGCGCACGGGCTGGCGTACGAACTCCCGCTGATGTTCGCGCTGGTAGCGCCCGCGGTTGCCGCGTCGAGCCTGAACGTCGGGACGGTCGCGGCCGCGCAGGTGGACCTGTGGTTCGTGGTATGGATGCCTGTCGCGTTCCTGGTCTACTGCACCGGAGTCGTCGCGATCGCGGTCTGGGGACCGTTCACGCCGGCGCTGGGATCCGACATCGCCGGTGGCGTCACGGCGGAGTTGTCGGGGGTCGACCGGCTGGTTTTCCAGGGCGGACGGTACGCACTGCTGGTCGCGGGGGCGGCGTTCGCCGTGCCGATGTTCCTCGGCGGTGGGGCCGGCCCGCTGCTGCCCGGCTGGGCCTGGGTGCTGGTGAAGACGGTCGCCCTGCTCGCGGTGTTCGTGTGGCTGCGCCGCCGGCTGCCCGCGTTCCGACCGGACCTGTTCATGGAGGTCGGCTGGCTGGTACTGCTGCCCGCGGTGCTCGTGCAGGACCTGCTCGTCGCTGTCGTCGTGGTGTGGAGGACGTGACCCATGATCACTCACATCTCGTTCTGGGCCCTCGCCGTCGTGGCTGTGCTCGCCGGCGCCGCGGTCTTCTATGTCAACTCGATGGCCCGGGCCAGCTACGCCCTTGCGGTGTCGTTCATCGCGGTGGGCGTGCAGGTGCTGCTGCTGCAGCAGAACTACGTCGGCGTCGTGACGATCCTGATGATGGTGATGGAGATGGCCGTGATGGCCGTCTACATGGTCATGTTCATGGGCATGAACCCGGCGCTGATGCCGATGAGCATGGTGCACGACAAGCGGCACGCCCTGGCCGCCGCCGTCGGTTCCTTCGTGCTCCTGGCCGCCGGGGCCGTGCTCATTCCCTGGCCGGCCCGCCGTGGTAGGCCGCCCGCCGGCGTGACGGTGGCGTTGGGTGAGGAGTTGATGGGTCCGAAGATGCTGGTGATGGGGGTGGTCGGCGCGGTCATGGCGGCCACGATCGTCGCTGGAGTGGTGCTGGCCGCGCACCGCACCCGCTACGACCGGTTTGGCGACGACCTTCGCCGCCGACCGGCGAAGGACCCGCAACCGGGAGGCGTCGGCCGATGACCCTCCAGACGGTTCTGCTGGTGGCCGCGGCACTCTTCAGCGTCGGGCTGTACGGGGCGCTGTCCCAGCAGGTCGTGGTGATGGTGATGATGGGGCTGGAGCTGATGCTCAACGGGCTCATCCTGGCCGCCGCGGGCTTCTGGTGGTTCCTCGCCCCGGACCCCTCCGGGCAGGTGCTGCTGCTCGTGATCATCGTCGCGATGACGGTGGAGATGGCGATGGGCTTCGCCGTGGCCACCCACCTGCATCGGGTACGGCGGGTGGACATGACCGACATGGCGGCGGACCTCAACGGATGAGTGACTTCGCCCAGGCCTCGCTCTGGTTGCTGGTGATCCTGCCGGCGGCGGTCGGCGGTCTGCTCGCCCTCACCCGGCGGGCGGACCGGATCGTCGTAGCGGTCTCCCTGGGCGCAGCCGCGCTCACCCTGGCGCTGTCGGCGGTGGTGGCATTCCAGCGGCCGAGCGTGGCGGTGCCGTTCATGGCCGGCGCCGACTTCGCGCTCACCGTCGACGGCCTGGCCGCCCTGCTCGTGCCCACTGTCGCGGCGGTGACCCTGCTGGTGCTGGTCTTCGCGGCCGGGGAGATCCAGCGGGCGCGGGCCCGGTTCCACGGCCTGATGCTGCTGTTCGCCTCCTCCGCCGCGCTCACCGCGACCGCGGCGACGCTACCCACGCTGCTGTTCGCTTGGGAGATCATGGGTGCGGCCTCGTACGCGCTCATCGGCTTCTGGTGGCGCGACGACGACCGCATGTCGGCCGGTCTGACCGCGTTCGTCACCACCCGCACCGCAGATCTGGGCCTCTACCTCGCTGCGGCCGCCGCGCTCGCCGGCGGGGCGGGCCTGGCCCTGGCTGACCTGCCCGGCGGCAGCATGGGGTGGCGACACGTGATCGCCGCCGGAATCCTGGTCGCCGCGCTCGGTAAGGCCGCGCAACTGCCGTTCTCGTTCTGGCTGTCCCGGGCGATGGCCGGTCCCAGCCCGGTCAGCGCCCTGCTGCATTCCGCGGCGATGGTCGCCATGGGCGGCTACCTGCTGCTGCGGGTGGAGCCGCTGCTGGTCTCGACCGGCTGGGCGGGAACGGTGACCAGCTGGCTGGGTGCCACGACGGCCCTGCTGTTGGGCGCTGTGGCGGTCGCCCAGCGGGACCTCAAGCAGTTGCTGGCGGCCTCCACCGCCGCGCAGCTGGGGTTCGTGGTGATGGCCGCCGGGGCCGGTACGGTCGCTGGCGGCGCCGTACACCTGGTCGCGCACGCCGCCACCAAGGCGCTGCTGTTCCTCGCCGCCGGGGCGTGGCTGACCGCCCTCGGCACCCAGCGGCTCGCCGGCCTGTCCGGCGTCGCTCGGCGCTGGCCGTTGGTCGGCTGGTCGGCCACCGTCGGCGCGCTCGCCCTCGCCGGCGTCGCGCCGCTGTCGCTCTGGGCGACCAAGGACGCCGTCCTCGCCGCCGCCCTGGCGCAGTCCCCATGGCTCTACGCCGTCGGCCTGGTCGCCTCCGCCCTGTCCGCCGCGTATGCCGGGAAGATCCTGATCGTGATGTGGCGGCGGGTGCCCGCCGACCGGCGGGCCGACGTCGAGGCCCACCACGAGGCGGAGCAGGGCATCGGCGGCGTGAACCTGTTCCAGCAGTTGCCCGTGGTCGTGCTCGCGGTGGCCGCCGCCGTACTCGGGGTCCTCGCCCTTCCGCCGGTCGACGGCCTGCTGGCCCGAGCGGTGGCAACGGGGGAGGCGCCCCGGGCCGCTCCGCTTGAACTCGGTGTGTCCGCGGCCATCGCGCTGGTGATCGTCCTGGCCGTGGCCCGCAGGCGAGTCCCCGAGCCGCGGTGGGCGCTGCGCTGGCTCGGACTGGAGAGCGCCGCAGGGCTGCTCGTCGTACGCCCTACTCTGTGGCTCGCCGACGCCCTGGCCCGCTTTGACGACCGGGTGCTGGACCGGGGCGTCGAGCGGGTCGCGGCCGCGACCCTGCGGGTGGCGGACCGGTCCGCCCGCGCCGACGACCGGTGGCTGGACGGTGCCGTGGAGCGGTTCGCCGGCTGGACGCGCCGGCTGGGTCAGCTCGCGCGCCGGCCGCAGACCGGCCAACTGCATCAGTACTACCTGCAGGCCGTCGTGGTGGTCGTGGTCGGCGTCCTCCTACTCGTCGCGTTGAGGTGAGCGTGCTCAGTCTGATCGTCTTCGTGCCCCTCGCCGCCGCACTGGCGCTGGTCGGCCTGCCCCGGCTCCGCGATGCGCCGACGCGTTGGGCCTGGGTGGCGGTGGCGGCCGTCGACCTCGCGCTCGTGATCGTCGTGTGGGTTAGGTACGAGAAACCCGCTCCCGGCGGGCTCGCCTTCGAGGAGCGGGCCGCCTGGATCCCGGGTGTGAACAGCAGCTACCACCTGGGGGTCGACGGGTTCTCGCTGCCGCTGGTCGCGATGACCGCGGTGATCTTCCTGGCCTGCGCCGTGTACGCGCTGCGGGAGCGGCACCGGCCCCGCGCCCATGCGGCGCTGTTCCTGTTCCTGCAGAGCGTCAGCCTCGGCCTGTTCGTGGCCGCCGACCTGATCCTGTTCTTCGTCTTCTTCGACCTGTCCCTCGTCGGCATGTACTTCTTGATCGCCGGATGGGGCCACGGCAACCGCGGGCACTCAGCGATGAAGTTCTTCCTCTACACCTTCCTCGGCTCCCTGGCCCTGCTCGTCGGCTTCATCGGCCTCTACGTCGCCGCCGAACCTCACACCTTCGACATGCCCGCGCTAGCCGCCGCCACCCCGTTGGCCGGCCGGCCTCTCGCTGGTGGGTTGGTGCTCGCCGCGATCCTGGTCGGCCTGGCGGTGAAGACCCCGACCGTGCCGTTCCACACCTGGCTGCCGCCCGCGCACACCGACGCGCCCGCCGTCGGCTCGGCGGTGCTGGCCGGGGTGCTGCTGAAGATGGGCACCTACGGCTTCGTCCGCATCGCCATGCCGATGCTGCCGCAGGCCTGGCGGGCCTGGGCGTGGGTCGTCATCGTCGTCGGCGTGGTGTCGGTCATCTACGGCGCGCTCGTCGCGCTGGCCCAGACCAATGTCAAACGCATGATCGCCTACACGTCGGTCAACCACATGGGCTACATCGCGCTCGCGGTCGGCGCCGCCGGGCTGGTCGCCGCCGACACCACCCAGGCTCGGACCGTGGCGGTCACCGGGGCGGTCACCCAGATGGTCAGCCACGGCCTGATCACCGGGGCGCTGTTCCTCCTCGCCGGCGTCCTGCGCGACCGCGTCGGCACCTATGACGTGGGTGCCTACGGCGGGCTCGCCGCGCCCGCACCGGCGTTCGCCACGCTCTTCGCCGTCGGCGCTTTCGCGTCCCTGGGCCTGCCCGCGTTCGCCGGGTTCATCGCTGAGTTCCAGATCTTCACCGGCAGCGTCGCCGTCGCCCCCGTCACCGCGGTCGCGCTGGTCGGCATCCTCGTGACCGCCGCGCTGTTCCTGCGCGCGTTGCAACGGGTCTTCACCGGCGAAACCCGAGGACACTCGATCGGATTCACCGACCTGCGCCCGAGCGAGATCTGGTCGGCCGGGCCCCTGCTGCTGCTCTCCCTCGCCATCGGCATCCTGCCCCGACCGCTACTCGACGTCATCGAGCCGGCCTCCGCCGCCGTCGTCGATCTCGTCGGCAGGTGACCGGTGGACGCCGAGATGGGGATGCGGCCCCTGCTCCTGCTACCCGAGATGCTGCTGCTCGTCGGTGGCCTCGGCGCGCTGATCGGCGGCTCGTTCGTCCCTCGGCAGCGACAGTGGCTGATCCGGGTCCTCACCGCCGTCGTCCTCGTCGCCGCCATGGCCGCCGCCGCGGTCCAGCTCGGTGGGCCGGTGCAGCGTGCGTTCGAGGGCACCTACGCCGTCGACACCGCCACCGGCGTCGCCCGGATCCTCGCCGCGTTCGGAACACTGCTCGTCCTGACCCTCGCCGCGGATGAGATCGCGGCGTCGGCGCGGGAAAGCGAGACCTACGCGCTGCTCCTGTTCGTCACCACCGGGACAGTGGTCCTCGCGGGCGCGGACGACCTGCTCGTCCTCGCCGTCGGGTTCCTGCTGGCCACCATCCCGCTCTACGGGCTGATCGGCCTGGTGAACACCGCCAGCGGCGCGGAAGCCGCGATGAAGACCTACCTGATGGGTGCGCTGTTCGGCATCCTCCTGCTGCTCGGCGTGACCATCCTGTCGGGAGTCGCCGGCACGACCATGTACGGGGACCTGACGGACCGACTTACCCAGGCGCCAGCGGTGGCCGTCGCAGCGGCGACCGTCGGCGTCGTTGCGGGGCTGATGTTCAAAGCCGGCGGCGTACCGGCTCATTTCTGGGTGCCGGACGCCGCGCAGGGTGCCGGCGGCACCGTGGCGACTTTCCTGACCACGGTGCCCAAGATCGGCGCTCTGATCGCGGTGTACCGGTTCGTCCTGGTGCTTCCCCGCACCACGTCGTGGGCGCTGCTGGTGGCGATCTTCGCGGTCGCCAGCATGACCCTGGGCAACCTGGCCGCCTACTGGCAGAACGATCCACGACGCCTGCTCGGCTGGTCGACCGTGAGCCAGGTCGGCTTTCTCCTCGTACCCGTGGCGGTGGCCGGACGCAGCGACCTCGCGTTGCCGTCGCTGCTGGTCTACCTCGCCGGCTACACGGTGACCAACATCGCCGCGTTCGCGGTCACGGCCGCACTGCCCGAGCACCGGGAGCTCACCGCCTACGGGGGCCTGGCCCGGCGGCGGCCCTGGTTGGCCGCAGCGCTGCTGGTGGCGCTGCTCGGCCTGGTGGGCACCCCACCCACCGCAGTGTTCGTCGGCAAGCTGACCACCGCGACCGCCGCCTGGGACGGCGACTACGCATGGCTCGCTGTCGTCGCCTTCGTCAACACTGTGCTCAGCCTGTTCTACTACCTGCGCTGGATCGTGCCGGCCTACCGCACCGCCGACGCCGACATGGTGGCTACGGAGCAGGTCAGCCCTCGACGGTGGTCCGCGCGCACCGCCGTCATCGCGGCCGCACTCAGCCTCGCCGCGGGTCTCGCGGCGGGTCCGCTCTGGCAGCTGGCCAGCCAGCAGTAGGAACTGAGAGCTGGCGTCGTCACCCGTCGGACATTCGAGGGCGCGGGCTGGGCCGGACTACGCCGTGCAGGCGTGGTGCAGTCCTGGCTCGCTAACGGAAGCGGGACCGCCGGCCAGGGCGGCAAAAGTTGAACGGAAGGCCGGACAGCGGGTGAAGTCGTCATGCTCGCAGGCCAACGCCGCGTCGATCAGCCGCAACGACGCCTGTGACCGGGCGATCCGCTGGGCGAGGTCGGTGCGGTGCCGGCGCATGAGGTCCCGTCTGGTCGCGCCGTCGGCCTCGATGATCTCGCGGATGTCGTCGAGCCGGAACCCGGCTTCCTTTGCGCGGAGGATGGCGGCGATGCGGTGCAGATGGTCAAGCCCGTAGCGTCTGCGCCCGGCTGGGGTCCGGTCAGGCACGAGCAGCCCGACGGACTCCCAGTGCCGCAGCACGTGGGTGGGCAGGCCGAACCGGCCGGCGGCCTCCCCGATGCTCATCCCCGACGCGCAGCCGCTTGACGTCATGTCGACATTAAGTCGCAGGCTGATCAGCATGTCAATGCAGCACAACACCGCCCAGCCGGCCTCCGGAACCGACCGCCTGATCCGGTTGCTCGACGCCGCCGACGCTCTCCCCGCTGCCGCCGCCCTACGCGCCCGCTCCTACGACCTGCTGCAGCTGACCGCGTCGTGCGCGGTGGTCGACGTCGGCTGCGGGACGGGCCGTGCGGTGGCGGAACTCGCTGCCCGGGGTGTGCGACCGATCGGCGTCGACCGCGACGAACGGATGATCGCGGTCGCCCGCGCCCGGCTGCCCCAGGCAGATCTACGCCTCGGTGACGCCTACCAGCTGCCGCTGCCCGACGGATCGGTCAACGGGTACCGGGCGGACAAGGTCCTCCACGAACTGGACGACCCCTCGCGCGCCCTCGCCGAAGCGCGGCGGGTGCTCGCCCCCGGCAGCCGCATCGTCCTGATCGGCCAGGACTGGGACACCATCGTCATCGACTCCGACGACCCCGCCCTCACCCGGACCATCGTCCACGCCCGCGCCGACACCATTCCCGCGCCCCGAGCCGCCCGCCGATACCGCAACCTGCTGATGGAGGCCGGCTTCCTCCGGCCGGACGTGGAGGTCCGCACCGGTGTCTTCACCGACGCGACGATGCTTCCCATGCTCGCCGGGTTCGCCGATGCAGGGAGGACGACCGGCGCCGTGACCGGTGACCAGGCCGACGCGTGGGTTACCGACCAGCGGCGCCGAGCCGCGAATGATCGGCTGTTCCTGGCGCTTCCACTGTTCGTGGCCTCGGCACGCCGGCCGTGACCTGCGTGCGGCGAGACGGCCAGGCCAAAGGCCCGGCCGACGGCCGCCGCAGTCAGCGGTCGGTGTGCTGGTCGCTTGGTGGCTAATCAGGCCTGGTAGGCGAGGTTGATCATCATGCCGGTCTCGGCGTGGTAGATGTTGTGGCAGTGGGTCATCCACTGGCCCGGGTTGTCGGCGTCGAGGTCCACCGCGACGGTCTGCCGCGGCGTGACGATGACGGTGTCCTTGAGGGCGGGCTTCCACCGCACTGCCCGCTTGGCTCGTCCTCGGCCGGTGGGGTCCAAGGATCGGGTGATCAGGTAGAGGCACTTCAGGGCGGCTTGCTCGGTCGGGAAGTGGCCGCGGGCGCGGACGGCGCGGCAGTAGCGGGCGTTGAGGGACTCGATGGCGTTGGTGGAGCAGATGATCCGGGGGATTTCCACGTCGTAGTCCAGGAACGGGACGAACTCCGACCAGGCCGCCCGCCACAGCTTGATGATCGCCGGATACTGTCCGCCCCAAGCGGTGGCGAAGCAGTGGAAGTCGCCGTGCGCGGTGAATCGTTCGAGGTCGGACGCCTGCTGCCACAGCGGTGCCCGCGCAGCCGAGAGGGCCTTGTTGAGGACGTCTCGGCGCACCTGGCGGACCAGCGGTGCGGCCGTCGCCGATGTGGTGCCGGAGCTGCTCGACGGCGTCGCGCAGTGACGCGCACCAGACGAACCGGCGAGGCGCCGGCAGTCCGGCAGGGCTCACCGGAGACAGCGCTCGCTGAGTTTGATCGGGCCGTCTACCGAGGGTGTTCGCCGGCGGGCGACCACCAGCCTTCGACCGAGTTGCCGACAAGAAGCGCAACGTCGTAAAACTCTTCAACAGATCCTGCCGAAGTCCGAGGCGACGCCGTCGCAGGGACCTTGTCCTCTGACACCGCTGCCGGGCCTCTGACGTCCGTGACCAGTCTGTCTCGGGCCATGCCTGATAGTCCGACTGGACCCGACGTAAGGCACCCGACATCGGGATCCCCTGGCGCGCCGCCAACAAGTACTCTCCTGGCGGAGAGGAACGAGATGATCAATCGTCGAAAGTTGATCGCCACCGGTCTGGGTGTCACGGCCGGCCTGGTGACCGCAGGTTGCAGCCGTGGGTCCGCGTCCGGAGCCGCGTGGTCGCAGCCTGGTCTGGCTGCGGCGAGTGCGCCCGCGGGCGAGGTGCGTGTGACCGTCACCCCGGCTGCCGATGCGACCAAGGTGTCGCCGCTCGAGCAGGTGGTCGTGGCGGTGGAGGGCGGCACGCTCAAGGACGTATCGGTGGCCACCGGAGGCAAGACCGTCGCCGGCAAGCTCGGCAGCGACGGTCAGACGTGGCGTTCGACCGGCAAACTGGCCTATGGCAAGACCTACACGGTTGCCGTGTCGGCGGCCGACTCCGCCGGCGCGCTGAGCCAGCACAAGAGCAGCTTCCGCACGGTCAAGCCGTCCGGGGTCGCTTCCGTCACGTTCCAGGCCAGCGCACTGACCGCCCTCCGGGACGGCGGCACGTACGGGGTCGGTCAGCCGGTCATGGTGAACTTCAGCAAGCCGGTCAAGAACCGCGCCGAGGCCGAGAAGGCGATGCTGGTGGAGACCACGCCGGCCGTCGAGGGACGGTGGCGTTGGATCGACGGCCAGAACGCGCACTGGCGGCCGGCGAAGTACTGGACCCCGGGCACGAAGATCTCGGTGAAGGTCAACCTCTTCGGCCGTGATCTCGGCAAGGGCGTCTACGGCGGGGCCAACGCCAGCACGAACTTCGCCATCGGCCCGTCCCGCATCGCCATCGCCGATGCCACCACCCACCGGATGAAGGTCTACATCGACGGCAAGATGGTGCGGGACATCCCGATCAGCATGGGCAAGGGCGGCACCGCCGTGGGCGCGAACGGGGAGGTCATCAGCTACTGGACTCGCTCCGGCCCGCACGTGGTGATGACCCGGGAGCCCTCACACCGGATGACCTCGGCCAGCTACGGGCTCGTCGATCCCAAGGATCCCAACTACTACGACGAGGTCATCAAGCTCTGTCTGCGGATCTCCTACTCGGGCGAGTTCGTCCACATGGCCGACTGGAACATCGGTGCCCACGGCAACCGGAACACCTCGCACGGTTGCATCAACGTCGGACCGGCCGACGCTCGATGGTTCTACGAGACGTTCCGGCCCGGCGACGTGGTCGATGTGCGCAACACTCCTCGGCACATGGCGCTCACCGACGGGGTGGGCGACTGGACCGTACCGTGGGACAAGTGGTGATCGGAGGCGGCTTGGCACGGCCCTGTGCTCAATGGCAGCACGGTGCCGGGATGGCCGTCTCGGTCAGGAAGTGGCCGGCGCCGGTCTCCCGGAGGACCCCGACTGGCACCGGCCCGGTCAGCGCAGTCCGGCGAACAAGTCGTCCTCGGGTACCGGCGCGCCAGTGGTGTCGCGGACCCGGACGAAGGTCTCCATGCCCATCAGCTCGGTGAACCGGTCCCTGCCGAGTTGCAGGAAGAAGATGTTCTCGGTCTGACTGGCATGCGCGGCCAACGCGTCGAACTTCTGCGCGCCGTAGCTGCTCGTGTCCACCCAGGTGGTGATCTCGTCGTCGGGCAGGCCGAGCTGCGGCACCGACTCCGCAGACGCCGCGTCCGGCTCGGCCCACTCGACGCCGAGCTCCTGCATGATCCGGCCGAATTCCGCGAACGCCGAGCGCGGCACGGTGGTCCAGTACACCTTGGCGGGGATGTCCGTCATCGCGACCGCGGCCATGGTGATTCTGTGGGCCTGGATGTGGTCCGGGTGGCCGTAGAAGCCGTTCTCGTCATAGGTGACGACGACGTCCGGCCGGTACTGTCGGATCAGCTCCGCCAGCCGGTCCGCCGCCTCCGCCACCGGCGTGGTCCAGAATGCGCCGGGCAGGTCGTTGGTCGGCCAGCCCATCATCCCGGAATCGGCGTAGCCGAGCGTCTCCAGGTGGGTGACCTTCAACGACGCGCAGCTGGCCTCCAGTTCCTCCTGGCGCATCGCCACCACGGCGGCCGGGTCGTGCCCCGGGTCGCCGGGCTTGACCCCGCCGGGGCCGTCGCCACATCGCCCGTCGGTGCAGGTCACGAGCACTGTCGAGATCCCTTCCGCCGCGTAGCGAGCCAGGACACCACCGGTGCTCGTCGCCTCGTCGTCGGGGTGGGCGTGCACCGCCATCAAGGTCAGAGATCGCTCAGCCATGCCATTACCCTACGAGGGACGTCGCGACCGCTCGCCGGGGCTTCACCTGGCCACCGCCGCCCTGGCCGCGACGGCGGGTGGCCTGGTGGTCGCCCCCGACCGGTCAACGCAGATGTGACTCGATGGCCTCGATGATGCGCGGACGGAGTTCAGCTGCGCGGATGACGGCGTCCACGGAGCCGACCTCGACAGCGCGCTGGATGTTGTGCACGCGGTCGAACTCCGTGGCCACCTCGCCGAGCTTCTCCGCTCGGACCGACGAGCGGAGTTCGTCGAGTTCCGCGGTCAACGCGGCGCGGTCGGCGCCGGAGGCGGCCGCTGCGCGGGCCTCCAGGTCCCGTACGCGGGGGTCGGCCGCGGTGCGGGCGTCGACGTCGCCGGAGAAGACCACCGCAGCGGCGGGAGCGCCGCCGAGGACCGAGGCGAATGAGCCTTCCAGCGCCAGCACGGTCATGTTGGGGTTCAGCGCCTTCGAGAACACCACGAACGCGCCGCCGTGGTACCGCGAGATCACGCAGAACACGATGGGCCCCCGGAAGTTCACGATCGCGCGGCCGATCTCGGCGCCGTACTCCAGTTGCAGCTTTCGCATCGACTCGGGCGAGCCGTCGAAGCCCGACAGGTTCGCCAGCACCACCAGCGGTCGGTTGCCGCTGGCCGCGTTGATCGCCCGCGCGGCCTTCTTCGACGACCGGGGGAACAGCGTGCCCGCGGTGTAGGTTTCCGGGCCGTCGGTGGGCGGGAAGCCACGCCGCGGCACCGTCCGGGACTCGATGCCGAGCAGGCACACCGGCATGCCGCCCAGGTGCGCGTCCTGCACCACCGCGGTCTCCGCGTCGGCCATGCCCGCCCAGCGTTCCAGCACCGGGTGGTCCTGGTCGGACAGCGCCCGCATCACGGTCCGGATGTCGAACGGCTTCTTGCGGTCCGGGTTGGCCTCGGCGGAGAAGATCTCCCCGACGGTGGTGAAGTCGCTGCCGGCTGCGGCATGCGGGAAGTCGGAGACGTCGCGGTCGGTGGGGTCGGTGGTGGTCGCCCGCCGCGGCGCGTCCTCGCCGGGTGCGACGTACGTGTGGTCGTAGTGCGACATCAGTACGTCCCGCGCGGCGGGGAGGCTCGGCGCCCAGTACTGCGCCTGCCCGTTCGGGCCCATCACCCGGTCGTAGCCGCCGATGCCGAAGTTGTCCTCGGCGGACACGCCACCGGAGAAGTCGAGCGACTGCTTGCCGGTGAGCACCATCGCCGAGTCCGGTGTCATCACCAGGACGCCCTTGGTGTGCATGAGCATCGTCGCCTCGGCGTTCCAGTACGGCTGCGCGCCGACGTTGATGCCCGCGACCACGATGTTGATCTCACCGCCGTCCTGGGTGAACTCGACGATCCGCTTGAGCGCCGCCGCCACCCAGTCCATGTTCTCCGTGCCCGACTTCATCGAGATCCGGGCGCCGGCGGACAGCGCGTACCACTCCAGCGGCACTCGCATCTGCTCGGCCAGGTCCAGCGCGGCGATCACGCGGCGGCACTCCGGCTCCGACAGCGCGCCCAGCGACTTCGTCGGGTCACCGAGCAGCACGACCCGGGTGACGCCCTGCGGGTGCCGCGGGGTCGACGTGGTGACGATGCCGGCGACGATCGCCGCGGTGTTGCGCCCCTTCGGCCGGTCGACCGGCACCAGCGCATGGTCGTCGTCCAGGTCGTGCTCGACGAAGTCGCCGAGCAGGCCGGTCAGCTCGTACGGGTACACCGTGTTGCGGCTGCTCGCGCGCAGCACCTTCAGCCGGTAGTCGTCGAGCGGCTCGACCGGCTCGACCGGCGGCTCGCCGACGGTCAGCTCGGCGCCGCCGGTGGCGTCGAAGGAGATCCGTACGGCGATCTTGGTCAGCTCGCCGGTCTGGCGGTCGCGCTGCCGCGCGATGAACAGGATCTCCTCCAGCCCGGCGCCGACGGTCGTCGGGCGCACCCGCCCGGCGATCATCTCCATCTCCTCCCGGGTGAGGTCGCTCGGCGGCCACACGTAGATCACGATCCGGTTGGTGTTGAAGCGGGTCTTCGACGGTCGCCGGGACTGCGCGCGGCGGATCGAGTCGAGGCAGGCGGCGACGGTGTCCTCGGTCGTGGGCAGCGCGACCAGCCGGCCGTCGTGCTCGCGCAGCGCGGTCAGGTCGCGCACCTGCGCGAACGCGACGAGACGCTCGTCGGACGGGTTCTCCCGCGCCAGGCACTGGAAGAGGTAGACCTCCTCGTCCGACGACGGCAGCCGGGTCAGGTCGAACTTGCGCAGCCGCTCCAGTTGCATTCGCTGCGCGATGTACGGGTGCAGGCCGCGGATCAGCCGCTCCTCGGCCATCCCGGCGCCGGACGGGCGGAACGTGAAGTGGTGGTGCATCACTGCTCCGCCGCGACCCGCGACGGTGGTGGTGACTCTGCGGACCTGGTGCGGCAGCGGGTGCGCGTTGATGACCTCGAGCAACGCGGTGGCCATCGCGTCGAAGTCCTGCGGCTGGCTCTCCCAGGCGAGGTAGATGTCGGCGTCGACGGCATCCTCGCCGCCGGCGAGTTCGGCGAGCCCGTGCAGCGCGCCGCCCAGCGCGTCGAAGCTCACCGCAGCGGAGACCACGCTCGAGTCCGCGCGCTCGGCGACCACGAAGCTGCAGCCCGCGACCTCACGGATGCCGACGCTGGTGAGCCCCTTGTTGCCGTAGTACCGCCGGGTCAGTACCTCCAGCATGACCGCGTTGTCGAGGTGGTCGCGGACGAGCCGCTGGCCGAGCAGCCGAACCAACGGCTCGGTGCTGCGTACCATCGCGGCGATGCGCTCGGGGCGGTCCGGCGCGTCCGGGTGCGCGTCCAGGTGGCGCTGGTGCTTGCGGACCTCTGCGTAGACGCGGGCGCGGTTGCGGCGCAGCAGCGGCTGGGCGAACCAGGCGAACACCACGCCGCGGGCGAGGTCGGCGACCACGGGGAAACGGACCTGCGTCGCGGCCACCAGCCGCTCCAGCGCGAGGCCCGCCGGCTCGCGCAGCGTCTCGTCCGGCGGCGACTCTCGCAGCCACGCGCGCAGCAGCGCCGCGACGACCGTGGCGTCGGCGGACGCGCGTTGCTGGGCGAGGAAGATCCGGAACACGGCGGCTTCGAGCTCGGGGGAGCGCTCCAGGTCGGTGACCCCGTAGTGCCCGAGCGCCTTGGCGAGCTTCGCCTGGAACGAACTCGGCAGTCCGGCCCGCTCGACGTCGAGGCTCTGCAGGTAGGTGTGGAAGTACTCGCGGGCGCTGTGCACGTGGGCGTCGCCGCCGCCGTCCTCGCCCGTGGGCCGGTTGCGGCTCAGCTCGGTGAGGTCGGCGAACACGTTGACGAGGTCGAGTTCCTCGGCCAGCGGCCGGTGGCCGTCCTCGGTTGCCGCCCGACGCGCGGCGAGGTAGTCGTCGAGCACCCGACGGTCGTCGTGCGGGTCCACGTCGAAGCCGAGCAGCAGGCCGCGCAGGTCCTCCTGGCCGCGCATGGCGCGCTTGCGCGCCGGGATCTCCCCGGGCGCGGCGGGCAGGTCCAGCTCGACGGACGCGGCGGCGGGGCCGTCCGCGGCCTCGTCGGCCTCCTCGGCCAGCGGCTCCAGCCGCAGCAACGGTGCGCCGGCCTCCACCTGGCTGCCCACGGAGACGGCGCATTCCTTCAGCCGCGCCTTGAACGGAGCCCGCAGCACCGTCTCCATCTTCATGGCCTCCAGCACCAGCACCGGCGCGCCCGCCTCGACCTCGGCGCCGACCTCCAACGGCGTGGCGACGACCAGCGCGGGCATGGGTGAGCGGACGACGCCGCCCTCGTCGCGGCCGACCCGGTGCGTCACGCCGTCCACCTCGACCAGATGGATCGGCCCGTGCGTCCCGGTGAGCAGGCGGTACCGGACGCCGTTGACGACGATCTGCCCGGTGTGCCGGTCGAAACGGTCGAGCTCGACGTCGGCGGTGCGGACGGCCGCGCCCGCTTCGATGCGGACGCGGAACCGGTGCGCGCCGACCCGCGCCACCCGCACCCGGTAGCTGACGCCGCGCAGCTTGAGGTCCAGCGGTCGGCCACTCTTGTGCTGCACCTGCGGCCGCCCGCCGAACGCCGTCGACAGCAGCCGCTGCCGCTCGATGCGTTCCTCCTCCTCGTACGCCTCGATGGCGGCGGCCGCCAGCGCGACGGCGGAGTGCCGCTGCGCGACGAGCCTGCCCGCGCCGCGGACGCGGTCGATCCAGCCGGTGTCCGCGCTCGCGTCGATCACCTCGGGCTGGTCGAGCAGGTCGAGCACGAAACTCTTGTTCGTCGCGCCGCCCTCGATGATCACCGTGGTGTTCGCCATCGCCCGGCGCAGCCTGCCGAGCGCCTCGTCGCGGTCGCGACCGTAGGCGATGATCTTCGCGATCATCGAGTCGAAGTCGGCCGGGATGGTGTCACCCTCGCTGACGCCGGTGTCCACCCGGATGCCCGGCCCGGCGGGCAGGTCCAGCCGCGCGATGCGGCCCGGGGAGGGCGCGAAGTCGCGGTCGGGGTCCTCGGCGTTCAGCCGGGCCTCGATGGCGTGCCCGCGCTCCACCGGCGGCTCGCCTTCGAGCCGCCCGCCCGCGGCGACGTGCAGCTGCGCCTTGACCAGGTCGAACCCGGTCGTCGACTCCGTGATCGGGTGCTCGACCTGCAGGCGGGTGTTGACCTCGAGGAACGCGAACAGCCGGTCGCCAGGGTGGTAGAGGAACTCGACGGTCGCCGCACCCCGGTAACCGACCGCGACGGCCAGCCGTTCCGCCGACGCCTTGAGCTCGGCGACCTGGGCCGGGCTGAGCACCGGCGACGCCGACTCCTCGATGACCTTCTGGTTGCGCCGCTGCACCGAACAGTCACGGACACCGAGCGCCCACGCAGTGCCCTGGCCGTCGGCGATCACCTGGACCTCGACGTGCCGGGCACCGGTGACCAGGCGCTCCAGGAACACGACGCCGCTGCCGAACGCCCGCGCCGCCTCCTGGCTGGTGCGCTCGTACGCGTCGGCGAGTTCGGCCGCGTTCGTGATCACGCGGATACCGCGCCCGCCGCCGCCCGCAGTCGCCTTCAGCATCAGCGGATAGCCGATCTCGGTCGCCGCCGCCAGGGCGGCGTCCAGGGTCTCGACCGCGCCACGGCTCCACGGCGCGACCGGCACGCCGACCTCCTCGGCGATCAGCTTCGCGCCGATCTTGTCCCCGAGCTTGCGCATGGCCTCCGCGCTCGGCCCGACGAAGGTGACCCCGACCTTCTCGCACAGCTCCGCGAACGCCGGGTCCTCTGCGACGAAGCCCCAGCCGACCCACGCGGCGTCGGCCCCGGTCTCCACCAACGCGCGCTCCAGCACCTTCAGGTCCAGGTACGGGCGCGCGGACGCGGGACCGAGATCGTAGGCGATGTCCGCCTCACGCACGAACGTGGCGGTGCGGTCGACGTCGGTGTACAGGGCGACGGTCTCGATCCGGGCCCCGGTCTCCGCGGCCAACTCTCGGACCGCGTGGATGAGCCGCATCGCGGCCTCACCACGGTTGACGATGGCGACACGGCTGAACACCCGAACGACCCCTCCGGTAGACCCACGATGTACGCGCCGCGAGACCCCGGCCTCCGGCAGTGATCACCTTTCCGCCTGCCGGCTGGCAGCGCCATGTCGTAACCACCGAACCCGAGGCGGCACCATTTGTAGGAACCGAACAAAACTTTTTGGCTGCCCACGCCTCTCGTCAGGCGGGTGCGAACGGCAGTGACGGCACGTGCCGGGACCGCGGGCTCAGCCCGCCGACGGGTGGTGCGCGTCGACTGCCCGGCCCATGCGGGTGACGGCGTCGGTGAGGATCGTGGGTGAGGTGGCGAAGTTGAGTCGTACGAAGCCTGCCCCGCCGCTGCCGAAGACGTGCCCGGAGCTGAGGGCGACCCGTGCGCGGTCGAGGAACATCTTCGCGGGCCCGGCGACGTCGCTGGCCACGCCGGGTTCGCCGTCCGGCTGCTCGGTGGCGATGCCCAGGCCCGTGCAGTCCAGCCAGGCGAGGTAGGTGCCCTCGGGGCGGTGGTATTTGACGGATGGGAGGTGCTTCGCCAGCAGCGTCGCCAGCAGCGTGCGGTTGCCGTCGAGGCCGCCGAGGAGGAGGTCGAGCCACGGCCCGCCGGCGCGGAACGCGGCGGTGTGCGCGATGACGCCCAGGTGGCTGGGCCCGTGGCTGACCTCCTCCGGCAGGCGCTCGAGGTCGGCGGCGGCCTGCGGCCCGGCGACCGCGAGCGCCGCCTTGAGGCCGGCGAGGTTCCACGCCTTGGAGGCGGAGGTCAGGGCGAACGCGTTCTGGGCGCCGGCCACCGTGAGGTACGGAGTGAAGTGCGTCCCGGGCAGCACCAGGGGGGCGTGGATCTCGTCGGAGATCACCCGCAGGCGGTGCCGGCCGGCCAGTTCGGCGACGGCTTCGAGCTCGTCACGGCGGTGGACGACGCCGGTCGGGTTGTGCGGGTTGCACAGCAGGAACGCCGGCCGGCGGCCGCAGGCCCGGGCCCGGCGGAAGGCCTCGTCGAGAGCGGCGGGGTCCATCCGCAGGTCGGGTCCGAGCGGGGCTTCGATCACCTGCCGGCCGGCGTGGCTGACGAAGGCGTAGAAGGGCGGGTAGACGGGGGAGCAGACCACCACCGCGTCGCCGAGGTCGGTCACGAGCCGGAGTGCCTCGACGACGCCCATCATCACGTCCGGTACGACCCTGGTGTGGTCGACGCGGAAGTCGTGCCAGCCCCAGCGCCGGGCGGCGAACTCGCCGAGCGCCTCGGCGTACGCCGTCCCGTGCGCGTAGCCGGTGTCACCGAGGTCGATCGCGCGGCGGAGCGCGTCGGCCACGGGAGGAGCGAGGGGTACGTCCTGCTCGGCGACCCAGAGGGGGAGCACGTCGGGCGGGTGCATGCGCCACTTCACGCTGCTGCGCTGCCGGAGTTCGTCCAGCGTGAGCAGGGTGAGCGGATTCTGGGCCGCGAAGCCGTCGGCCGAGGGGGCAGGGGTTGCCATGCCGCCCACCCTAGGCTGTACGTCGATGTCACCGACCGTGGCTTGGTGGTCGAGGTGTTCGCGACGAAGGAGGATGCGGACCGGCGGGCCGACTACATCAAGAAGTAAAGGCAATGGACAGCCAGCGGTGGATCTGCCGAACCCGCTCCTCGATCTCTGCTCCTCCTCTCGCCGCCGGTCGCCAACGGCGCGGCCGTCCGGTCACCGTCGTTGACACCATTTGGGGGAGTATGCCGCCAGGGTCCAACAGGATCGGTGAGACATGCGGTAATTGCCGGACAGCTGTCTCCGGGAAACCGCCCGGGCGGCTGTTTGTCGCACAGAGAGGAAACGGGGATGCAAAGACAATGGCGCAGGGCGGCTGTCGCGGCCGCCTTGTCGATCACCGGTGTGCTCGCTGGACTGGCCACTGTGGCGCCGGCACAGGCCGAGACCATGGCCGCCCTGGACCTTCAGCTCGCCGTCGCCAGCGACGGCACGGCCAGTGCGGTGAGCGGCAAAGCGATGGTGCACGGCACCGTGACGTGCGACCAGCCCGCGTCCGTATCGCTCACCGGCGCCGTCTTCCAGGTGGTCAAGAAGGAGCTGGTCCGCGGCACCTTTGGTGCCCTGGTGAACTGCACGCCGGGTACGGCGGTGGAGTGGACGGCCTCGGCCACGCCGAATGGCACTACGCCGTTCGGGAAGGGCGACGCCGAGGTCAGCACCCAGGCGACCGCCTACTACAACGAGTACGGCGACTCCGTCACGGTCGACGACACGTCGATCGTGACCCTGTCCAAGTCCTGACCCCACCCACGCCTGGCGGCCGGACCGGCTACGGTCCGGCCGCCAGGCGTGGGTGGGGCCGGCCCCCGAACAGGGACGGCCCTGCCGGAGGCGGCGGGGCGGCTCGTCACCTCAACGTCGGAGCACCGCCGTCAACTGGGAAGCCGCGTGTTCAAGCCACAGCGCCGCGAGCACCTCGTGACCGCGATGACTTGGATGCACGCCGTCGGGCGCGAGTCCGGCTGCGTCGCCGACGGCGTTGAGGGCCGCGTCCGCCGGCACGAGCGCGGCGTCATAGTCCCGCGCGAGGCTCCGCACTATCGCGATCTTCGGTTCGAGGTCCTCACGCCAGGCGACCTGCTCCGCCCGCACCGGGAGCAGGAAGGGCTCGATGAGCACGAGTCCGACGCGGTCGGCGGCGAGTGGCTCGAGCAGCGCGCGACAGTTCGCCTCGAAGTCCGCCGCCGGGGTCGGGTCGTCGCTGTCGTAGCGTCGCCAGGTGTCGTTGACGCCGACGAGCACGCTAACGAGCGCCGGCCGCGCCGCCAGCACATCTCGGTCCCACCGCTCGCGGAGATCGCGGCTCCGATCGCCGCTGATCCCGCGGTTGAGCCAGTGCGCCTCGCCCCCCAGGGTCTCAGCGATCCGGAGGACGTATCCGTCTCCGAGCCCGGCTGAGTCTTCACGCCGCCCGCAGTCGGTGACGCTGTCGCCGGCGAAGAGGATGGTCGGCTGGTTCATGAGATCCTTCCGATGTCGATGAGCATCGCCTGCTGCGGGTTGAGCGTCGGCATGGGAACGCCGGCCCCCGCGAGCACGGCGCCGGAGAGCTCGATCGGGTGTTCGGCGGCTCGGGCCACCCACTCGGGGTCTCGCCCCTGGTGCCGGCTCGCCGCGCCGAGTTCCTCTCGGATGACGACTCGGTAGCGGGCGGTGCGGTCGAGTCCGGGGAAGCGGACCCGGCCGGACTGGCCGGCCGCGGAGGTCTGGAACCGCACCCAGGTGAACAAGGCCCTCGAGCCGTCGCGGGCGACGGTGCCGTAGAGCGCGGTCGCGTCGTCAGCGAGGTCGGCGTTGACGACCCGCCCCGTGTGGAGGAACGGGCGGAACTCGCGGTACAGCTGCGACCACGCGGCGATGGTCGCGAGTTCGTCGTCGCTCGCGACGGTGAGGTCCTGCTCGATACCCGCGTGCGCCGTGAGCGACGCGACGAGCCGGAACGACAGGTCGGTGGTGCGGGAGGTGGTGTGGGCCCGGGCCGGTCCGACGTGCGAGCCGATGAGTTCCGGCGGCACGAGTGCCCGCGTCCACCGCTCGATCTGCACACGTTCCACCGGGTCATTGCAGTCCGAGGCCCACACCCGATCGGTGCGGTCGAGGATGCCGAGATCGACACGCCCGCCGCCGCCGGAACACGTCTCGATCTCCAGGCCCGGGTGCCGTTCGCGCAGCTCGTCGAGCAGCCGGTAGAGCGCGAGCGTCTGCCGGCGGACGTTCGGCCGGTCGCCGCTCGCCTCGCGGCTGACCGCCTCGAGCAGGTCGCGGTTGTGGTCCCACTTGAGATAGTCGATCGAGTGCTCACGGACGAGAGCGTCGATGCGGGTCAGCAGGTATTCGTACGCCTCGGGGCGGGCGATGTCGAGCACGTACTGCTGCCTTGAACTCGACCCGAGACCGGCGCTCGGCCCGAGGATCCAATCCGGATGCCGTTCGGCGAGCGCCGAGTCGAGGTTGACCATCTCTGGCTCGAACCAGAGCCCGAACTGCAGGCCGTGGGAACGCACGACCTCGACGAACGGGCCAAGGCCGTCGGGCCACACGTCGCGGTCGACGAACCAGTCGCCGAGGCCGGCGTCGGCCGCGCGGCGCCGATGGAACCAGCCGTCGTCGAGCACGATCCGCTCGACGCCCACCTCGGCGGCTCGTTTCACGAGCTGGGTGAGCCGGTCGAGGTCGTGGTCGAAGTAGACGGCCTCCCAGGTGTTCAGCACCAGCGGTCGCGGCGTCGAGGGATGGCTCGGCCGGCTGCGCAGTCGGCGGTGCAGGCGATCCGCGACGCCGTCGGTGCCGGCATCCGACCAGATGAACAGCACCGTCGGCGCCTCGTAGCGGTCCCCGTCGGCGAGGATGACCTCGCCCGAGTGCAGGGACTCACCCGCGCCGATGACGGCGGAGAAGGCGCCGGCTCCTTCGGGGAGGCGTTCGGCGAGGTAGCGCTGCTCGCCGCTCCACGCCAGGTGCATCGCCCAGACCTCGCCGTGGCCGAAGCCGAACGACTGCGTCCCCGCGACGAGGAGGTAGGGCGAGTCGTGCCCGGGCTTGCCGCGATGCGCGGCGCGCACGTGCGTGCCGAACCCGAACGGCGTGCGCTGCGGAGCGCGCTCACGGCACCACTTCCCGGTGAAGTCGAGCAGCTCGGTCGCCCGTTCGGGCACGGGCATGAGCGCGAGGAGGCCGTCGAGCGTGTACGGCGCGCCACCGGTCGACGCGTTGAGGGCCGCGTCGCGTTCGATGCTCATCCGAACGGCGAGCACGCCGAAACGGTCCAGTTCGTAGACGACGGTGGACCGAAGCGCCGTCACCCGGTCGACGAATCGGAACTCGATGCTGCCGCCGACGCCGTCGCCCGGGACGTCGATGCGATGCGACTCGAGCAGGGGCCGCGGGGTCGTCGCGTACCCCGCCGCGTTCCCCGACTGCGCGGTGGTGCCCGACCAGCCGTCGTACTCGCTCGGCCACACGGACAGGACCCTGGGTTCGTCGGGCGAGTTGTTGAGGATGGCGGGTTCGGCGGTGAGCCGAAGCTCCTCGTCGCGGCCGTCCGTCGGCTCTCCGAGATCCGCCCCCCAGTGCAGGACTCGGGGGGTGGGATGGCGCACCTCGACGATGAAGGCGGTGCCTCCGGCACGCAGGGTGAGTACGGCTTCGGCGCCGGAAAGCATGGGTCACAGCCTCCGTGGACGGCTACAGGGAAGTTACTTGACGCCGTAAATTAATCATGTCTACGCTGTCGCGGCAAGCGCAGGGGAAGTCGGTCACCTCGCCGTCGAGCACCGCGCGACAGGTCGAACATGCGGGAGCAGGAAGACCAATGGCGCTTTGGAAATCAACGGCTCGCGAAACGCGGCCACCGCTACAGGCGATGCGGCGTAAGACGCCGCGCCGCCCGATCAACGCGAGCTCCCCGGCCCACCGCGGGGACGCACGGCTCGCCTGGGCGCTCATCGCGCCCTCGTTCGTCGGCTTCGCGGTCTACCCGGCGCTCCGCGGCCTCTGCTTGAGCTTCGCCGGCTACGCGGTCCTCACCCGGCCCCGCTGGGTCGGCTTCGGCAACCACGTGAAGCTCGCAGGCGACCAGTTCTTCTGGTGCTCGCTCGGCGCGGGAATCAACTGATGGCCGAGACGCTCCGCCTCGCCTGGCGGCAGCCCGCACGCGAGTGGGTGGAGGCCACGCCCCTCGGCAACGGCCGCATCGGTGCGATGGTCTTCGGTGGCGCTCAGACGCGCATCCAGGTCAACGACGCGACCATCTGGTCGGGTCACCCCGACGGGCCGGCCGACGCGCTCGCCGATCTCGTGGCGCACGGAGCCGGGCCCGAACGCCTCGCCGAGATCCGGTCGGCGATCGATGCCGGAGACCTCCGACGTGCCGAAGCGCTCCTGATGAGTTTTCAGGGCCCGTACTCCCAGGAGTTCCTGCCGTTCGTCGATCTGGAGCTCGAGACGCGCGGCGCGGCCGTCGCGGAAGGCCGGCCCGCCCGCATCCTCGACCTCGACGAGGCGCACGTGACCGAATCGCTCGCGATCGACGGCGCCGCCGCCACGCGCCGCACCTTCGTCTCCGCGCCTGCCGGTTGCCTGTTCGTCGAGTACCTCGCCGACCGGCCGGTGCTCGACGTCGACATACGCCTGTCGACGCGCCTGTGCGAGGCGGGACGCGACACCGCCGCGACAGGCATCACCCTCGACGTGGTCGCGCCGATCGACGGTGCCCCCCTGCACGAAACGGCCGTGGAGCCGGCTCATCGCTTCCTCTCCGGTGAAGCCGACGGCTTCGACCACTTCGCGGTCGCGGCGCTCGCGGTGCGAAGCGACGGAACCGAGGGTTCCGTCGGCGACACCCTGCGGATCCGCGGGGCGAGCCGGCTGCTGATCGCTCTTTCCACGTCGAGCCGGGCCGCATCGTGGTGGGCCGACCCTGACGGCGCCGACTGGCGCAGCTCCTCCCGCGAGGAGATCCGGGAGCGCGCGCTCTCGAACGCGACGGCCGCCCTGCGGCAGACGGCGGACGAGCGGTTCTCCGAGCACCTCGCGGACGTGCGGGACCATGCCTCGGGGGCGCGCTTCGCGATCGGCGGTCGGCGGGCCGGCACCTGGGACGTCGAGCGCGACATTCTCCAGGGCGACGACGATGGCCTCCGGGCGACCGTGCTCGCCGAGTACGGCCGCTACCTGCTCGCAGCGTCGTCTCGCTCGGGCAATCCCGCCGCGAACCTGCAGGGGATCTGGAACGACGAGCTCAGACCGCCCTGGTCGTCCAACTACACGATCAACATCAACACGCAGATGAACTACTGGGCGGCACCGGTGGTCGGACTCGACGATTCGACCGACCCGCTGATCGCACTCGTGCGGCGGATCGCGAGCACCGGCTCCGACGTCGCGGCCCGCCTCTACGGCGCCCGCGGCTGGGTCGCCCACCACAATAGCGACCTCTGGGGCTGGAGCCTGCCGGTCGGCATGGGTCACGGCGGCCCGAGCTGGGCGATCTGGATGATGGGCGGCGTCTGGCTCACCCACAACCTCTGGGACCATTACGAGTTCACCGGCGACCTCAAACTGCTCGAGCACACCGTATGGCCGCTCATGCGCGGGGCAGCGCTGTTCTGCCTCGACTGGCTCGTCGACGACCCCGTGACCGGCCAGCTGCGCACCATCCCGTCGACCTCGCCCGAGAACCTGTTCGTCGGCCCCGATGGACGGCCCGAAGCGCTCAGCGTCTCGACGACGACGGACATCGCCCTCATCCGAGCGCTGTTCGAGCGCGCCCGCTCGGCCATCGCCGTGCTCGGCCTCGACGACCCGCTCGACGTCGACCTCGCCGCCGCCCTCGAACGGCTCCCCGAGCTCGAGGTCGGCCCCGACGGCCGGCTGCGCGAATGGTCGACGGATGTCGCGGACGAGGACCCGCACCATCGGCACATGTCTCCGCTCGTCGCGCTCTACCCGCTCGGTCTCATCGACCCCGTCCGCACGCCCGAGCTCGCCGAAGCGGCGCGCCGCTTCCTCGACGCCCGCGGACCCGGGGCGATGGGCTGGTCGTGGGCGTGGAAGATCGCGCTTCGAGCCCGGCTCGGCGACGCCGCCGAAGCCCGAGCACTACTGCTCGAGGCGATCACCGCATTCGACCGCGACCACCGCAGGCTCGCCCCCGTCGACGGATCCGAGTGGGGCGGGCTCCTGCCGAACCTGTTCAGCACGCACCCGCCCTTCCAGATCGACGGCAATTACGGGTTCACGGCGGGGATCGCCGAGATGCTCGTGCAGAGCCACCACGGCCGCATCCGGCTGCTGCCCGCACTGCCTGCGGAATGGCCCTGCGGCCGGGTAGCGGGGTTGCGCGCACGCGGCGGACTCGAGGTCGACCTCGCCTGGGCGGACAGCGCCGTCGAGACCGCCGTGATCCGCGACGTTCGCGGCGCCCCGCACCGGATCGTCGTCGAGCACGGCGACCGGCTGCTCGAATTCGAGCTCCCGGCACACGGCGAGGTCACGCTACGGCCGTCCGACCACCCCGCGCCGACCTGGACATCGCATCTTCGCCGACAGCGTCAGCGCCATCGGCGCACCCGCCGGCCTTCACCGCCGAGCGTATGAACGCGCCGGCACATCAGACCCACCACACCCACCCAACCGGGCGTCAGTGACGGCGCCGGCTCCGCCCCGCTCGCTGACTACCGTAGTGTCCGATCGACGCGTTACCACGCCCTGGCCGGCGTCCAAGCAAGAGGGATCCCGGGAATGAGCGAAGCAGCCGCCGCAGTCTCGCTGCTCCGAGGGGCCTCCGCGGCGGCGGCCGAGGTCTTCAAGAGCATCCTCACGCGGGGCCCGATCACCCGCATCGACATCGCCCGGCTCACGGGCCTCTCGCAAGCGGCGGTCACGAAGGCGGTCGCGCCGCTCATCGGGGCCGGCCTCGTCTCCGACCAGCTCGAGTCGCAGCGCGACGGGCAGCCAGGGCGGCCGGCGAACCCGGTCATGGTCGTTCCCGATGCGCTGGTCTTCGTCGGCATCAAGGTCAACGCCGACGAAATCGTCGGCGTGGCGACCGATCTGACGACGAGCATCCTGGCCAGCGACCGGCGTCCGCTCCGTTCCACCAACCTCGACATCGTCGTCGACGCCATCGAGGCGACCGGGACCACACTCGTAGACCTGCTCGGCGTGCGAGCCGAACGCATCTGCGCCGTCGGGGTCACCGTCTCCGGCGACGTCGACGCGCACAGCGGCATCGTCCGCGAGTCTGCGATCATGGGCTGGACCGATGTGCCGCTCGGGAAGATCCTGACCGGCCGCCTCGACCGCGACGTGCTGGTCGAGAACGACGTTCGCGCCCTCACGATCGGGGAGCACTGGTTCGGCGTGGGCGTGGGCACCGCTTCCTTCGCGATCGTCACGATCGGCCGCGGCATCGGCAGCGGCATACACGTCAACGGGGCGGTCGTCGAAGGTGCCTACGGCGTCGCGGGCGAGATCGGGCACCTCCCGCTGACCTCGCCGGACCGGATCTGCCCCTGTGGTCGCCGCGGCTGCGTCGAGGCGGTCGCAGGCACCCCCGCCATCGTCGCCGAGGTCTCCCGAGGCCACGGCAAGGATCTGTCGATCGACGAGGTCCTCGACCTGGCGCACCGCGGCGACCCCATCGCCGTCCGGACGTTCGAGCAGGCAGCGACCGTGATCGGCACGGCGATCGCGACACTGGTGAACCTCGCCGGGCCCGAACTCGTCATCATCGGCGGCGAGGCGGTGAGCGACTTCGACCTCTTCGAGGAACACCTGCGTGCGGCGTACGCCGAGCACGCATTCGGCGCGGCGAGCCGCTGCCGGATCGTCACGCGCCCGCACACCTTTGAGGACTGGGCACGCGGCGCCGCAGCCTCGGCTATCCGCCGATTGGCGGAGAACCGGATCTGAAGCGCGGCCGGGGCCCGGGCCGCGGCGTGACTTCGGTCAGCGGCCGGGTGCGATCACGTCGTCGTCGGGGATCAGGACGACCTCCAGTCGGCGGGGCCCGTGCACCCCCTCCACCCGGTCCAGCTCGATGTCGCTGGTCGCCGACGGGCCGGAGATCCAGGTCTGCGGCGCGCGCGGGTCGAGCCGGGCGACGGCCTCGGGCACCAGGCCCACGATCTGGCCGGTCCGGACGACACAGATGTGCCGGTCGGGAACGAGCGTCAGCACCCGGCGTCCCTGGGCTTGACCGGCGTCCAGCACGATGGTGCCGGTGTCGGCCACCGCTACCGCGCAGCCGGTCAGTACGGCGTCCATGCCGTCGAGGTCGGCCGGCGACAGAGGGGGTGTGTCCCGGCGGACCTGCCCGGCGAAGCCGGTCAGCCAGTGCCCGGGGATGTCGTCGGGCACCGCGAGCCGGTCGACGCCGGCCAGCAGACGCGGGAGAGCATCGAAACCGTGGTGGACCACCGCGCGGTAGTCCACCAGCCGGTCGACGAACAGCTCGACCAGATCGACGGACTCGGCGACGCGGCGATAGTGGCGCGGCACGTCGACCGGCGTCGGTGCGTCGACCAGCGCCGCCCGCAGGCGGGCGAGGACCTCGGCTCGGGCGGTCACTGCTTTTCCCACCATTCACGGAAGGTCTGCGGCGCGGGCAGCGGGGCGTCGCGCGACCGCGTCCACGCCGACGCCGGCCAGGGCAGCCGGCGCAGGGTGCGCGTCCCGGTCCGCCGATGCCGCCAGGCGCCCAGGGGGCCGGCGGCGCGGCGGGCAACCCGCAACGCGAGGGCCCACCGTCGTGGGCTGCGCATGATCCACGAGAGGGTACGCATGGCCGTCCGCTCCGCCACCGGGTGCGGTGCCTGTTGACGCAGGTGGACGAGGATCTCCGGTATGTCGATCTTGACTGGGCAGACGTCGGCGCAGGCGCCGCAGAGCGTGGACGCGAACGGCAGCGACGCGTTGTCGGCCACCCCGGTCAGCTGCGGAGACAGGATCGCCCCGATCGGCCCCGGATACACCGATCCGTACGCGTGCCCACCGGCCCGCCCATAGACGGGGCAGACGTTGAGGCAGGCGGAGCAACGGATGCAGGACAGCGCCGACCGGCCGACCGGATCCGCCAGCACCGCCGAACGTCCGTTGTCGACGAGCACCACGTGCACGTCCTGCGGGCCGTCGCCCGGGGTGACCCCCGTCCACATCGAGGTGTAGGGGTTCATCCGCTCGCCGGTCGAGGAGCGCGGGAGCAGTTGCAGGAAGACCTCCAGATCGGCGAAGCTCGGCACCAGCTTCTCGACACCGACGACGCTGATCAGGGTCTGCGGCAGGGTGAGGCACATCCGCCCGTTGCCCTCGGACTCCACCACGACCAGGGTGCCCGTGTCGGCGACCGCGAAGTTCGCCCCGGACACGGCGACCTTCGCCTCCAGGAACCGGCGCCGCAGGTGCAGGCGGGCCGCCTCGGCCAGCTCCCGCGGCTCCGCGCCCAGGTCGGCGGGCGCGTCGGCCATCCGGCGGCGGAAGATGTCCCGGATCTGCGTCCGGTTGTAGTGGATCGCGGGCACCAGGATGTGTGACGGGGTGTCGTCGCCGAGCTGCACGATCAGCTCGGCGAGGTCGGTCTCGTGGGCGGCGATGCCGGCCGCCGCCAGGGCCTCATTGAGCTCGATCTCCTGGGTGGCCATGGACTTGACCTTCACCACCTCATCGGCGCCGGCCGCGCGGGTCAGCTCGACCACGATCCGGCATGCCTCGGCCGCGTCCCGGGCCCAGTGCACCCGGGCGCCGGCGGCCGTGGCCGCCGCCTCGAACCGCTCCAGCAGCTCGGGCAGCCGCCGCTGCACATCGGCCTTGATCGCCGCCCCGGCATCGCGCAACGCCGCCCAGTCCGGGACCTCGTCGACGGCCCGGACCCGTTTGCCGCGGATCGTGCGGGTGGCCCGGTGCAGGTTGGCGCGCAGCTGGTCGTCGGCGACCGCGCTTCGGGCGGCGGTAGGGAACGGCAGCGGGGCGCGGATGCGGCCACCGCCGGTGGACGGAACTCCGGCGGGGGTGGCGGGGTGTCTCATGCGTAGTGTCCCGTCATGGCGAGGATCTCGGCGTAGTGCATCGCCCGTACGCCGGAGCGGGCGCGGTCCAGGCCGCCGCCGATGTGGGCCAGGCATGAGTTGTCCGCCGCCGCGAGCACCGCCGCGCCCGTCTCGCGTACCCGGGCGCACTTGTCGGCGAGCATCGCGGTGGACACCGCAGCGTTCTTCAGCGCGAAGGTGCCGCCGAAGCCGCAGCACTCGGTAGCGTCGTCGAGTTCGACGAGGCGGATCCCCCGGACGTGGCGCAGCAGGGTGAGCGGCTTGTCGCCCAGCCGCAGCATCCGCAGGCTGTGGCAGGTCGGATGGTAGGTGACCGTCTGCGCGAACGCGGCGCCGACGTCGGTGACGCCGAGGACGTCCACGAGCAGCTCGGAGAGTTCATAGGTGCGGCCGGCGACGGAGGCCGCAGCCGGGTGCAGGCGAGGGTACTGGTCGCGGATCATGGCGGTGCACGAGCCGGACGGCGCGACGACAGCGTCGTAGCCGTCGAAGGTGTCGGCGAAGCCGCGGACCATCGGCACCGCCTCCGCCCGGTACCCGGTGTTGGCGTGCATCTGACCGCAGCAGGTCTGCGCGACGGGGAACTCGACGGTGTGACCGAGTCGCCGCAGGATGCGGGTGACCGCGATGCCGGTCTGCGGATAGGCGAGGTCGTTGACACAGGTGATGAACAGGGCGATGCGCACGGCGGGTCCTCGGGGACGTTCGGCGGCACTCCGGCTGGGGTGGAGTTGACGCCGGATTCAGGAAGCGACGAGCGCCTGGATGCTCACCGTGGCCGCTCCACGCGCCCACTCCTCGAAGGGCAGCGGGCGGATCGACAACGGGCACTCGGCGGCGGCGCCGAAGGCCTGGCGCTCGAAGCCCGCACGGATGTGTGTCTCGAACAGGTCGTAGGCGGCCAGGCCTTCGCCGGACACGACGATCCGGGCCGGCCCGACCAGGTTCGCGACCGCGGCGATGCCGCAGCCGATCGCGTTGCCGGCGCGGGCGAAGACGGCGCCGACGCGCTCATCGCCGCGGCGTGCCAGATCCACCGCTTCGTCGAAGGTGAGCTCCGGCCGTCCGGAGCGTTGCCGCGCCTGTCCGACGATGGCATCGGTGCCGGCGATGGCCTCCACGCAGCCGCGGCCGCCGCAGTGGCAGGTGGGGCCGTTCGCGTCGATGCCGATGTGGCCGATCTCGCCGGCGACACCGTGCGAGCCGGAGACGAGCCGGCCGCCGATGACCAGGCCACAGCCGATGCCGGTGCCCACCGTGACGAGGGCGAACGACTCCGCGCCCACGCCCTCGCCGAACCAGTGCTCGGCGGTGGTCAGCGCCTTCACGTCGTTCTCGACCGTGACGGTGAGCCCGGTGAGCTTTTCCGCGCGTTCGCGCAGCGGCACGTTGTGCCACCGCAGAAATGGCGAGTACCGGACCAGGCCGGTGGTGGGGTCCACGTCGCCGGAGACGGCGAGCCCCAGTCGGCGGGTGCGCGCCCGGTAGCCACCGGGGCTGTCGAGCAGCTCGTCGACGAGGTGGCCGAGCTCGGTGAGGACGGCCTCGACGTCGGGGTCGGTCAGCGGCCGGTGGATCGCGGTGCGCACCTGCGCGCACAGATCGCAGACGACGCCGATCAGCTCGTCAGCCGTGATCTTCACGCCGACGAAGAACTCGCGGTCGGCCCGGACGGCCAGGGGGCTGGCCGGCCGCCCGGCACCCGGTCCCGTCCGCTCGGTCGCGGCCAGTTCGTGCAGGTAGCCCATCTCGATGAGTGGCCGTGCGGCCTTGGTGACAGCGGCGGAGGACAACCCGAGCCGGCGAGCGAGCCGGACCCGACTGAGTGGTCCTTCGGTCAGCACCGCGGTGAACACGGCGGTTACCGCGGGCGCGACGACGTCCGCCTTGGGATACATGGCCCAAACCTAGGCTTAATATTTAACTTCGTCAAGTATTGATTTCGTGTCTTGGGAAATTCTACGCTCGGTCGCACTCATCCGCCCGTCACCGCCCTGCTTCGTCGCCCCTCTGAACCGGAAAGGCATAGCGTGGCTCTGTTCGACCTACCCCTCGCCGAGCTGCTCACTTACTGCCCGGAACGCGTCGAGCCGGACGACTTCGACGCGTTCTGGCGGGCGACGCTGTCCGACGCGGCGCGGCACGAGCTGAAGCCGGAGTTCACCCCGTACGACGCGTTGCTGCCTGGCGTGCGGGTGCAGGACGCGCGGTTCAGCGGCTACGAGGGACAGCGCGTGGCCGCCTGGTTCCTCGCCCCTGCGGACGTGGCCGGGCCGCTGCCGTGCGTCGTGCAGTTCATCGGCTACGGCGGCGGCCGGGGCCGGCCCCACGAGTGGCTGCTGTGGCCGGCGGCCGGGTACGCGGTGCTCGTGGTGGACTCCCGCGGGCAGGGCGACGGCGACACCCCCGACCTGCCTGGCGGCGACACGCCGCAGCACTCCGGTCTGCTGACGCGCGGCGTGCTGGACCCTGAGCAGTACTACTACCGCCGGTTGTTCACCGACGCGGTGCGGGCGGTGGACGCGGCCGCCGCTCACCCGGACGTGGACCGCACCCGGATCGTCGTCGCCGGTGCCAGCCAGGGCGGCGGCATCGCGCAGGCGGTCGCCGGCCTGCACCGCCAGGTACGGGCCGCGCTGATCGACCTGCCGTTCCTGACCCACTTCCGGCGCGCCACCGAGATCACCGACTCGCACCCGTATCAGGAGCTGGCGGACTTCTGCGCGACGAACCGTGACCGGATCGAGCAGGTGTTCCGCACGCTGGGCTACTTCGACGGCGTCAACTTCGCGGCGCGGGCCACCGCACCAGCGCTCTACTCGGTGGCGTTGATGGACGACGTCTGCCCACCGTCGACCGTGCTCGCCGCGTACAACCATTACGCGGGCCCGAAGGAGCTTCAGGTCTGGCCGTACAACGGGCACGAGGGCGGCGCGACGTTCCAGCCACCGATCCAGTTGCGCTGGCTGCGAGACCTGTTGGGGTGACGGGTGCAGGTTCAGCGCCTCGCGGCCCGCCCCGAACCTGATCCGTGGATCCGGCCTTGAGCCCCGGCTCAGCCCACCGGCCGCAGGTGGACGAGCGTGCTGGCGTGGTCGCCTGACGGCAGGTCGAGGGGCAGGCCGGAACCGAGCAGCACGGCACCCGCGTACGTCGCCCCCGTGTCGGTGTCCCGGTACACCACCTCCGGCCGCACTGCGGTCAGCCGCAATGGGGCGGTTGCGTGGCCGTACGGGCGGGTCGGGCACCAGGCGAGCACCACGTGCTCGTCGCCGTGGGCGTACTGCACCGCGGTCAGCGTGCCATCGCCGCGCAGCCGGTAGGCCGTACCGTGCTGGACGACCGGCCGGATGCGCTTGTACGCGGCGATCAGCTCGACGGCCTCCTTGAGCTCGTCGTCGGTCCACGCGGCGAGGTCGCCGCCGATGCCCAGAACGCCGGCCATGGCGACGTGGAACCGGAACCGCAGCGGAGTCTCCCGGGCGGTGGCCGCGTTCGGGCTGTCGGTGACCCAGGCGCCCATGACCTGGGCGGGGTAGAGCTGGCTGAAGCCGTGCTGGATGTCGATCCGGTCGACCGGGTCGGTGTTGTCCGACGTCCACACCTGGTCGGTACGGGCCAGGATGCCCAGGTCGGCCCGCCCGCCGCCGCCGGCGCACGCCTCGATGCGCAGGCCCGGGTGGTCGGCCCGCAGCCGGTCCATGATCCGGTAGACCGCGCGGGTGTGCTCGATCCACAGCCGGTCGGGATCGCCGTGCCCGGGCCACCCGGCCTCGGTGAACGGCCGGTTGGCGTCCCACTTGAGGAAGTCGATGTCGTGCGCGGCCACCAGCCGGTCGAGCCAGGCGTGGGTCCATTCGGCGGTGTCCGGCCGGCCGAGGTTCAGCACCAGCTGGTTGCGCAGCTCGGTGCGGTCGCGGTTGGTCATGTGCAGCACCCAGTCCGGGTGCGCCCGGTAGAGGTCGCTGTCCGGGTTGACCATCTCCGGTTCCACCCACAGGCCGAAGCGCATGCCGAGCCGCCGCACCTCCGCTGCGAGCGGGCGCAGCCCGTTGGGGAATCGGACCGGGTTGGGCACCCAGTCGCCGAGGCCCACGTGGTCGCCGGTGCGGGCGCCGAACCAACCGTCGTCCATCACGAACAGCTCGACGCCGAGGCTCGCGGCGCGCGCCGCCAGGGCGATCTGGCCGACCTCGTCCACGTCGAACCCGGTCGCCTCCCACGAGTTGTAGAGCACGGGTCGCGTCTCGTTCGGGTGGGACAGCACGTGTCGGCGCACGTACCCGTGCCAGGCGCGGCTGGCAGCCCCGAACCCGCCCGCCGTGTAGAGGCCGGCGAACACCGGGGTGTCCAGCGCCTCGCCGGGGGCCAGCGACCAGGTCAGCCCCTCGTGGCCGAAGCCGCCCGTCCAGGTCGTGCGGCCGACCGGGTCCCGGTGCAAGGTGATTCGCCAGCTGCCGCTCCAGGCCAGCGCGGTGCTCCAGACCTCGCCGTGCTCCTCGCCTGCCGTGCCGTCGTCGACGGCGAGCCAGGGATTGGCGTGGTGGCTGGTCACCCCGCGCCGGCTGGTGAAGACCGTCTCGGCCACGGCGACGTCGGTGCGTCGGAGCTGGAACTCGCTGTTCCAGCCGCCGACGAGGTGGCTCACCCGGTAGTCCGTCCGGTGCGGCGCCGCCCAGGCGGCGGAGTCGCAGCGCAGCACCGTGATCGGGGTGCGGTCGTCGTGGTTCTCGACGGTCGTCCACCGCTCGATCACGTCGCTGTCGGCGCATACCCGGTAGTGCAGGGTGAGGCGCAGCGGGTAGTGCCGGTCGTGCAGCCGGATGCGCAGGTGGCCGCCGTCGACGTCGTGGCCGGCGTACCGCCACTGGACGCCGCGGGTGCCGTCGGCGAAGCGCACGAGCAGGCTGGGTGGTCCGAAGCGGGCGCCGCCCTCCACCGCCAGTTCGTCCACCGCGGCCACCGCCTCGAAACTGCTCGCCGCCGGGGAGATGCGCTCGGCAACCTTCACCGCCTCGGTCAGCGTCAGCGTCGCTCCCCAGTGGACATGTCGCACGGTGTCGTCGTCGGCGAGCCGGATGGCGTACGCGGTGGTCGGGCCGCGCAACAGCCAGAGGCGGTGATCGGGATCGAACAACACAGGGGGCATCAAGTCCTCGGCGGTGGTGGGCGACGCGCAGATGAGTGCCGCCGAGAGTAGGACCCACGCCAGCCTAAATCAATACTTGACGAAGTTAAATATTGGGCCTAGGTTTCGGCCATGTTTCCCGGACCGTCACCGGTCCACCCGCAACCCGGCGCCCAGCTGAGTCCCGCGGTGAGTCGTCGGTCGCTCGCCGTTCCCTGGCCCACCCGCGT
>NZ_QGKS01000402.1 GCF_003172935.1 Micromonospora sicca | reverse complement strand
GATCAGTTGGCCCGCGGAGGCCCGCCCCACCACCCGGTGGGGAGTCGCTCGCCCAACAGGCGAGGATCCACAACACCCACCGCAAACCCGGTGAACGTTAGTGGACACCGCACTAGGCGCGGTCGGGGACGGCCATCTCACCGAGCCGGGACCAGTCGTCCTGCGGGACGGTCACGTTGACGATCCGGGGCGTCTCGGCGAGGTGCGGTGGCAGGCTCCGCTGCGCCGTGCGGAAGTGCTCCGACCGTACGTGCGCCGCACCCGCCTCGTCGTCCTGGAAGGCCTCGACCAGCACGTACTCGGTCGGGTCGTCGATGCTGCGCGACCAGTCGAACCACAGGCAGCCCGGCTCGGCGCGGGTGGCCGTGGTGAACTCCGCGGCGATCTGCGGCCACCGGTCGGCGTGCTCCGGCAGCACCCGGAACTTGGCGGTAATGAAGATCATGGTTAGAGGCTACCCAGGCGCCGCGCCCGACGTGGATGAAGGAACCGTCACTCACCGCTCGTCGCCCGGAACCCGCCGATCGCCGCTCCCGCCCGTCCGCTGACCGCTCGCCCGCAGCCAGGAGCTTTGCCGGCGGCGGCATGGCGACAAGCATCAAGGTCATTCGATCGATCGCTTCGACGGGAGGCACCATGACCGGCATCCGGAGGCGGGAGAACCCATGACGACACGACTGGCGATCACAGCCTGTCTCGCCGCCGTGCTCACGGCGGCCGGCCTGTCGGCGCCCGCCGGGCCGGCCGTCGCGGGCGGGCAGCGGTCCGCGGAGGTGACGCTCACCGAGTCGGCGCTGCAGGGAGTGCACGGCACCGCACCCGACGCGACCGTCCGCAACGTCCTGACCGTGACGGCCAGGGGAGAGAACCTGCGGGTACGCCTGTCCAACCCGTTCGGGGCGACCGGCGTCACCGTCCGCGCGGCGTCCGTCGGCCGGCAGGCCCGGGTGGACGATCCCGCGCTGCTGCCCGGGTCACTGCGGGCGGTGACCTTCGCCGGTGCCCGGAGCGTGACGATCGCGCCCGGCGCCAGTGTCTGGTCCGACCCGGTACGACTGCACGTGCGGGCGGGCGACCACCTCGCCGTCAGCGTGTACGCACCGGGCGCACCGGTCAACGACCACACCTTCCCGCCACCGGAGACCGACACCCCGGGCTCGTTCCTGTCGGTGGGGCCGGGGGACGCGACCCGGGATCAGACCGGGCAGGCGTTCGGCGCGTTCCGGGGCGGCACGCTGTGGTGGGTGGACGCGGTCGCCGCACGGTCCCCGGCGCGGGGCACCATCGTCGCGCTCGGCGACTCCATCACCGACGGCTACCAGGCGGTCGGCGGCGGACCACGGTGGACGGACGTGCTCGCGCAACGGATCGACGCGCTGCCGCCGGCGCGCCAACTGTCCGTGGCCAACGCCGGCATCAGCGGCAACACGGTCAGCATCCAACCCAACCCGTACGACCCGACCAACCAGTGCTGCGGCCCGCCGGCGCCACTGCGCCTCGACCGGGACGTGCTCTCCCTGCCCGGCGTCGAGTACGTCATCCTGCTGGAGGGCACCAACGACATCGGCGGTGGCGCGTACGCCCCCTCGGCCCCACCCGAGCAGGTCATCGCCGCGATGCGGGAGGTCGCGGCGCGCGTCCACGCCGCCGGCCACAAGATCGTCGGGGCGACCATCCTGCCGATGTGCAATCCGGCGGGCAGTGGCAAGGAGCAGACCAGGCTCACCGTCAACCGGTGGATCCGTACCTCCGGCGCCTTCGACGCCGTCCTCGACTTCGACGCGCTGCTGAAGGATCCGACCGATCCGACCGTCATCTACGGTCCGTGGCGGCACGACTGCTACCACCCCGATGCGGCCGGCGACGCGGTGCTCGGCCGGTCCATCCCGCTGGACGTCTTCGGGCTCGAGGAGACGAGGGCCGCAGCCTGATCCCGGGCGGCGTGGTGGCGCCCTGCGGCGCCGCCACGCCTGTCCGCTGCGGACCATCGGCCGGTCGCGGGGGAGTCGGCAAGCCGACATCCTCCACTGTGGTAACTCGTCCTTAGAATGAGCCATGGCTCCGCCGGCGATGAACCGCGCGACGACCGACGTGCTCGGTCTGCTGTTCCAGGCGTGGGAACAGCAGACCGAGGTGCACGGCTGGCAGTTGATGAGGTCGCTGCGGCGGTCCGGCCCGACGGTCTACGCGGTGCTCGACCGGCTCGAGGACGCCGGCTGGGTCGCCGGCTCCTGGGAGAGCCCGGCGGACGGCGCGGAGGGACGCCCGAGGCGCCGCTACTACCGGCTGACGCCGTCCGGCGCCGAGGCGGCCCGTCGACACGCCGTCGTCCCCAGCCCGGCGCCGCCGGCGCGGCCACGTCCGGCCCCCGGCTTCGGTCGGCACGCCCCGCTCCCGGCCGGCGGGCCGAGTCTCTGATGGGCACCACGGAGATGGTCCTGGCCGTCGTGCTGGGGCTGGTCGTCAACGAGATGACCGACCTGTCGCCGTGGCTGGGCCGCAAGCTGGTGGCCTGGTCGGCCTGGCTGCGTTACCAGGACACGCCGCGCGCCGGCATCCGGGCCGAGGAACTGGCCGCGGTCATCAACGACCGGCCCGGCAAGCTCTTCAAACTGGGTACCGGGCTCGGCTTCTTCTCCGCGGCCCTGATCACCCGACTCCGCCGGCTGGTCAGCGGCGGATCGGCGCCGGGGGAGGAGCCGGTCGGCGACGACCTGCTCGGCGCCCGACCGGTCCTGCCGCTGGAGGACGAGCCCACCCGCTGGGTGGCCCCCTTCCTCTTCCCCACCGAGCGGTTCCGGGGCGAGTGGCGCCGACACTGGATCCACCCGGCGAAGAGCCTCGGCGTGATCACCCTCTACGCCGTGCTCGGGGTGTGGGCGGCCGAGGAGCGGATCAAGCCGCGGTACGTCGGCTGGCTGATCGCCCTGGTCGTCGCCCTGGCCGTCCTGACCGCCGCGCACCGGGGGTTCGCGTGGTACCTCGGCCGGTTCGTCATCACCAACAAGCGGCTGATGTCGACCGAGGGGGTGCTCTTCCGCCGGGTCGGGATGATCCCCCTGTTGCGGGTCACCGACATGCGGTACGTGCAGTCGCCGCTCGGTCGGCTGCTCAACTACGGCACGTTCCGCCTGGAGTCCGCCAACCGGAGCAACGTGCTGCGTACGATCGTGGACCTGCCCAACCCGAACGAGCTCTACCTGCGCCTGGTCGAGGAGCTGTACGAGCCGGAGGCCGTGGAGGAACGGCTGGGTCGCCACCTCGATGAGGAGCAGGACGTTCCGGACGGCGAGCCGGTCGACCTGGCGTCGGTACGGCGGGAGGTCATTCTGCGCATCGGCGAGTTGTCCACCCACCTGGCCGCCCTCACCGACGCGATCGCGCGACTCGAACCCGCGCCGGCGTCATCGGCGCCACCTGCCGGCGAGACCTCGGAGCTCGTCGCGCTGCCTGCGCCGGCACCGTCGGACGAGCAGCAGGCCCCGCCGGAGCCCGAACCGGCGGCACTCGGCCCCGGACCGGCGGACGAGCCGGAAACCGTCCCGCCGGTCCGCCGCCGCCGCCGGACGTTGGCAGATCCGTTACCGGACGTCGGCGACTGACCGGCCCGGTGCCGTGCCGCCCTGCCCTGCACTCACCCGAACCCCGGAATTCCGGGGACCGCCACGCGAGCGGTGGCTACCCCGTTTGTCCGGCGCCGCGACGGGTAGCCGCCCCGGAAGCGACGGCACCGACAGGAGGGACTGTGGCGCGGTACGCGGACGAGGTGGTGGCGCTGGCCGCGCCGCTGACGGACGCGGGGGATCTCGATGTCCTCCTGGACCGGATCGGCGACGCCCGGGTGGTGATGCTGGGCGAGGCGAGCCACGGTACGCACGAGTTCTACCGGTGGCGGGCGGAGCTGACCCGGCGCCTGATCGCCGAGCAGGGCTTCTCGTTGGTCGCCGTGGAGGGGGACTGGCCGGACTGCGACCGGGTGGACCGCAGCCGTCCGCTGCCGGGCCGACGCGCCGGAGGACCCGTACCACGCCCTGGCCGCGTTCGAGCGCTGGCCGACCTGGATGTGGGCGAACGAGGAGGTCGTCGACTTCTGCCGCTGGTTGCGGGGGCACAACGCGGGCGTGGACCCGGAGTGCCGGGTCGGCTTCCACGGGTTGGACGTCTACTCACTCTGGGAGTCGCTGCGGGAGATCCTGGTCTGGTTGCGCGAGCGGGAGCCAGGGCTGGTGCCCGCCGCGCTGGCCGCGTACCGCTGCTTCGAGCCGTACCGGGAGGACCCGCAGGAGTACGCGAGGGCCACCAGGTTCGTGCCCACCAGCTGCGAAAACGAGGTCGTCGACCTGTTGGTGGCGCTCCGCGCCACGGCCGAGGGCCCCGGGCCGGCCGACACGGACCCGGATGCGCGCTTCGCCGCCCGGCAGAACGCCGAGGTGGTGGCGGGCGCGGAACGGTACTACCGGACGATGGTCGCCGGCGGGCGCCAGTCCTGGAACGTTCGGGACCGGCACATGGACGAGACCCTGGACCGGCTCCTCGACCACTACGGACCCGGATCGAAGGCCGTGGTGTGGGCGCACAACACCCACGTCGGTGATGCCCGGGCGACCGACATGGCCGACGCCGGCGAGATCAACATCGGTCAGCTGGCCCGCCAGCGGTACGGCGCCGACCAGGTGGTGCTGGTCGGCTTCGGCACTCACCACGGCGCCGTCGTCGCGGGCGGGGCCTGGGGCGCGCCCACGGAGCTGATGGCGGTGCCGCCGGCCATGACCGGCACCCTGGAGGACGTGCTGCACCGGTCGGCCCCCGAGCGGGCGCTCTTCGTCTTCCCTCGGGCCGACCGACCCGACGTGCTCACCGACGAGCTGGACCATCGGGCGATCGGGGTGGTCTACCACCCGGAGCGGGAACGGCTGGGCAACTACGTGCCGACCGTGCTGGGCGACCGGTACGACGCTTTCTGCTGGTTCGACGCCACCCAGGGGGTGCGTCCCCTGCACACCGGCCGGGCGCGGGAGCCGGAGACCTTCCCCTCCGGCGTCTGAACCACGTCGACCTCGGCGACGAGCGGGAACTCTCTCTGCCCGGCTTCCTGCTCCGCACGGTCCGAGCCGACACCTAGCCCCGACCGGCGACTACCGCCGAGCTGCGTCAGTCCAGGCAGAACTCGTTGCCCTCGGGGTCGGTCATCACGATGAAGCCGGCGCTCATCGGGGGAGCGGGCTCGTAGCGACGCACTCGCGTCGCTCCCAGCGCGACGAGCCGCTCGCACTCGACCTCCAGCGCCGCCATCCGCTCCTCTCCCTGCAGTCCGGGAGCCGCACGGACGTCGAGGTGGACGCGGTTCTTGGCGACCTTGTCCTCCGGCACCTGCTGGAAGAACAGCCGTGGGCCGGGCCCGTCCGGGTCCTCGATGGCCGATCTCGTGTTGCGCTGCTCCTCCGGTACGCCGATCCGCGCGAGGAAGTCGTCCCACGCGGCCAGCGGGTCGGCGTCCTCGGGCAGGTCGACTCCGGGCGGCCCGGGGTGGACGTAGCCCAGTACGTCGCGCCAGAACGACGACAGCGCCCGCGGGTCGTGGGCGTCGAAGGTGACCTGGAGGTGGCGGCTCATCGGGTTGCTCCGTTCGTAGCGGGTTTCGTGTGCAGGTAGAGGTCGCGCAGCAGGCAGACCTCGGACAGGTGGGGATCAGCTCGCGGTGGACGTGCAGCACCAGATCGGCCACTCGCGCAGCGTCCGGTTCCATTCGAGTTCGTCTGCCTCCATGGAGCCACCCTGACACCCCTGGCGGACAGAATCGGTCCGCTATCTCTGACAAGGTGGGCGACATGGACGTGGCAAGCGGTGACGTGCGCAGTACGACGGAGCGGGTGCTCACCCTGCTCGGGCTGCTGCAGCAGCGCCAGGTCTGGACCGGCCCCGAGCTCGCCGACTGGCTCGGGGTCACGCCGCGCACGGTACGGCGTGATGTCGAGCGGCTGCGCACGCTCGGCTATCCGGTGCATGCCAGCCAGGGTGTCGGCGGCGGCTACCGGCTCGGCCCGGGGCGGGATCTGCCGCCGCTGCTGCTCGACGACGAGGAGGCGATCGCCACCGCGGTCTCGCTGCTCGCCGGCGCGGGTGGCGGCGTCGCCAGCGCCGGCGACGCCGCACTCCGGGCGCTGACCAAGCTCGATCGGGTGCTGCCCACCCGGCTGCGGCACGAGGTGCGCGCGCTCTCCGGCTCGGTGGAGTCCTTCGGCGGAGGCCGTACGCCGGTCGACCCCGAGGTGCTCATGACGCTGGCCAGAGCCTGCCGCGACGAGGTCGAGGCCGGCTTCGACTACCCGTCCGGGAGCGAGGTGCGACGGCGGCGGGTCGAGTCCTACCGCCTGGTTGCCTCCGACCGGCGCTGGTACCTCCTCGCCTACGACCTCGAACGCGACGACTGGCGCAGCTTCCGCGTCGACCGGATGACCGATGTGTCTGCACGGACCTGGCGCTTCCGCCCGCGCCCGACGCCCGACGCGGCGACGTACGTGCAGGAGGGTGTGGCGAGTCGGGCCTACCCGCTCCAGGCGCGCTTCCTCGTGCACGCGTCGGCCGACACGGTGCGCGCGCAGATTCCGGCGTCGGCGGCCGTCGTACGACGGCGAGGGAGCGAGCTCTGCGAGGTGCTCAGTGGCGCCGGCAGCCTCGACTTCCTGCTCATGCACGTGCTCCTGCTGGGGCACGACTTCGAGGTGCTCGACCCTCCGGAGCTCGGGAGGCGCTGTCGCGCGCTGGCGGAGAGACTGCTGTCGGCTGGTGCAACGATCGCTTCTCGGTGACGGCGAGGCGCTGGCCGGGAGGATCAGGTCGTTCTCCATGGGACCCGACCGGACCGGGCGCCTGCGACCCCCGGTACGCGGGCGCTGACGGGACGACGGGCGGTGGGGATCGTTCAACGCCTATACACTCGTGTGTCACCTGCCACACCGGCCGTGGGTCGTCCGCGCCGGCCCAACGTGGTGCGAAGGGGAGCGCGAGGGTGAGCCCACGTCATGGAGACGGCTCTGACCGCATCTGGCAGCTCGGGCCGGCACGGGTGTTGACGGTCGCGGGAGTCGGCTACCTGATCGTCGTACTGGCGCTGGCGGCGGTCACGTTGGACCTCGACACCGGGCACCAGAGCTCGGTGAGTCGTCTCCCGGCAGCCAACGCGACGACGGGGGGGCAGGGTGATGACGGTGCGGCCGCGTTGCCGCCGTCCCCGGTCACGCCTGCCGGCGGGGACGTGCGCGTCGGATCGGCGCAGAGCCGACCCGCGACCCCACCCGC
>NZ_QGKS01000400.1 GCF_003172935.1 Micromonospora sicca | reverse complement strand
GCGAGCCACCGCCGCCCGTCGGCCAGGTGCGGCTGCGGTTGACCAGCGACCGGCACTGGCTCGACCTGCGCGGGCCGACCGCCTGCGAGCTGCTCACCCCGCCCGAGGTGGCGGCACTGCGCGACCGCCCCGGCCAGGACGGCCGCCACCGACCCGGCCGCGACCAGCAGCAGCCCCGGGCGCAGCTCGGCCACCGGCCGGAGCAGCGCGGTGGCGAGCACCGGCACCAGCAGCCCGGCCGCGACCACCCGGTACGCCCGGCCGCCGGCCGCCAGCGCCCCGCCGAGCAGGGCGAGCGCCACCAGCAGCAGCGGACCGCCGGCCAGCAGCGGGGTGCCGGCGGCCCGACCCCAGGCCAGCGGCACCAGCGCGCAGCCGGCCGCGACGGCGAGCGCCACCCCGTGGCCGAGCCAGCCGAGCACCCGCCCGGCGACCACCGCCGGGGTGCCGACGAGGACACCCGCCCGCACCGGTGAGGTAGCGGGCGAGACCCGGGGACGCAGGGCGACCACCACCACGAGGTCGCCCAGCGCCACCCCGGTGCAGACCAGCGCCCACCCGGCGGCGGACGGCCGGGCCGGCGCCGCGGCCAGGGGCAGCACCGGCTGCGCGGCCAGCAGCGCCGCGAACCACGGCACGGTCAGCCGGCTCAGCCGCGCGTACCCGGCCGACACCGCCGCGCCGATCCCCCCGACCAGCGCGGCGTACCGGGTTCCCGGCCAGCCGGCCACGCCGAACAGGTCCACCGTCCAGGCGGCGTACCCGTCCAGGAGCACCAGCAGCAGCCCCACCGCCGCGAACGTCTCGGCCGTGCCACGCAGCCCACGCCGGGTCGCGACCAGCGGCACGGCCAGCGCGAGCACGGTGACCGCGGCCAGGATCAGCGCCCGCCCGGCCACCCCGACGGCCGCCCAGGCGACGGCGGTGAAGACGATCGCCGCGGTGCCGAGGAGGAGTCCACCGAGGACGAAGAGCAGGCCCTGCACCGTCCGGGTCGAGGTCTCCGGCCGGCCCGGCCCGACCACGACCGGCGCCGGCGGGACCGGGACGGGTCGCACCGGCTGCGGCGGCGGGATCTCCAGGCGGATCCGGGCGGCCAGCTCCGACCGGCGCTGCCGGGCCGCGCCCAGCCGGGCCAGCAGGTCCTGGTACGTCACCCGGGCCCGCTCCACCTCCGGGGCCAGCGTGGCGATCTCCCGGTCCAGCCGGACCACCTCGGCGGCGGGCGGGTACGGCGGGCGATTGCAGCCGGGACAGCCGGAGGCGAGGTCGGCGGGCGCGCCGCAGCCGGGGCAGGGGTAGCCGGTGTTCTCCACCCGGACAGCATGGTGCCCGGGCGGCCGGCCGCCCAGAGTAGGAGTACCTAGGGGCGGGTGTGCTCGTGCACCCAGGCCGCGTAGTCGGGGTTGCCGCTCTCCACCCGGGTCACCAGGATCTCCGGCACCTCGTACGGATGGTTGGCGCGGAGCTGGTCGACCAGGGCGGTCACCCGGTCCGGGGCGGTCTTGAACTGCAGCGTCCACTCGGCGGTGGTCTGGATCGCCGACTGCCACCAGTAGGTGCTGTCCAACTGCCCGCCGACCTGGGCGCACGCCGCCAACCGCCCGGCGACGGCCGCAGCCGCCAGCACGTCCGCGACCGAGCGCGCGTCCACCACCGTCGTCACCACGCAGATCTGCTCCACGAGCGCACCCTACGTGGCGTTCCTCCGAAAAGCCTGGAACGGGGTCCGGTCAGGCGCCGACCCCGTCGCGGTTGGCCGCGATCCAGCCGTCGATCCGGGCCCACCAGTCGAAGAGCCAGTCGATGCGTTCCTGCCGGTCGACCGGGACCTCCTCGGGCGGCACCGACCAGAACCGCATCACGATCCGCTTGTCCATCGGCAGCTCCCGCCACACGTCGGTGACGGTGAGCATGCGGTCCAGCCCGGTGTGCGCGACGAAGACGACCCCGGCGTCCGGGGCGGCGTCCAGGGCGGCCAACAGCCCGCCCGGCTGCGGGGCGAGCACGTTCTGCATCCGCTCGGCGCGCAGCGCCATCCGCTCCAGCCCCAGCGCGCGCAGCCGGGCGATGGCCCGCAGCCGCCGGCTCGGGGTGAAGTTGCCGCCCTCCGGGAAGATCACGAACGCGTCGTCGTCGTCCAGGCCGGTGGCCAGGTGGCCGATCTGTGCGACCGTCGTGTCCCGGCCGTCCGGCCCGGGGGCGATGAACCGGTTCGGCAGCCGGTTGAGCAGCACGTCGATCGCCGGGTCCCACTGGAGACTCTCCTTGAGCACGATCCGCGGCTCCCGATGGAACCAGTTCACCAGCGCGTGGATCAGGATGAAGGAGTCACCGGGGCCGGCGTGCCGGCAGAGCACCAGCTCCGGCCGGCCGGGCAGCGCGGTGTCGGGGTCCGTACCGACCACGTCGATGCTCAGCCGCAGCGTCCAGCGGGCCTGCCAGAACAGCACCCGCAGGAAGTGCCCGGCCAGCAGGTAGTGCGCCCGCTGGAAGGCCGGCGACCGCTTGCGCGCGCCGAAGCCGGACGCCAGCCAGAGCCCGAACAGGGCGACCAGCGCGGCGGCGTCCCAGACCAGGTAGACCGCGCCGATCCAGAGCAGCCGCAGCGGTCGCAGCCGGCCGGGGACCAGCGGCGAGGCGGCCAGCGCGACCAGCGCCCAGGCGGGCAGGGTGGCCACCACCGCAGCGGCGAGCAGCACCACGCCGGGAGCCAGCAGCAACCGGCGTACCCACCGGGGCGGCAGCGGCATCAGTGCTCCAGCTGGGTCGCCAGGTAGTGCCGGGAGGCGGTGTATGCCCGGCTGATCCGCCGGCCCACCGCCGCCATGTCCCGGTACGCCCACGGGCTGTCGTCGCGGGGGCTTCCGCCGCCGGTCGGCAGCACGTGCACCTCCACCCCGTCGGGCAGGGCCGCCATCTCCCGGGCGAACCGGTGCCGCCGGGCGACCTCGAAGGCGACCTGGGCGATCTCCCAGGGCCGCCGGGGCGGGCTCAGCTCCCGCTCGATCCGTCCCACCTGGAGGACGAAGATCCGGGTGGCGCCGGCGGCGACCGCCTCCCCGATCGGGATCGAGTTCACGATCCCGCCGTCGATGTAGTGCTGGCCGTTTATCTGGGTGGGCGGCAGCAGCCCGGGCACCGACGCGGAGGCGAGCACCGCGGGCACCAGCGGTCCACTGTGGAACCAGTGCTCGGCGGCCCGTTCGATGTTCGCCGCGCAGCAGCGGAACGGGACCCTCAGGTCTTCGAAGGTGGTGTCCTCGCCCAACTCGCTCTCCAGCAGCCGGCGCAGCGGCCGGGGCGAGTGCAGGTGGGTGCGCGCGGCGAAGCGGCGCAGCTGCCGGGCGACCGAGTCGCCGTACACCTCGCTGGCCTCGGGGGAGGCCCAGAGCCGGACCAGCCGGTCGGTGACGGCCTCGGACGGGTCGGCCGCGACCAGGGCGCCGTTGACCGCCCCGATCGAGGTGCCCAGCACCATGTCCGGCCGGATCCGGGCCCGGAACAGCGCCCGGAGCATGCCGACCTCGACGGCGCCGAGCACTCCCCCGCCGCCGAGCACGAACGCCACCGGACCGCCACTCATGACGTTCATCCTGGCACGCGGCCCGAAACGGGCCCGCCGGAGCCGGCCGGCGGCCGCGCGCGGTCACCGCGGGCCGCGCCGACGTCGCGGAGCGCGACCAGGGAACGGACAGCCGCCGACAGGGCGGACACGTTCCCGCAAAGCTGACGGCCGCGGTGGACCGGCTCCCCGCAAAGATCGGGGAGCGGCAGCACGAGGGGAGCATCGCACCCGGGTACGCCCGTCAGCTCGACGCCGCGGCCGCCGGGCTGACCGCGGCGCGGACGTGACCGGTCAGCGGGCCGTGACCCGGGCCGGCTCCCGCGCCCCGGGGCCGACGGCCCGGTCCGCGAGGAAGCTCCGGTACACCGCCTCGTAGCCGCGGGCCATCCGCTCCATCGAGAAGTTCTCCGCGACGTGCGCCACGCAGTCGGCCGGGTCCAACCGGGACGACTCGCGCAGCGCCGCCGGCAGCTCGTCGGGCCGGTCGCAGACCAGGCCGGTCCGGCCCGGGCGGACCAGCTCCGGCACAGCGCCCCGGCGCAGCGCCACCACCGGCGTACCGGTCGCCATCGCCTCCAGCATCACCATGCCGAACGGCTCCTCCCACTGGATCGGCATGATCAGGCAGCGGGCGTTGAGCAGCAGCCGCTGGGTGGCCTCCCGGTCCGCGTTCAGCACCAGCGTCACGTCCTCGTCCAGCAGGGGCTCGACCACCTGCTCGAGGTAGCGGCGCTCGGCCGGCTCGTTGCACTTGCCGGCCAGGGTGAGCGGAAGGCCGGCCGCCCGGCAGGCCCGGATCGCCACCTCCGGGCCCTTGTCCGGGCTGAACCGGGCGAGCCAGAGCACCGGCCCCCGACCGGGTGTCCGCTTGCTCGGAACGTCCCGCGCCGGCATCGCGTTGTGCACCGTGCCCGCCCAGGGCAGCCCCGGGTTGGCCCGCCGCTGGGCGTGCGAGATGGCCACCAGACCGACGTCCTGGTCGATGTCGCTGAGCACGTCGCCGTACTCGCCCACCGGGTTGCCGTGCACGGTCGCCACGGTGGGCACCGCCCGGTGGCCGGCGATCAGCGGGCCGATGTTGGTGTGGTCGTGGATCACGTCGAAATCGGCGGCGGAGATCAGCCGGTTGACCCGGGCCAGGTGGGCCAGCTCGGGCAGCGCCTCGCCGAGCCGCTCGTACTGCAGCACGGGCTCGGTGGAGACGAACTCCGCGCCGGTGCCGTGGTCCGCGCCGGCGCCGAACAGGGTCACCTCGTGACCTTCCCCGACGAGGCCGTCCACCAGCCCGGCCACCACGTGTTCCAGCCCGCCGTAACCGGGTGGCGGCACCGACAGCCAGGGCGGCGCCACCATCGCGATCCGCAGTGGCCCTGCCCGCGAGCGGTCCGACGACAGGTTGTTCACGGCCACGAGTCCTCCCCGTTGGTCCCCGACGATCGTGATCGGCGGCGCTTTCCCGGTGCCGGCGGCGGCAAACGGCGGCCCGGCCTCATCCGGCGACGACGAGCCGCTCGTGCACCTCCCGGACGCCCGGCATCGACCAGGCCACCCGTTCCGCCTCGTCCCGCTGCCACCAGGAGCGGACCACCCCGCTCAGCACCACGGTGTCCCCGCTGACCTCGATGTCGACACGTTCCGTGCCGGTCCGCCGGATCAGCGCCCGTTGCAGGTCCCGGCGGATCTGTTCGTCGCTGGGCGGGCTGGGCGGGTGGACCTCCACCAGGTTCGTCACCCCGCGTACGCCGCGCAGCCGGCGCAGCTCCCGTTCCGCGGTACGCCGCTGGAAGCCGTACTCCACCTCGCCGCGGAGCATCACCCAGCCGTTGGCGACCGTGACGTCCAGCCGCTCGGCGGGCACGAAGCTGTCCCACTCCAGCGCCCGGCCGGCCGCGATGGCGATCTCCGCGTCGGTGCGCTCGTCCGTGCCGGGCAGGCGTACCTCGATCTCGCTGGCGACCGCCCGCACCCCGCGTACCCGGTGGGCGCAGCGCTCGGCAGCCCAGCGGCGGGCGTAGCTGTCCACCCAGCCGGTGAGCGTGACCACGCCCGCGGCGACCGTCACGCCGATCTCGGTCGGCCGCGTCTGCGCGTCCCAGTCGAGCTCGTCGAGCACGTCCCGCTGGATCTCCGGATCGGTGCGGGCGGCGGTTGCGGTGGTCATCACGTCCCCTCCCCTACGGTTCCCGTCCGTCGAGGATGCCGCCGGGCGGGGTGAGCCGGGCTCACCCGATGCGGGTGAGCGGGTACGGAAAAGGCGGCGGGCGACGGAGCCAACCCCCTTGGCTCCGTCACCCGCCGCCTGGCGGAGGAAGGTCCGTATCCCCGCGCCTTCTCGGCGCGTCAATCCCTTATGACGTCTCGGCGAGCGTCACGGTTGCCGTCTGTGCCGATCCATTCCGCTTGAACTGCACCTCGACCCGGTCGCCCACCTTGCCGGACTGGACGGCGCCCACCAGGTCGTTGGAGTCGTTGATCACCTTGTCGCCGAACTTGGTGATCACGTCGCCCCGCTGGAGCCCGGCCTTCTCGGCGGCGCTGCCCGGGGTGACCGCGGCGACCAGCGCCCCGCCGTCCTCGGCGGCGTTGACGCTGACCCCGAGCGAGGGGTGGCTGACCTTCTCGCCGCGCTGGAGCTTCTCGGCGACGTCCTTTGCCTTGTTGCTCGGGATGGCGAAGCCGACGCCGATGTTGCCGTTGCTGCCCTGCCCGGCGGTGGCGATCGCGGTGTTGATGCCGATCACCTCGCCCCGGGTGTTGACCAGCGCGCCGCCGGAGTTGCCCGGGTTGATCGGGGCGTCGGTCTGGAGCAGGCCGGAGATCGAGCTGGCGGCCCGCTGCGGGTCCTGCTGCTGGCCCTCGCTGCCCGCCTGGATGGTCCGGTCCCGGGCGCTGAGGATGCCCGCGGTGACCGAGCCCTGCAGGCCGAGCGGGCTGCCCAGGGCGAGCACCTGGTCGCCGACCTGCATCCCGTCGCTGTCGCCGAACTTCGCCGCCTTCAGCCCGCTGACCCCGCCGGCCTTGACCACCGCCAGGTCGGTCTTCGGGTCGGTGCCGACGATCTTCGCCTGTGCGGTCTTGCCGTCGGCGAAGACCACCTTCACCGTGTCGCCGCTGGCGGAGGCGACCACGTGGTTGTTGGTCAGCACGTAACCGTCGGCGCTGAGGATCACCCCGGAGCCCTCACCGTTGTCCGTGATGATCGAGACCACGCTGTCCTGGACGGCGGCGGCGATCTTCGGCAGGTCCGCGCTGTTGAGCACGGGCGCCGCCGAGTAGGTGCGGGTGACCCCGCCGTCCCCGTCGAGGGCCAGGGCGAGCGCGCCGCCGGCCACACCGGAGCCGAACATCAGCGCCAGCACCAGCGCGCCCGCGCCGACGAACTTGCCCGCCCGGCTCGGCCGGGCGGCCGGCGCCGGGCCCCACGGCGGGACCGGCTGGCCGGGGAGGTGCGGCTGTCCCGGGTGGTGCGGCTGGTAGGGCTGGTGCCCCTGGTACGGCGGGACCGGCCCGCCGGCGTGCGGGTAGCCCGTACCGCCCTGATGCGGCGTCCCGGCGGGCCAGCCGGTCTGCTGCTGCCCGCCGTACCAGGGCGTACCCGGCTGCGGCTGCCCGGAGACCGGGTGCTGCGGCTGCCCGGAGACCGGGTGCTGCGGCTGCCCGGAGACCGGGTACGGCGGGGCGGACGGGGTCGCCGTGGGCGGACCGTACGGGCTCGCGGGGCCGGGGTCGCCGGCCCCCGCGAGCCCGTACGG
>NZ_QGKS01000535.1 GCF_003172935.1 Micromonospora sicca | reverse complement strand
CGGTCCGACCGGTCGACCAGCAGCCGGCCCTGCTCGGCGAGGGCGACGGCGGTGGCGAGCCGGGCCTTCGCCCCGCGCAACCGGGCGGCGAGCTCGGCGAGCACCTGGTCGACCTCGATCAGCGCGGGCAGCACGTCGGTCAGCTCGGTGCGCAGCCCGGTGAGCCGCTCCCGCGCCGCGTCGCCGGCCGCGCCGGACCAGGCGGGACGCAGGCCCGCCACCCGGGTGTCGAGGGCCGCCACCCGCCGGCCCACCGGGCCGGTCAGCCCGCGCCAGGCCGCCCCGGCCGCGGCCCAGGCGGCCGGGTCGGCGGACCAGAGCTAGGCGTATCCGACCGCCTCCGGCGCCCCGGCCGCGCCCACCGACGACGCCCCCGCCGCCGGGGGCCCGGGGTGGCGGCTCACCGGGGCACTCCGGCCAGGCGGCGCGCGGCGCGCTCGTCGACTGCCTCGTAGCCCTCCGCCGCGAGGCGGACCGCGTCGGCGGTGGCCGCCACCCGGGCCGCCAGCGCCCCGCACCAGCGATGCACCGCCGACTCCAGCTCGGCCAGCGCCACCCCGGCGCGCCAGCCCTCGGCCGGCACCACCAGCCCTGGGGCGCCGGTCAACCCGCAGGCCAGCCGGTACGCGTCGTCCGCGAGCGACCGGGCGGCCTCGCGCAGCACCTCGGGTTCGACGCTCAACGGCTCCTCGGTCATCGGCGGGCTCCCCGGCTCGGTGGCCACCGAGCGAGGGACGTCGGCGGCGGATCGACGCCCGCCCCGGTGACGGGCCGGGGCCGGGCGGGCAACGGGGACGACGCTAGGCAGCCCGCTGCCCACGGCACCGGCCCTGTGGATGGCGGGCGGTGGTCGTACCGGCGGGTTGTCCACAGGCGTTGCCCACCGCGGAGCCGGTGGCTAATCTGCGCCCCGGCCCGCCGGTAGGGTGAGTGCCGTGATCGTGGCTGTCGGCATCGACGTCGTGCTGGTGGACCGGTTCGCCCGGGCCCTCGCCCGGACGCCGCTGCTCGCCGACCGGCTCTTCACCGAGGGCGAGCGCTACACCCGCTCCGGCAACCCGCGCTCGCCGGAGTCGATGGCCGCCCGCTTCGCCGCCAAGGAGGCGGTGGCCAAGGCCCTCGGCGCCCCCGCCGGGCTGAGCTGGCACGACTGCGAGATCGTGCCGGACCCGGACGGCCGGCCCTGGCTGACCGTCTCCGGCACGGTCGCCGCCGCCGCGGCCGAGCGCGGGATCAACCGCTGGCATCTGTCGTTGTCGCACGACGGCGGGATCGCGTCGGCCATGGTGGTGGCGGAACGGTGAGCTGGCCGGCGGGCCGGCCGGCCCGCCGGGGATGGGACGGGGTGGCATGAAACCGGTGTGGCGGGTCGCGGACGTACGCGCGGCGGAGGCAGGCCTGATGGCCACCCTCCCGCCGGGGACGCTGATGCAGCGGGCCGCCGCCGGGCTGGCCCGCCGCTGCGCACTCCTCCTCTCCGACCGGGGCGGGGTCTACGGCGCCCGGGTGCTACTGCTGATCGGCTCCGGCGACAACGGCGGCGACACCCTGTACGCCGGCGAGCGGCTGGCCCGGCGCGGCGCCGCCGTGTCCGCCCTGCTGCTCACCCCCGGCCGGGCGCACGCCGAGGCGCTGGCGGCGCTGCGGGCCGCCGGCGGGCAGCTGGTCGACCGGCCGCCGGCCCTGGTCGACCTGGTGCTGGACGGCATCATCGGGATCGGCGGCAGCGGCGGGCTGCGGGAGACCGCCGACCAGTTGGCCGCGAGCCTGGTCCGGCACTGCGGGCGGGACGGCGACCGGGCCACCGTGGTGGCGGTGGACGTGCCGAGCGGCGTGGCGGTGGACACCGGGCACGTGCCGCTGACCGCTTCCGGCCGGCCGAGCGCGGTGCGGGCCGACGTGACGGTCACCTTCGGCGCGCTGAAGCCGGCGCTGGTGGTCGGCCCGGCCGCCGAGCTGGCCGGGCACGTCGAGCTGGTCGACATCGGGCTGGCGCCGTGGCTGCGCGGTTCGCCGGCGCTGCGGGTGACCGAGTGGTCGGACGTGGTCGACTGGTGGCCCCGGCTCGGCGCGGCCTCCGAGAAGTACACCCGGGGCGTGGTCGGGGTGGCGACCGGGTCGGCGACGTACCCGGGGGCGGCGGTGCTCTCGGTCGGAGGGGCGCTGGCCGGGCCGACCGGCATGGTCCGCTACGCCGGCGGGGCACGCCCGGAGGTGCTGCACCAGCACCCGTCGGTGATCGCCACCGGCCGGGTCGCGGACGCCGGCCGGGTGCAGGCCTGGGTCTGCGGCTCCGGGCTGGGCACCGGCGAGGAGTCCGCCGCCGAACTGCGCGCGGTGCTCTCCGCGCCGGTGCCGGTGGTGCTCGACGCGGACGCGCTCACCCTGCTGGTGGACGGCAAGCTGGCGGACCGGCTGCGCGACCGGGACGCCCCGATCGTGGTGACCCCGCACGACCGGGAGTACGCCCGGCTCTGCGGCGAGACCCCGGGCGCGGACCGGGTGTCGGCCGCCCTGCGGCTGGCCGCCTGGATGAACGCGGTGGTGCTGCTCAAGGGGGATCGCACGATCATCGGCACACCGGACGGCCGGGCGTACGTCAACCCGACCGGCACCCCGGTGCTGGCCACCGGGGGCACCGGGGACGTGCTCGCCGGGCTGCTCGGCTCGCTGCTCGCCGCCGGGGTGCCGGCGGACCGGGCGGCCGCCGCGGCGGCGTACCTGCACGGGCTGGCCGGCCGGGAGGCGGCCCGGAGCGGGCCGGTGACCGCGCCGGACGTGGCCAATGCGCTGCGCCCGGTGCTGGCCCGGCTGCCCTGATCCCGCGGCGCGGGCCCCCGCGAGCCCGGCTGCGACCCGCCGTGATCACCGGCGGAAGTAGGCTGGGGACATGTGGCAGTCGGAGGTACGCGTCGACCTGGACGCGATCCGGGAGAACGTGACCCGGCTCAGATCGGGCACGAGCGCCGAGTTGATGGCGGTGGTCAAGGCCGACGGGTACGGCCACGGCATGGTCCCGGCCGCCCGCGCCGCGCTGGACGCCGGCGCCGACTGGCTCGGCGTCTGCACCCTCGACGAGGCGCTGACCCTGCGCCGGGAGGGGATCAGCGCCCCCGTGCTGGCCTGGCTGCTCAGCCCGGGGCTGCCGCTGCACGACGGGGTCGCCGTCGGTGTGGACCTGGGCTGCGCCAGCCTGCCGCAGCTGGACGAGATGATCGAGGCGAGCCGCCGGGCGGACCGCCCGGCGCGGCTGCACCTGAAGATCGACACCGGGCTGTCCCGGGGCGGCGCCACCGTCGCCGACTGGCCCGCGCTGCTGGAGGCCGCCGCGAAGGCCCAGGCCGACGGCCTGGTCGAGGTGGTCGGCGTGTGGAGCCACTTCGTGTACGCCGACTCGCCCGGCCACCCCACGACCGACCGGCAGCTCGCCGTCTTCCACGAGGGGCTGGCCATGGTCGAGCGGGCCGGGCTGCGCCCGCGGTACCGGCACCTGGCGAACTCGGCCGCCACGCTGACCCGCCCGGACACCCACTTCGACCTGGTCCGCCCGGGGCTGGCGGTCTACGGCCTGTCCCCGGTGGCCGGCGAGCGGTACGGGCTGCGCCCGGCGATGACCGCCCGGGCCCGGGTGATGCTGACCAAGCGGGTGCCGGCCGGCACCGGCGTCTCGTACGGCCACACCTACCTGACCGAGCGGGAGGCGAACCTGGCGGTGGTGCCGCTCGGCTACGCCGACGGGGTGCCCCGGCACGCCTCCAACACCGGTCCCGTGCAGCTCGGCGGCAAGCGGCGGACGATCTCCGGCCGGGTCTGCATGGACCAGTTCGTGCTGGACTGCGGCGACGACGAGATCGCCGCGGGTGACGTGGCGACGCTCTTCGGCAGCGGCGCGGACGGCGAGCCCACCGCCGACGACTGGGCCGAGGCGGTCGGCACCATCAACTACGAGATCGTGACCCGGTTCGGCGGGGTCCGGGTGCCCCGCGTCTATGACGGCGAGCGGCCGTGACCTCGTCGCCCCGCTTCCGGGTCCCCCGGCCCCGGACCGCGGCCGGCAAGGTCGCCGGTGTGGTCGGCGCCGCCGTCGGCGTGGCCGCCGCCGGGCTCGCCGCGGGCGTGGTGAGCGAGCGGATCCTGGTCCGCCGGCTCAAGGGCGACCCCACCGATCCGTACGCCCACGAGGTCTTCGGCCAGCAGCGGTACGACGAGTCGTACCGGTTCGAGATGCCGGACGGCACCGACATCCACGTGGAGGTGGTCGAGCCGACCCGCCCGGTCGCGGGGCACCCGACCGTGGTGCTGGTGCACGGCTTCTGCCTGGACATGGGGACCTTCCACTTCCAGCGGGAGATGCTCGCCGCCCGCGGCGACTACCGGATCGTCGCGTACGACCAGCCGGGGCACGGCCGGTCGGGCCGGCTGGAGACCGGGGAGTACGACCTGGCCGCGCTGGGCCGGACGCTGCGCCGGGTGATCGACGAGACCGCGCCGGAGGGGCCGCTGGTGCTGGTCGGCCACTCGATGGGCGGGATGACGATCATGGCCCTGGCCGAGCTGTACCCGGAGATGTTCGGCGACCGGGTGGTCGGCACGGTGCTGATGGCCACCTCGGGCGGTCTGATCGCGGAGACGAAGCTGGTGGCGCCCGCTCTGCTCGGCCGGGTCGGCGCCCCGGTGCTCTACATGATGAGCAACGCCACCCGGTACGGCGGTTCCGTGATCGACAAGGCCCGGAAGTCGACCACCAACGTCGCCTGGCTGCTGACCCGCCGGTACGGTTTCGGCACCCCGAAGCCCAGCCCCGCGCTGGTGTCGTACGTGGAGACGATGAACTCGCGGACCTCGGCCGACACGGTGACCCGCTACCTGCGGACCCTGGCCACCCACTCCCGGTTCCCGGCGCTGGCCGCGCTGGCCGGCACGCCGGTGCTGGTGATCGTGGGGGACAAGGACATGATCACTCCGGTGAACCACTCGGAGGAGATCGTCCGGCGGCTGCCGCACGCCGAGTTCGTCAAGATCCATGACAGCGGGCACGTGGTGATGCTGGAGCACGCCGACGACGTCAACGCCGCGCTGGAGCACTTCCTTGACGAGCTGTGAGCGGGGAGGCGCTGTGACGGTCGTCGTCATGCTGCCGACGGTCGAGGACACCCACGGGTTCGGCCGGCGGCTGGCCGGCGTGCTGCGCGCCGGTGACCTGCTGCTGCTCAGCGGCCCGCTCGGCGCCGGCAAGACCGCGCTCACCCAGGGCATCGGCGCCGGCCTCGGCGTGCGCGGCGACATCACCTCGCCGACCTTCGTGATCGCCCGGGTGCACCGGCCCGACCCGGCGCGGGGCGGCGCGGTGTCCCTGGTGCACGCGGACGCGTACCGGCTGGGGGAGTCGGCGGATCCGCGCGCCGAGATCGACGACCTCGACCTGGACGCCTCGGTGGACGAGGCGGTGACCGTGGTCGAGTGGGGCGAGGGAATGGTCGAGCAACTGGTCGACGCCCACCTGCGGGTCCGCATCGACCGACGCGAGGACGACACCCGGGTGGTGACCCTGGAACCGGTGGGCGGTGACTGGGCGGAGCGCCTCGCCACCCTCGACTGACGGCCTGTCGTACCCGCTGCCTACAGTGCCCGGGACCGACTGCGAAAGGTTGCCGATGCTCGACGACGCCCCGACCCTCGACCTGCTGGCGCTCCTCCCCGAGGAGTGGCGCGCGGTGCTCGCCCCGCACCTCGACCCGGCCCGCACCGCGGCGCTGGCCGAGTTCGTCGCCCGGGAGTACGCCACCCAGACCGTCTTTCCCCCGGTCGAGGACCTCTTCTCCGCCTACCGGCTGTGCGGGCCGGCGGGCTGCCGGGTGCTGATCCTCGGGCAGGACCCGTACCACAAGGCGGGGCAGGCGCACGGGTTGAGCTTCAGCGTCCGCGAGGGGGTGACGGTGCCGCCGTCGCTGCGCAACGTCTTCAAGGAGCTGGGCGAGGACCTGGGCGTGCCGAAGCCGCGCAGCGGCAACCTGAACGGCTGGGCGGCGCAGGGCGTGCTGCTGCTCAACTCGGTGCTCACCGTCCGGCAGGCCACCCCCGGCTCGCACGCGAACTCCGGCTGGGAGGAGTTCACCGACGCCACCATCCGCGCCCTCGACGCCCTCGACCAGCGGGTGGTCTTCCTGCTCTGGGGCGGGTACGCGCGCAAGAAGGCGGCCCTGGTCACCAACCCGCGGCACGTGGTGCTGGAGGCCGGCCACCCGAGCCCGATGAACCCCCGCGGCTTCCTCGGCAGCCGCCCGTTCAGCGCGGCCAACAAGGCACTCGCCGACGCCGGCCTGCCCACCATCGACTGGGAGCGCTCAGCCGGCTGACCCCGCCCGGCGCGCCCCGGCGGCCCGCGGTGCGCGTGGCGGGTCGCCGGCCGGGTCGTCGGCCTGCCGCTGCCGGTGGCGGCGCAGCAGGTCGGCGGCGCGCGGATCGGTCAGTTCCACCTGGAGCAGCGGCACGACCGGATAGGAACGGCCGCCGTGCCGGACCTCGATCGACTCGGGCAGCTCGTCGCACAGCTGCGCCCGGATCTCGCCGTACCGGGTCCGCCAGCGGTGCTCGCCCGGTTCCTCCGGCTCCAGGTGGAGGCCGCCGAACTCCTCCCACCGGGCGTTCCAGCGCTGCCCGTCCGCCGCTTCGAGCCAGGCGGTGAACCGCGCCGAGTCGCGCCACCGCAGCGCGATCTCCACCGCCTCCACCGGGAGCGGAGCGCCCTGGAGCAGCGCGGCGGTGCTCCCCGCCAGCAGGTGGGGCAGGTCCCCGAGCCGGTCGATCATCCGGTCCAACCCGAGATCGTCGATCCGGTCGGCCAGGGGCCGGGCGGTCAGCTCGGCCATCCTGGCGTCGAGGTGGCTGTCCAGCGGCTCGACGCCGACCGCGAGCTGAAGGTCGAGCGCGGCGAGGAGCCGCTCGACGAGGGGGATGCTGGGCAGTCGATCGCCCCGCTCGACGCGGGCCACCGCGCTCTGGCTCACGCCCGCCAGGTCGGCCAGCGCCTGCTGGCTGAGGAGGTGGGCGCTCCGTTCTCCGCGGAGGACGGCGGCGATCTGGCTGGCGAGGCGGCTGTCGGACACCCAGGGATGATGACTCATTGCCGAGAGCGTCATGCCTCTCAGTCATATTTATGCCTCACAGTCATATCGCTCGCCGGGCTTGATAGATGCGGGCGCCACCGCCCGTCGTGGCCGTCCGTCGAACAGACCGTCAGCGGGGTACGAGCGCAGCCGACCCAATCGCGCCCCCGGGCCGCCCTTGCCGCCCTCGGGCCGCCCTGCCGCCCCCGGACCGCCCTGCCGCGCGTTGGCG
>NZ_QGKS01000234.1 GCF_003172935.1 Micromonospora sicca | reverse complement strand
CGCCGCGGCCGGTCCCCGACCCGCCGTCCCCGGCGAGTCGGCCCTCTGCAACGGGGGCCGCCGCGGGCGGAAGCGAGCAGCAGCAGCCGGGCACCCCGGCGCCCGGCTGGGCCAAGCCGACGGTGCAGGTGCAGCAGATCGCGCCCCTGCTGCGGGAGGAGGCAGACTGGGCCGCCGCGGCGGCACCGACCCCGCCGCCAGCCCCGCCGATCGTCACTCCGCCGGCCCCGCCGGTCGCCGGCCCGCCGGTCAGCGCCCCACCAATCAGCGCTCCACCGGTAGCCACGCAGCCTGCCAGCGCACCGCCGTTCAGCCCGCCCGTCAGCGCGGCGCCCGTCGGCACGCCGCCCCTGAGCACTCCGCCCGTCGCCGGCGTACCCGCGAGCGCCCCGCCGGCACCGACCCAACCGATCAGCGGCCCGCCGGCCTCCTTTCCGCCGGTGAGCGCGCCGCCGACACCCGCGTACTCGGTGAGCGGGCCATCCGGTGCCGGCCCGGCGAACCCGTACCCCGCCGGGCCTGGCGGCCCGAGCCACCCGGTCAGCGCGCCGCCCACGCCCGCCTACCCGGTCAGCGGCCCGCCGGGGCACCCGGCGTACCCGGTGAGCGGACCACCCGGCGTGGACCCGGTGAATCCGTACCCCGGCGGGACGGGTCACCCGGTGGGCCCGCCGCCGGTGAGCGGGCCGCCGGCCGTGGCCCCGGTCAGCGCGTCGCCCGTACCGCTGTGGGGGTTGACCGCGCCGCCGTGGAGCAGCGCCGCGCCGCCGCAGCCGCTGGACCCGCCGGCCGACGTGGCACCGGACCCCTCGACGGAGGACGCCGACGAACCGGACCGGCATCCGCTGCCCGGGCCCGCGCCGGCGGCCGAGTCCGCCGCCCCGGCACCGCTGCCGGTCTACGACGACCTGCTGGAGTTCCCCGAGCCCCGGCAGGCCGACCCGGCGCCTGGGACGGAGGCGTACCCGGCGCAGGGCGGGTGGCCGGCGGTGCCGGCGCCGTTCCACCAGCCGCCCGCGTACCCGCAGGTGGAGGAGCCCGAGCCGGGCGGCCGCAACCGCGCGGTGATCGCCGTGGCGGCGGGCGTCGCGGTGGTGGCGGTGGCCGCCGTGGTCGGCGTGGGCGCGGTGCTGCTCAACCGCGACGCGGCGCCGGCGCCCGCACCCGGGCCGACCCGGGCGAAGCCGGTGGCGACCGGCGCGCCCCCGGGTGACCTGCGGCTGCGCGACGACACCACCACGATCACCATCACCTGGACGGACCCGACCGGCGGCGGCGTGCCGTTCATGGTGGCCGGCGGCCGGGCCGGGCAGAAGCTCGGGGTGATGGCCACGGTGGACCCGGGGCAGACCAGCTACACGGTCAACGGGCTGAACGGGAAGCTGGACTACTGCTTCACGGTGCTCGCGGTCTACTCGACGGACACGTTCGCCACCTCGGGTCAGGTCTGCACCGACCGGGAGGCCGCCAACCCGCCGGGCTGACCGACGGTCCACCTGCAACACGCTGGGTGTCCACAGCGGGACGGTGCGGGTTCCCCCGCGTCGGAGCGGCCCATATGATGTCTCCCGGCTCTGGGGAGGGCCGTCGCCGCACGGCACGTCTCCCCGCACCGACACGGGAGGCAGCCGGCAGTGGCCACCATCGAGGACGTCGCGAGCACCGGGGTGGACACGCCCCGACCCCGGTCCCGGATGCGGGGTGGGCTGGTCACCGTCGGCACCGTGGCGGCGTTGCTGGTCGCCATGGGGCTGACCGTCCTCGGGCTGGGCGCCGCCGACAACGCGGTCGCCAACTACGACGCGAGTTCCTGGCTGTGGAGCACCACCCGCAGCGAGCTGGCGCGGGTCAACGGGGTCACCGCGCGGGTCGACACCCGGGTCGAGGTCCCCGGCGCCCGGCGACACCAGGTGCAGGTCACCCAGACCGACCGGCTGCTGATCCTGCGCGACCTGAACACCGGCCAGGTCAGCTCGCTGGACCTGGCCACGCTCCAGATCACCGCGACCACTCCCACCACCCCCGGCTTCGGCGTGAACGTCGCGCTGCACGAGGACGCGGCGTTCGTGGTGGACGCGGTGCAGGGCATCGTGCGGCAGCTCGACCCGCGCTCGCTGACCCCGGTGGGCGAGCCGGTGCGCTACCCGCCGGGCATCACCGGCGGGTCGTTCGACGGCGAGGGTCGACTGTGGATCGCGGTGCCCAGCGAGGGCACGGTCTCGGCGATCACCGTGGCGGAGCTGCCCGCCACGCCGGGGGCCGCGCCGCCGGCGGGCCTCAGTCCCAAGCTGGTCCAGACGTACGACGTGGCCGAGCCCAGCCACGAGCTGGCGGTCTCCACCCTGGACGATGGTGTCGCGGTGCTCGACCGGACCTCCGCGTCGCTGGTGACGGTCCGGGGTGGCCGCACCCAGCGGGCCGACCTGGCGATGAAGGCCCCGGGCGCCCTGCCCGCGCGGACCACCGGTCCCCAGGTGCCGGTCACCGTGGCCGGCGAACGGCGGGTGCACGTGGTCCGCGACGGCGGCGAGGTGCGGCAGTTCACCGTCCCGGGCGCCGGTGACCGGCTCAGCCCGGCGGTGGCCTGGGCGGACCGCTTCTACTGCGCCGACGAGGCGACGGGCACGGTGTACTCGTTCGACGCCGACGGCAAGCTGGTCGACACCATCAAGGGCTCCGGGGCTTCGGGTCCGTTGGAGCTGGAGGTGCGGGAGAACCACCTCTTCATCAACGCGCCGAACTCGGCGACCGCGCGGGTGGTGGACGACAGGAACCAGGTGCGCGAGGTCAACAAGTACGCCAACGACGTGCTCGGCGGCGACCCGCCGCCGGCGCCCCCGCCGAAGAAGCCCCGGGTGGGCAAGCCGAGCGCGCCGCGCGCCGTCACCGCCGCGGCCGGCAACGCCTCGGCCCGGGTGAGCTGGCGGCCGGCCGCCGCGAACGGCGCCGAGATCACCAGGTACGTGGTGGAGGGCGCCGACCAGCGCCACGAGGTGGGCGCCAACCAGCGCGCGGTGGAGATCACCGGGCTGACCAACGGCGAGACGTACACGTTCTCGGTGCACGCGGTCAACGCGAAGGGCGACGGGCCGGCCCGGAAGAGCAACCCGGTCACCCCGACCGCCGCGGTGCCCGACCCGCCGGCCGGCGTGACCGCCGAGGCCCGCCCGGACGGCACCGTGCTGGTGAAGTGGCCCCCAGCCAACGGCCAGGGCAACACCATCGCCCGGTACGCGGTCACCACCGCCTCGGCCGGCGCCACCGCCCCGGCCGGCGAGTCGACGAAGACGGAGCTGGTGATCCCCGCCGGTGAGCTGGAGTACGGCACCCAGTACGCGTTCACCGTGGTGTCGGTGAACGACAAGGGCGCCGGGTCGGCGGCCTCCCCGGTCAGCAACACCGTAGTGCCGTTCACCGCTCCGGCCGCGCCGGCCGACCTGCGGGCCACCACGGTGGCCGACCAGCCCGGCACGATCGCGGTGCAGTGGTCGCCGGCGGTGGAGAACGGCCGCCCGGTCACGAAGTACCTGGTCGACGCCGGCGGGAAGACCAGTGAGGTGACCGACGTCCGGACCACGGTCAGGGGGCTCGGCGACGGGCAGAACGTCACGGTGAAGGTGAAGGCGGTCAACGAGGCCGGGCCCGGCGCGGAGGCGTCGACGACGGCCCGGACGGTGGCCGCACCCCGGATCACCGTGACCGGCTCGTCGGCCGACGCGACCTCGGTGACCGTGTCGTTCACCGTGGACGCAGGCGGCGGCAACGCCACCTGCTCGGCCGCCACCGGCGGGCGGACCGCGAACGGAAGCTGCTCCAGCCTGCGGGTGACCGGGCTGACGCCCGGCACGGCGTACACGGTGACGGTGACCGCCAGCAACGCGGCCGGCAAGGGCACCGCCACCCGCGCCCAGCCCACCGACCCGCTGTACGGCGTGGCCACCTGCACCAACGGCGCGTCCGGCCCGGAGGCGACGTACTGCAACGCGGACGTGGACGGCCGCAACGGCAACGAGGTCTTCTCGGTGCCGCAGCAGCTCAACGCCAAACAGGTCGGCTGGGCCAAGCCGGGCACGCGGCTCAAGGCGTACTGCAAGAAGCAGGGCGAAGAGGTCTACGCCTACATCTACAACGACAACAAGCGCAGCACCTGGTGGGTGCAGGTCGACTACTCGGGACGGAACTACATCCCGTGGGCCTGGCTGAACCTGGAGGGCGGCGACAACATCAACGTCCTGCCCACCTGCTGACCGCGCCACCCAGCCGAGGAGCACTCGCGCACGTGAACACCCCCGAGCCGCTCAACCAGACGGAGGTGCAGGGCTTCGCCGCCCTCGCCGCCCGGCTGGCCGAGAACGTCAACGCGGTCGTGCTGGGCAAGCCACAGGTGGTCCGGCTCGCGCTGACCGCGCTCTTCGCCCAAGGGCACGTCCTGCTCGAGGACGTGCCCGGGGTCGGTAAGACCACGCTGGCCCGGGCGATCGCGGCCACGGTCAAGGGTCAGTGGCGGCGCATCCAGTTCACCCCCGACCTGCTGCCGTCGGACGTCTCCGGGGTGACCATCTTCAACCAGGCCACCCGCGGCTTCGAGTTCCACCCGGGCCCGGTCTTCGCGAACATCGTCATCGCCGACGAGATCAACCGGGCGTCGCCGAAGACCCAGTCGGCGCTGCTGGAGGTGATGGAGGAGCGGACGGTCACGGTGGACGGCGTCCGGCATCCGGTGCCGCAGCCGTTCCTGGTGGTGGCCACCCAGAACCCGGTGGAGATGGACGGCACCTACCGCCTTCCGGAGGCCCAGCTCGACCGGTTCCTGGTGAAGCTCTCGGTGGGCTACCCGGACGAGGCGGTCGAGGTGGAGGTGCTGCGCGGCGCCACCGTCCGCTCCCCCGATTCGCTGAGCGCGGTCACCGACACCGCCACGCTCGGGGAGATGGTGCGGATGGCCCGCCGGGTGCACATCGCCGAGCCGCTCTACACGTACGCGGTCCGGCTGGCCGCGGCCACCCGAACCCATCCCCAGGTGCGGGTCGGGGTCAGCCCCCGGGGCGTGATCGCCTTGACCCGGGCGGCGTGCGCGTACGCGCTGATCGACGGGCGGGGCTGGATCATGCCGGAGGACCTGAAGGCCCTCGTCGAGCCGGTCTTCGCGCACCGGCTGCTGCTCACCCCGGACGCGCAGGTGCGCGGGGTGACCGCCGCCGAGGTGCTGCGCCAGGCGGTCGCCTCGGTGCCGGTGCCGCTGCCGTCCGGTCAGCCCGCCCCGGTGCACGGCTGAGCCGTGGGGATCACCGCCCGTGGTGTCGGGCTGCTCGTCGCCGCCGTCGTGCTGCTCGGCGTGGGCATCCGGTACGCGTATCCGGAGCTGACCGTGCTCGGCGCGGCGGCCGCCGTCGCGGTCGGGCATGCTCTGGTCACCGCCGCGTGGCGGCCGCGGCTGGCGGTGGAGCGCAGCGCCGACCCGGACCGGGTGGCCCGCGGCGAGCCGGCCAGCATGACGCTGACCGTACGCAACACGGGGCGGCTGCGGGCGGCCAACCTGGTCGCCGAGGACCGTTGTGGGGCGGCGCTGGTGCCGGTGCCGCTGCTGCGGCTGCGTCCCGGCCGGGACACCACGGTCCGCTACGACGTGCCGACCCGCCGCCGGGGGGTGGTGCCGGTCGGTCCGCTGCGGGTGACCCGGCGTGACCCGCTCGGGCTCGTCGCGTTGGCCCGCCCCTACGGGGGCACGGTGCCGGTCTGGGTGCACCCGCGCATCCATTCGCTGCGCGCGGTGCCGACCGGGGCGGGGCGCAGCCTCGACGGCCGCACCGACAGCGTGCCGCACGGCTCGATCACCTTCGACTCGCTGCGTGAGTACGTGGTGGGCGACGAGCTGCGCCGGGTGCACTGGCGCACCAGCGCCCGGGTCGGCGAGCTGATGGTCCGGGAGAACGTAGACACCAGCCTGCCCCGGATCGTGGTGGTGCTGGACAACCGGGCGGCCGCGCACCCGGAGCGGGTGGGCGGGGTGGCGGAGTCCTTCGAGTCCGGTTGCGAGGCGGCGGCGTCGGTGGTCGCCGCCGCGGTCCGGGAGGACCTGCCGGTGAGCCTGCTGCTGGTCGTACCCGCCGACGGGGATCCGGCCGGCGCCGGCGGGCCGCTGGACCGGCTCGCCGCGGTGGAGCTGGCCGACGGCGGGGACGACGTGCTGCGGGCGGCGATGAGCCGGTTGCGGCAGGACCGGCTCGGCGACACGCTGGTCTTCCTCACCGGGCCGGGTGGCCGCGGGGATCTTGGGCACGTCGGCGCGCTGCGCGGGGCGTACCCGTCGGTGCTGGTGGGGGTCCTCGGGGTGGCGGAGCCGACGCCGGCCGGCGCGGCCGGCCTGCTGGTGGTGGACGCGGCGGACGGCGCGGAGTTCGCGGCCGAGTGGGACGGGGTCCGCCGGTGGTGAGCCTGGCGCCGCCGCGCGACGCGGACGCGCCGGCCGGACCGCCGCCAAGGCAGGGGTGGCGCGGTGGGGCCGTGACGCGGGTGCTGGGCGCCGTGCCGGTGCCGCTGGCGCTGATCACCATGATCGTCCTGGCCGGCGTGGTCCTCGACCGGGTGTACGCGGGGTCGCTGCTGACCCGCCTGCTGGTCGGCGCCGCGGTCGGGTCGGTGCTGGTCAGCGTGGCCGCCCGACGGTTGGCGTCCTGGCTGGTCGCGCCGCTGTCGGTGCTCGCCCTGGCCGGCTGGACGGCGCTGGCGCTGCGGTTGGCCGCCGCGCACGCCGAGCTGCCGGGGAGCCTCGGCGCGGTGACCGCGGACGCCGCCCGCAACGCCATCCCCCGGCTGTTGACCGCGATGATCCCGGTCGAACCGGCGCCGGACACGGTGCTGCTGCCGCTGGTCGCCGCCTGGCTCGCGGGCCTGGCCGGCGCGGAGGTGGCGCTGCGGGCCGGCCGGGTGCTGCTCGGCTACCTGCCGCCGGCCCTGCTCTACGCGGGCGCGCTCTACGTGGTCGGCCCGAACGCGCAGCCGGCGATCTGGCCGACGGTGGCGTTCGCGGCGGTCGCCGCGGTGGGCCTGGCGGCACCGTCGCGGCGGGACGGACCGGAGACCGGCGACCCGTCGGCCGGCCTCGCCCCGGCGGTACGCGCCGCGGTCCGGGTCCGGCTGCTCGCCGCCGGCGCGGCGGGGGTGGCCGCGGTGGTCGGGCTCGCCGCCCTGCTCGCCCCGGTGGTGGCCGGTCAGGTGGACGACCGCCCGGCGGACCCGCGCCGGTACGTCGAACCACCGCAGGTCGAGTCGCTGGACGAGAACCCGCTGATCCGGGTCTCCGGCTGGGCGTTGAACCCGGACCAGCGGCTGCTGGAGGTCCGCACC
>NZ_QGKS01000090.1 GCF_003172935.1 Micromonospora sicca | reverse complement strand
GGTCTCCGTGGGGCGGGCGGTGAGGACCCGGGGCCCGCCTCGGCCGCGATCTCGGCGGCGAGCGCGTCCAGCTCCGGGGTGGTGACGCCGGGGGCGGCCGCCTCGGCCAGCACCTCGTGCACCTCGGCCAGGACGGAACCCGCCCGGGCCATCAGCTCGATCTCGTCAGGGGTCTTCTGGATCACCAGGGCGCGCGTCCTCTCGTACCCGTGCAGGGGTCTCCGGTGGCCCCGCGCGCTGCCGGTCCGGTCATTCCGCCAGCCCGTGCGGCCTTATGTGGCGCGGGTCGCAGCCGCTGCCGTCGGAAAACCGGGCACGTAGGATGGGCGGGTGACTCAGGCTGAGACGACTTCCCGGACCGGCAAGCGCGTGCTCCTGGCCAAGCCTCGCGGCTACTGCGCGGGCGTGGACCGGGCGGTGCAGACCGTCGAGGAGGCGCTGAAGCTCTACGGCGCGCCCATCTACGTGCGCAAGCAGATCGTGCACAACAAGCACGTGGTGCAGACCCTGGAGGCCAAGGGCGCGATCTTCGTGGAGGAGAACGAGGAGGTGCCCGAGGGCGCCACCGTGATCTTCTCCGCGCACGGCGTGGCCCCCGAGGTCTACGAGCAGGCCAGGGCGCGCTCGCTCAAGGCGATCGACGCGACCTGCCCGCTGGTCACCAAGGTGCACCAGGAGGCCAAGCGGTTCGCCGCCGAGGACTACGACATCCTGCTGATCGGCCACGAGGGGCACGAGGAGGTCGTCGGCACCGCCGGTGAGGCCCCCGCGCACATCCAGCTGGTCGACGGCCCGGACGGGGCCGACAAGGTCACCGTGCGCGACCCGAACAAGGTCGTCTGGCTCTCGCAGACCACCTTGTCTGTGGACGAGACGCTGGAGACGGTGGCCCGGCTCAAGTCTCGGCTGCCGCTGCTCCAGTCGCCGCCCAGCGACGACATCTGCTACGCGACCTCCAACCGGCAGCACGTGGTGAAGGAGATCGCCCCCGACTGCGACGTGGTGATCGTCGTCGGATCGCGCAACTCCTCCAACTCGGTGCGCCTGGTCGAGGTCGCCCTGGACGCCGGCGCCCGCGCCGGTCACCTGGTCGACTTCGCCGACGAGATCGACGACGCCTGGCTGGCCGGCGCCGGCACGGTCGGTGTCACCTCCGGCGCCAGCGTGCCCGACGAGCTGGTCCAGCAGGTGCTCGCGCATTTGGCCGAGCGGGGCTTCACCGACGTCGAGGAGATCACCACCGCCAACGAGCGGCTGACCTTCTCGCTGCCGCAGGAGCTCAAGCGGGACATGAAGGCCGCCGCGACCGCCGCGCAGGGCTGACCGGCCGCCGGGAACGAACCACCCCAGCCGTACGTCCGATACGGGTATGAGGAACCTTCGGCTCGCCGTCCCCGCCCTGGTCGTCTGCGCGGCGCTGAGCGCCTGCGGCGGCCAGGCCGGTACGGACGGCACCGCCACCCCGACGGGAGCAGCCCCGGTGACCAGCCAGCCGAACCCGAACCCGACCAACAGCCCGAACGACCCGCAGAACCCGGTCGACCCGCTGCCCACGAAGCCGCCCAAGGGCACCCCCGGTCCGACGAAGCCCCCGCCGGCGGGTGACACCACCCTCACCGGCACCATCCAGGCCGGGGTCGAGCCCAACTGCCTGCTGCTCGACGGCAACCTGCTCATCGGCGGCCCCCGCGACGTGCTGAAGCCCGGCGCCCGGGTCACGGTCACCGGCCGCTCCCAGCCCGGCATGATGACCACCTGCCAACAGGGCACCCCCTTCGTCGTCGCAGCCGCCCGCCCCGCCTGACCTCTGGCACCCGGCGCTGACCAGCCCTCCCCGGCCTCCCCCGGGTCGATCATGAAGTTGTTGTCACCCGCCGGGACGTGTCGCGACAACAATTTCATGATCACAGGGGTGGTCCCGGCCGGAACGGGCGGAGCCCCGCCCCCGGGAACGGGGGCGGGGCTCCTTGGTTCAGCGGGCGGTCAGTTCACCGAGCCGATGGCCACCGAGCCGCGGCCGACGACCGCGCCCTCGGTGGTGGTGACGGCCAGGTCGCCGTAGAGCTCGCGACCGGCGGCCGGGGCGGCCAGGGCGGTCACCGTACCCGTGAGGGTGGCGGTGGCGCCGTTGGCCAGGGACAGCGGGGTGTTCGGGGCGGACAGCGAGCCCAGCGCCGTAGCCGAGAAGGAGTCCCGGTAGTCGTACGCGGTGCTGGTGCCCGGGCCGTCGACGGCGTACCCGTCGATCCGGACCCGGTAGGTGCCGGCGGCCGGGTTCTTCAGGGTCACCGCCTCCTCGGAGTCACCGTCGGCCGCGCGGCCGACCTCGGTGGTGCCGAGGAAGACGTACAGGTCCAGGTCGGCGCCCAGGTTGGCGGTGTTGCCGATCCGGGCGGTGAACGAGGTCGCCCCCGCCGGGACGTCCACCAGGTACTCCTGGACGGCGCCCTCGGCGATGGTCGGCCGCTCGGCGCGCACGCTGGAGAGCGGGCCACCCACGCCGGTCACCTGGACCGGGCCGAACGTGTTGGTCAGGCCCCAGCTCACCTCGGTCGGGGCGCCGGCGGTGACCGCCGGCAGCTCGACCACGGCCGGCTCGACCTTGACGCCCTGCACCCGAGCCTGGAGCTGGAACGGGTTGTCCAGGGCCGGCGAGGTCCGCCGCGACTCCACCTCGATCTCCCAGACCCCCGCGATCGGGTTCTGGTAGTCCCGCTCCTGCGGCTTGCAGGCGGCGGCGTCGGAGAAGTTGGTGTAGCAGGCGGTGCTCGCGGTGCTCTCCACCGGAACGCCGTACGGGTTGACGGCGATGAACCGGGTCTGCGAACCGGTCGCGATGCCGGAGAGGTTGACCTGGAGCGCGCCCGCGCCCTGCGGCACCGTCACGAAGTACGAGGTGAAGCTGTTCCGCTCGACCGAACCCCCGCCGGAGAAGGAGTACTCCGGGGCGGAGACCGCGTTCGAGGCGACCACGACGGTGGAGACCTCGAAGTCGACCACCGAGGTGGCCGGGTCGTCGATCGTCATGATCGCGCCGTGCGCCCCCGCGGTCAGCGGCTTCGCCTTGACCTTGACGGTGACGGTCTTGTTCAGCGGCAGCCACACGACCTGCGGCGCGGTGAACGTGCCGTCGTTGCCGCGGAACGCGACGTTGTGCGCGACGCCCTTGTTCGGGCCGCTGGTCCGGGTCAGCTTGACCTCGTAGTAGCGGCTCTCCTTGACCTTCTGGCCGCCGCGGTCAGCAGCGCAGCGGTTGTAGACGCCGGTGCCCACGTTCGGGGTCGGCTCGAACTCGCCGGAGGCCTTGTTGTACCTGGTCAGGTTCTCCGACAGCTCGGTGCAGACCGGCGCCGCGGAGGTGTAGCTCCGGGTCTGCACGCCCGCGGCCAGCAGGCCCCACGCGCCCGGCACGTTGAACATGCCGTAACCCTGGCCGTACGTCGGGACGCCGGCGATCGGCTTGGCGGAGGTGTAGATGGCCCGGCGCAGCGCGGCCGGGGTGACGCCCTTGTCGGTCGCCTTCGCGGCCGACAGCAGCAGCGCGGCGGCGCCGGTGGCCTGCGGGGAGGCCATCGAGGTGCCGTTCAGCATCTGGTAGCCCGGGGGCAGCGGGTAGCCGGCCTCGGGGACCGGGTTGCCCGGCTGCCAGGTCGGCGCGGTGGAGATGGCCGAGCCGGGGGCGGAGATGCTCGGCTTGAAGCCGCCGTCCTCACGCGGGCCGCGCGAGGAGAAGTTGAACAGCGCGTTGTCCTTGCGGACCACCGAGCCGTAGTTGGCCAGCCAGGTGTCCTTGCTGATGTTCGCGGCGACGCTGACCACGTCGGTGGCGACGGAGGGGTCGCCGACGGTGTTCAGGCCCGGGCCGGAGTTGCCGGCCGAGATGAACATCTGCACGCCGTACGTGTTGATCAGGTCGTTGTAGAGGTTCGCGCGGGCGTTCGAGCCGTCGTTGAGCGCCGGCAGGCCGCCGATCGACATGTTGACCACGTCGACCTTGCGGTTGATCACCAGGTCGGCCATGCCGGTGGTGAGCGCCGCGGCGGTGCAGCCGCCGCCCCAGGAGCAGGCCCGGGCGGAGACCAGCTTGGCGCCGGGGGCGGCGCCGTCGAAGGCGCTGTTGCCCAGCATGTCGTTGGCGGCGGTGATGCCGGCGACGTGCGTGCCGTGGGTCGCCTCGATGATGCCGATGTTCACGTAGTCCCAGGTGCCCGGGATGCCGATCGGCGAGGTGTCCACGTTGCGGCGGTACTCGACCACGAACGGCATCTGATCGCGGACCGCGGTGGCCGGGCTGTCCGTGCCGAAGTGGCCGACCTGGAACTTCTCCTTGTACGGCCGCATCAGCTCGTCATCGGTGAAGTTGTTGTTCTGGTTGACGTCGACCCAGATGTTGCCGTTGGCCGGGTCGTAGAGGATGCCCCATGCGTCGGTGGTGTCGCCGTCCCGGTTGACGTCACCGGCCGGGTCGCTGGCCGCGGTGATGTTCTCCCGGAAGAGGTTGAACCGGTAGGCGCCGGCCGGGGCGGTCCAGGTGGCGCCCGCGATGCTGAAGGTCGGGCCGGTGGCCTCGTTGTTCATCCGACGCCAGGTGGGGTCCTCGAGCGGGTCCGTCGCGGTGACCCAGTCGACGATCTTGCGCTCACCCGTGGTGGTCTTCTGCAGCGCCGGCTGGTCCAGGTCGATGCCGGAGTCCATGATGCCGATGGTGACGCCGCGGCCGTCCCACTCCGGGTGCGCGGCCTTGAAGGCCTCCGCGCCGGTCTCGTTGGTCGGCATGTACGGGTTGACCGCGCCGGTGTCCCCACCGGGGCCGGCCAGGGTCTCGCCCTGCTCGGCGGTCTTCGCGCCGGCCGGGGCGGCCTCGGGGGCCGGGTCGGGGAGCTTGATGGTCTCGTCGAGGTCGACGGCGGAGACGCCGGGCAGCGTGGCGGCCTTGAGGACCTTCGCGGTGGGGACCTTGGCCAGCAGGTAGCCGACCTGGTCGTACCGCTCGCTGATGGAGGCGCCCAGGCCCTTCAGGCCGTCGGCGACCTTCTTGGCCGACCCCTTCTTGGCGGCGATGATCAGGGTGACGGTCGGGGCGTGCTTCGCCTCCGCCTCGTCGAGGAGCTTGGCGTCGTGCGCGCCCAGCGTCTCGACGGCGGTCGGCTGCGAGGCGTCGGGGGTGGTGGCGGGGGCGGCGCTCGCGGTCGCGGCGCCACCCCCCACGGTCATGGCGCCGGCCGCCAGGACCGAGGCGAAGAGCGCGGCGGAGGTACGCCGGCTCAGGTTGCGGGGTTTACTCACGTTCTCTTCCTCCAGAGAACAGGGCCCTTCAGAAACAGGGCACGCGTGAGCGAAATCCTTCGGGGTGGCCGGCGTCGATGTCACTACCGAGACGTAGGTTGTGACCGGTCCGTGACGTGGGTCGGCCGTCATCGTCACACCGGCCGTGTTAAACGTCGATGTCTGCTGACCGTTCGGCCGATGTGGACCCGCCCTCGTTCCCGGTCCCGACCAGCTCCGGGGCCTGCGGCTGCCGGGGTGCCAGCTCCACCTGCGCCGGGGTGGCCAGCTCCTGGTCGGAGACGCCCAGCTCGGCGAGCTTGCGCGCGCTGACCAGCACCCGCGCCTCCAGCGACCCGACCGCCCGGTTGTACGCGGTCACCGCCCCGCCGAGCGATGCGCCGAGCTTGCCGACGTGGTCGCCCAGGGTGGACAGTCGCCCGTACAGTTCGCGGGCCAGGGAATGCACCGCCACCGCGTTGCGCGCCAACGCCTCCTGCCGCCACGAGTAGGCCACCGTGCGCAACAGCGCCACCAGGGTGGCCGGGGTCGCGAGCACCACGTTGCGGGCGAAGGCGTGCTCCAGCAGCGTCGGGTCGCGCTGCAACGCCACGTCGAGGAACGGGTCGGCCGGCACGAAGAGCACCACGAACTCCGGCGTCGAGTCGAAGGCCGCCCAGTAGGTCTTCGCCGCGAGCGCGTCCACGTGCGCCCGCAGGTGCCGCGCGTGCGCGTCGAGGTGGGTGTCCCGCCCCCGCTCGTCGCGCGCCTCCATCGCGGTCAGGTACGCGTCGAAGGGCGCCTTGGCGTCGACCACCACGCTGCGCCCGCCGTGCAGCCGGACCACCAGGTCGGGGCGGACCCCCTGGTGGTCGGTGGCGGCGGTGACCTGCTCGTCGAAGTCGCAGTGCTCCAGCAGGCCGGCGGCCTCGACGATCCGGCGGAGCTGGTGCTCGCCCCAGCGCCCCCGCACCTGCGGCGCCCGCAGCGCGGCCACCAGCTGCTTGGTCTCGGTGCGCAGCTCCCCGGAGACCGTGCTCATCGCCCGGACCTGCTCCCGCAGCTCGGCGTACGCGTCGACCCGGTCGTGCTCCAGCTCGGCGACCCGCTGCTCGTACCGCCGGAGGGTGTCGTGCAGCGGGGCCACCGCCCGGGCGACCGCCTCCTGCGACTGGGCGGTCGCCTCGTAGCTGAGCGCCCGCATCGACTGCTCCAGCCGCCCCTCGCCCGCCCGGGTGGCCTCCAGGGTCGCCTCCAACCGGGCGATCTGGGTGGCCGCGCGGGACCGGGCGGCCAGCCAGCCGACCGCGCCGCCCGCGGCGAGGCAGAGCACCACCACGGCCAGCGTCGCGAAGTCCATGCCCGAGAGCTTGCCAAACGGGTACGACGAGCGCCCGGTGGGTACGTTCGGGGGTATGGAAGCTGCCCTGTGGGTGATCCTGGTCCTGTTGCTCGGAGGTGCGCTCGTGTTCTGGCGGTGGGGGAGCAGGGCCCGGCGGGCCACCGAGCTGGCCGACGCCCGCGCGGAGGCGCAGCGCTGGTACGAGCGCCTCGGCGGGCAGTTGATGAACCTGCACGGCGACGCGCCGGCGGTGCGGCAGGCGCTGGCCGACGCCGGTGAGCGGTACAACGCGGCCGGGTCGCAGCTGGAGCAGGCGGGGACGCCGCACCAGTTCGCGCTGGCCCGGGAGACCGCGCTGGAGGGGCTGGCCTACATCCGGGCCGCCCGCACCGCGCTGGGCATCGACCCGGGCCCGGAGCTGCCGCCGCTGGCCGCCGCCCGGGGCGCCGGCATGCTCACCAAGGAGCGTGAGGTCAACGTGCAGGGGCAGACCTACCGGGCCGGCCCGCAGCCGGGCAACCAGACGCCCTATTACTACCCGGGCGGCAACTGGCAGGGCCGTCCGGTGCCCGCCGGCTGGTACTCGACGCCCTGGTGGAAGACCGCGCTCGGCACCGGGGCCGGCGTGCTCGGCGGCATCCTGATCGCCGACGCGCTCTTCTCGCCCGCCTTCGCCGACCCGGGCTACGGCTACGAGGCCGGCTACCAGGAGGGCTTCGGCGACGGCCAGGACCAGGGCGGGGACTTCGGCGACCAGGGCGGCGGCGACCAGGGCGGCGGCGACCAGGGCGGCGGCGACCAGGGCGGCGGCGACCAGGGC
>NZ_QGKS01000421.1 GCF_003172935.1 Micromonospora sicca | reverse complement strand
GGCTTCCGGCCCCCCCCCGCCGCTCCAGGCCCGCCGGGCCGCTCGCGGCCGGCCGCTCGCCGCCCGTCGACCGCCGGACCGCCGGACCCACCGGCCGGCTGCCGGTCACCCGACGCGGCGCACCGCTCGCCGGTCGCGGGGTTGACTTGAATCCCGGTTGAGGTTGTTCAGTGGGGGCGGGACGGCGGAAGGGGGACAGGTGCGCGCGGTGTGGCTGCGGGAGTTCGGGGGTCCGGAGGTGCTGGTGCCGGGGCCCGCGCCGGATCCGGTGCCCGGACCGGGGCAGGTGCTGATCGAGGTGGCCCACGCCAACCTCACCTTCGTGGAGACCATGTTCCGGGCGACCGGCTTCGGGCCGTTCCCCGCCACGCCGCCGCTGATCCCCGGCAACGGGGTCGGCGGCGTGATCGCCGCCGTCGGTCCCGACGTCGACCCGGAACTGGTCGGCCGGCGGGTGGTCAGCGGGACCGGCGGCTCGGGAGGCTACGCCGAGCGGGTCGTGGTGAACCACGACCTGCCCGTCGAGGTGCCCGCCGGGCTGCCGCTGGACGAGGCCGTCGCGGTGTTCGCCGACGGCCGTACCGCCACCATGCTGGCGCACACGGCGCAACTGCGGCCCGGCGAACGGGTGCTGGTCGAGGCGGCGGCGGGCGGGGTCGGCATCCTGCTGGCGCAACTCGCGGCGGCGGCCGGCGCGCGGGTCGTCGCCGCCGCCGGGGGCGCCCGGAAGGTCGCCCTGCTGCGCGAACGCGGCCTCGACGTGGTGGTGGACTACCGCCGCCCGGACTGGACCGACCAGGTCCGGGCGGCCACCGGCGGCGTGGACGTGGTCTTCGACGGGGTCGGCGGGGCGCTGGCCCGGGCCGCGTTCGACCTGCTGGACGCGGGCGGGCGGATGCTGAGCTTCGGGCTGGCCAGCGGCGCCTGGGCCGACCTGCCGGCCGACCTCGTGGCGGCCCGCGGCGTGACCCTGCTCCGCCCGACCGCCGACCCGCCGACGCTACGCGGGTTCACCGAGCGGGCGCTGGCCGAGACGGCGGCCGGGCGGCTGCGACCGCTGATCGGGCAGCGCTTCCCGCTGGAACGGGCGGCCGAGGCGCATGCGGCGATGGAATCCCGGGCCACCGTCGGCAAGACCCTCCTCGACCTCCACTGAGGCCGCCCGCGCGCCTGCCCGCGTCCGCGCGCCCGGGTCCGCCGTGGGCGGTCAGAGGTACATGCCGGTGCGGTGCTCATCCTGCGGGCGGGACGGCTTGTCCCCCTCGCCGAAGAAGCGCTTGCCGCCGAACTCACCGTGCAGCCGGTCGTCCAGTTCGTCTGCCAGCCCGGTCATCACCTGGACGGCGAGCATCAGGTGGGTGGGCTGGAAGTTCCGGCCGAAGACCGGGATGGAGGCCCAGACCGTGTCGTCGGCGCAGTAGAGCCGGCCGATCGGCATCCGGTTGGTCAACTCGGAGAGCTTCACGTAGAGGCGCTCGGTCGGCTCGACCTCGGTGAGCACCGGGGAGAAGACGTCGACCAGGGGCGGATTGTCGCGTACCCGGACGAAGACCATGGCGGAGCCGGCCCGGATGTTGATGTCACCGTCCGAGTCGACCTGCAACTGGTCGGACGTCGACTTGAGCATCGTGGAGACGACCGTACGGACCCGCTCCTCCAGCGCCAGCACGTCGTTCTCGCCGGCCTGGGCGGTGGCCGCCGCGGCCAGCGCCTCGTCGAGGTCGGACTCGACGTCCCGGTCCGGCCCGAACTCGCTCCGCGCCGTGCCCATGGGCTCCACCGGCAGCGGCTCCCCCTCGGCGTCGTGCACCAGGTAGACGAGGAAGGCGGGGTGCGGCGCGCCGTAGACGTCGCGCAGTGTGCGGGAGAGTACCGCCGCGAGCCGGGTGGCTTCGGAGACGTCGCAGCTCAGGCCGAACTGCTCGCCGGAGCCCTCGACCACGCCGGGCGGGGACCAGCCGAGCGCGATCATGTCGGCGACGGCGGCCCGATCCAGCCGGTAGCCCTGCGGCAGGGTGGCGTTGCCGACCGCCCGCGCGGCGAGCCTGCCCTCCGCGCCGGCGTCCACGCTGATCGAGTAGACGGCGTCCCCGGTGCCCGAGGCGGTGGGGTCGAGGGTCAGCTCCACGTGCGCGCCGGTGGGCAGGCCCCGCAGCCGGTCGGCCAGCGCGCGGGCGAACTCCCGCCAGGCCTCGGTCACCTTCGCCCGCAGGTCGGCGGTGGTCGGCTCGTCCAGCAGGATCGACTCGTACTGCTCCGGCGCACCGCCGGCCGGGTCATCCGTCGGCACCGAGGAGTGGTCTGCCGTCATGATCGCCTCCGTCCGTCATGGCCACCCTACCCACGGACGGTGGGGGCCGAATCAGGCCGACCTGGATCGGACACCGGCCCGCCAAGGGTCCGCCGCGACCAGCCACATCCCGCCGGCGAGCGGGCCGGTCGCCGCGCCGCGACGGCCGAGCCGGGCCGGCGCCGTCCAGCTGTCCGCCCACTCGGCCGGGCCGCCGCCCACCTCGATCGACTGTTCGCCCCGCGGGTGCCGTCCAGCTCGATCGGCTGTTCGCCGGCGGGCGCCGTCCAGCTCGATCGGCTGTTCGCCCCGAGCCCAGCTCGATCGGCTATTCGGCCGGGCCGGTGCCGTCCAGCTCGACCGGCCAGCTGGCGGCCAGCTCGCTGAGCCGGGACGCCGCCCCGGCGGCATCGGCGCCGCGCCCCACGGCGAGCCCCAGCAGGTACGCGGACACCGGCGCGCCCGGACGCAGCACCTGGTGGGCCACGTCCCGGGCCAGGTCGAGCACGACCGGCACGGGCACCTGAGCCGGGTCGAGACCCAGCTCGGCGCAGGCCGCCGTGACCCAGTCGTCCATCACCGTCATCGTGTCCACTCCTCGGCCCGGCGTACGTCATCGTCAGTGTCGCAGTCGAACCAGGGCGGCGGGCCGGAGCCGGACCAGGCCACCTCCCGCACCGCCAGCCCGGCCAGCAACGCCCGCACCGGAGCCCCGTCGAGCGTGTCGCCCCGCTGCCCGGCGAGCCGGTCCAGGGCGGCCCGCAGCGCGGCGACCCGCCACACGCCGCAGAGCTGCTGCCGACGCCCGTCACCGTCGACGTAGCAGGCCCCGTCGACCGTCGACCCGGCGAGCTGCCGCAGCAGGGCGTCGACCGCCTCGGCGGTGAGCAGCGGCAGGTCGGCGGCGAGCAGGGCGACGGTGGCCGTACCCGGGTCGAGCAGGTCGATCCCGGCCCGGGTGGCGGCGACCGGGCCACCGCCGAACGGCTCCTCCCGGGTCACCCGCACGCCGGGCGGGACGGAACCGGCCGCACCGACCACGATCCGCGACTCGGCCTGGGCGACCGCCGCCAGCACCCGGTGCAGCATCGGCCGGCCGCCGACCGGGCGCGCCGGCTTGTCCACCCCGCCCATCCGGCGCGCCGCACCACCCGCGAGCAGCACCGCCGCGTACGCCGTCACCCGGCCACGGTAACCCGGGCCGCCACCCACGGCCGCCGGGCGCCCGTGCGCACGGCGGCTTGGTCCACTCGGGGTGCGGCAGGTCGCCGTGTCCGAGCCCTCGATAATCGCCGTTCGCCGCAACCCGGGTGCGGCACCCGCCGCACGTCGCCCTGCGGAACGCGCCGGACGCCGCCCTGCGGCACGGACACAGCCCTCGCTCTGCGGCACCGGCCGGGGCCGTCGCCCTGCGGCGCGGGGCACACCGTCGCCCTGCCGAAACGCGCCGGGCCGCCGCCCTGCGGCACGCGCCGTACGCCCGCCGGGCGACGGGGCGGCCGGGCGGGGCAGGATGGCGGGATGGGACGGGCGACTGATCGGCGCGGGGTGCTCCGGATCGACCTCGACGCGGCGGCGGACGGACGCGCCCGGATCCGCAGGCAGGACACCCTGGCCGTGGAGGAGCCGTTGGAGATCCGGGTCGGCCGGGCCGGCCCCGGCCGGCGGCGCCCGCTCGCGGTGACCATGCGCACCCCCGGCGACGACCTGGACCTGGCGATCGGCTTCCTGCTCACCGAGGGGCTGATCCGGTCCGCCGACGACGTGCACACCGCCCAGCTCTGCGCCGGGGCGGAGACGCCGAACACCTACAACGTGGTCGACGTGGTGCTGGCCCCCGGCGTGCCGGAGCCCGCCACCGACCCGTCCCGCAACTTCTACACGACCAGCTCGTGCGGGGTCTGCGGCAAGGCGAGCATCGACGCCGTACGGACCCGCTCGCTCTTCGCGGTGCGGGACGACCCGGTGACCGTGCCGGCGGAGGTGCTGGTGGCCCTGCCGGACCGGCTCCGCGCGGCCCAGCGGGCCTTCGACCGGACCGGCGGACTGCACGCGGCCGGCCTCTTCACCCCGGACGGCGACCTGGTGGTGCTGCGCGAGGACGTGGGTCGGCACAACGCCGTCGACAAGGTGGTCGGCTGGGCGGTGCGGGAGCGGCGGCTGCCGCTGGCCGGGCACCTGCTGCTGGTCTCCGGCCGGGCCAGCTTCGAGCTGACCCAGAAGGCGTGGATGGCCGGCGTGCCGCTGCTCGCGGCAGTCTCCGCGCCCAGCACCCTCGCCGCCGAGCTGGCCGACGACGCCGGCATGACCCTGGTCGGCTTCCTGCGCGGCCGGACCATGAACGTCTACGCCGGCGCCCACCGGCTCACCGAGGTCGACTGAGCCGGACCCGGACCTGGTCGCCCGGCTGCACCGCCACGCCGGAGCCACCGACCGCGTCCAGCGGGCGGTACCCGGCAGCGTCGCCGGTGACGGGCCGGGCGCCGCAGATCCGCCCGGCCCGACGGCGGCAGCCGGCGCGGACGAACCGTCGCCCGTCATCAGACGCTCCGGCGTGGGATGCGGCGGCAGGCCCGGCGGCGGACCACCCCGGGAAAACCGACGGCCGGCCAACCGTCCAGCTCGGACGGGGGCACGCCGCGCCGGAGCAGGTCGTCGAGGAGCAGCGCGAGGGAGTAGTCGGGACGGGCGGCGAGCACCCGTTCCAGGGCCACCGCCGCCAGGGCGCCGTAGCCGGCCCGCCATGCGGCGAACACCAGCAGGCTGACTGATTTGATTAAGAATCCTCGGTGATCATAGATTGATCGTGTGGAATTTCTTCGGCTGTCAAAGGCCGTGAAGCGTCTCGGTGTTCATCCCGTGACGCTTGGTCTTTGGGCTGGCTCGGGGAAGATTCCGGTGACTTGGGTTGGCCGTGAGCGCCGGTTCTCCTCGATTGATGTCGAGGCGATGAAGGTTTCTACCGGCGGTGAGCGTTTTCGCTTGGGGGGCCTGTACGTGCGCGTCTGCGGCTCCAGTGGGCGGGAGTCTTCGTTGGAGGCGCACGAGAACGAGCTGCGGCCCACCTCCACCGGCGAGGTCGTCAAGGTTTTCCGTGACCGGGCCTCGTGCCTGCGGGAGGACCGGACCGGCCTCAACCGGCTGCTGCGGGCCGTTGCCGACGGAAGCATCACCGTGGTCCGGGTCACGCATGAGGACCGGCTTGCAAGGTTCGGTGTCGGCTGGCTCGAACACCTGCTCGCCGTGCACAGGGCCGCCCTCGAAGTGCTCCAGCCGAAGAAGCTCGGCGGGCGGGAAGAACTCGTCGAGGACTTCGTTTCTGTCGTCGCCACGTTCGTCGGGCGCCTGTACGGGATGCGACCGGCCGAGAACCGGGGTGGCCTGCTGGCCGAGTCGGGGCAATGCCAGGCTGGTGGCCGGTGAGCCGGAAGTTGCCGCTGGCCGAGGGCGAGACCTCCCGCACCGCGTGCGCGCGCATCCTTGTGCGTGCAGGTGTGGACGAGAAGACCGGCGAAGTCCTGTCCCAGGCCGTGCTTGCCGAACGTGTCGGCTGGTGTACCGGCCTGGTGGCGGGCATGGTCTGCGCTCTGATGGGCGAGCACTGGAACAGCGCAGATGTGGATGTGTTGGCCTCCGGGGAGGACGCGGGCGGTCGGAAACTGCCGTCGAACGCGTGGATGGCGCTGCGGCGCCTGGGCTGGACCGCCGCCACGCCTGAGGGTGTGAAGGTCAATGACCGGATCGTGCGCATGGCCCAGGAGCAGGCTGGGCGTGCTCTGCGCTCGGCGAAGTGGCGCGCTGATCTGACCGCCGGGGTGCTGGCGACGTGGCCGGCCGAGCCGCGTAAGCGCACTCCGGTCGAGTGGGATCAGGTGCGGGCCTCGATCCCTGGCGGGGAGTATCTGCCGTCCAGCATCATCAAGGGCCGAACCCGGCAGGCCGCCAAGTTCGGCAAGGCCAACGGCCGCCTGCCCGTGGACGTGTTCGAGCTCGAAGGCACCCCGAAGATCCCGCGGATGCTGCTGCTCGCCGCGTGCGACGGGCAGCAGGCCACGATCGAGCGTTCCGAGACCGACCCGGCGAGGGCGCTGCTCCGCTTGCAGCTGCCCACCCGTCCCGATCCGCAGGCGTACCGGGACTGGACGTGGGTGCAGTGCCCGATCACGCTGCCGTCCACGGTCCCTGCGGGCGCGGTTGTGCACCTGCCCACCCTCCGCGTAACCGGCCGGCAGGTGCGAGCCGATGTCGCGTACACGCACGCCGTGCCGAAGGCCCAGCGCGCTGGGCACACGGTGGCGCTCGGCGTGGACTGGGGACTCAACACCCTCCTCAGCGCGGGGGCCGTACGACTCCACGACAACGGCCGGATCACCTCCCTCGGCGCCGGTGCCCAGTTCCGCGCCGCCGGCGTCCTCGCCAAGCAGCACCGCCTCCGGCGCCTGTCAGAGCGGCTGCACGCCAAGGACGACCAGTACGTGCGGCTGATCGACGGCCGCCCCGACGAACACCTGACCGCGAAACACGAGGTGCTGCGCGGCGAGATCCGGCACGTGTCCGGTCGCAGGTCGCACCTCAACGACGCGCTCGCTTGGGCTGCCGCGCGCTGGGCCGTCGACCAAGCGATTGCCGCCGGGACGACCGTCATCTACCTCGAAGACCTGCGGTCGATGGAAGCCAAGGGCATGGGCCGCACCCACAACACGCGCCTGTCCCAGCAGGTGCGCGGCCAGATCACCGACCGCATGCGGCACCTCGCCGCCGAGGCCGGTATCGCCGTGGTCACCGTCCCAGCCCGGAACACCTCAAAGCACTGCCCGCAATGCCTGACCCCGCTGTGGCACCGCAAAGCCCCCGACCGGCCCACCACGGCGGGCTGGAAGTGGGCCATCTGCCCCAACAGAGAAAGCTGCGGCTGGCAGGGAGACCGCGACCACGGCGCCTGGCGCCGCATCGCAGCCCGCGGCCTGGCCCATCAGGCCAAAACCGTCATCGACCGCACCAACCATGCCATGATGATCCGCTCGGTCGTGGACAAGCTCGAAGCCAAAGCCGTCGTCACCCCGACCACCAAGGCCAGCCGCAAGGACCGGTCGAAGACCGGCCCCGCCCGACCCCACACCTCACGCCCCGCGCCCAGG